>JAIQFF010000001.1 GCA_020073395.1 Terriglobia bacterium
AGACCTCGCCGGCAAGCCGAGCGACTCGCTCAGCCTTCCGGAGAATGCCACGCTCGGGGATGTTCTCAGTCACTACGAGCAAGTCATCCCTCGATTGAAAGACACGGCGTCGTCGCTCGCCATGTCGGTGAATCAGGAGTACGCCGGACCCGCCACCAGATTAAGGCCAGGAGATGAAGTCGCGCTCCTGCCGCCGGTGAGCGGAGGATCAGACGGCGAAACGCCTTCCGGAAAACCCAGCCACGCAACCATCGTCCGCGAGGCGATCAACACAACCGCCATTTTGAAGGAGATCAAGCGACCAGAGGACGGGGCCGCCGCCGTCTTCGAAGGCATCGTTCGCAACCACACTCGTGGCCGCCGCACCCTATACCTGGATTACGAGGCGTATGAAGAGATGGCGCTTAAGCAGATGGAGGAGCTGGCCCAGCGGGCACTGGCTGAGTTCAAGATTCGCGATGTCGTGATCGTTCACCGCCTGGGACGGCTGGAGATCGGCGAAACCAGCGTGCTGATTGTGGTGGCTTCGGGCCATCGCGCGGCCGCCTTCGACGCCTGCCGCTGGCTCGTCGATACGCTAAAGCGTACCGTGCCTATCTGGAAGAAGGAGCACTTTGAAGATGGCGCGGTCTGGGCTGACGGCGAGCCCTTCCCGGATGAGATTGCCAGCCCCCAAGGCACCCATTCCGGGGGGCGTGCATCTAAGTGACCAGCCGGTTTGGCTGAGTACTCCGCGGTGTGTATGTGCGATTTCTGTTCAGCCTGCTGAGGAAGAGGCTCCTTGTCGCAGGCATGCCGCACGGTGGCACCAGGAGAACGCAGCGACGTATCCCAATCTTCCAGATGAAACAGGTTGCGACCGCAGGTCTACTGCTAGTTCTGTGCCTTGTCTCCGTTGCCCAGGAGCCCGATACCACTTTCAAAGTTGACGTTAAGCTAGTGAATGTGTTCGTCACCGTAACTGACGAACACGGAGCTCCAATCGCCTCACTGAAAAAAGACAATTTCGAGTTGAAGGAAGACGGCCATGAACAAAAGATCGCTGTCTTCGACAAGGAATCGGCCTTGCCCCTTTCCATTGTTCTGGCCATTGACACCAGCCTGAGCACGCGCAAGGACCTTCCCCTGGAACTGGCTTCGGCCCGTCGCTTCGCTCATGCCATCCTGCGGCCGGTGGACGCCTTGTCGCTCTACCAGTTCAGCGAGACGGTGAGTGAATTGACCTCCTTCACTTCAGATCTCAAGGTGATCGATCGCGGCATCGACCGGATTCGCCTGGGATCAGCCACAGCCCTTTATGACGCCCTGTTTCTTGGGTCGCAGGCGCTGGAGCCGAGGGTGGGCCGCAAAGTGATGGTGGTCATTACCGATGGCGGCGACACCATGAGCAAAGTGGATTACCAGGAGGCGGTGCGCGCGGCCGAGACCGCGGAAGCCATTCTGTACAGCATCATCATAGTGCCCATCGAGGCCAGCGCGGGACGCGACACTGGCGGCGAGCACGCCCTGATCCAGCTTTCCGCGGACACCGGCGGCAGGTATTTCTACGCGTCGTCATTGTCACAGCTGGACGAAGCCTTTCACCAGATCAGCGATGAACTGCGCACCCAATACCTGCTGGCGTACTATCCTTCGCAGCGGCTTTCCGATTCGGATTTCCGTCGTATACACGTAACCGTCGCAGGGCTGCCCGCAGAATCCGGCTTCAGGGTACGCCACCGGACGGGATACTACACGTCCAAGTCGCATTGAATGGGAATGGGGTGTGTGGGTGTATGTGTGTGGATCGGACACTCCTGTCCGACGCTTTTGCTGTTGATTTTGATTTGAAAAGCTTGGTTTGCTGTCTGGTGAATGAGGTTTGTGACCACAAAAGTCCAAGTCAAAGGCGTCGGACAGGAGTGTCCAACCCACACAGGGAGTGTCCGACCCGCACTGCGGCGGTTGACGGGACAAATTCCGTTGTGAAAGTCTTGTAGGATTGCTGGTTATTAAGGAAGGTAAGCGAGACGAATGTCGAGCAATACTGGTTGTACCCGCTCCGTCTTCAGGCGGTCAGGTCTGTGGGCCGGAGCGGTCGCGGTCCTTCTCGTGATTTCATCGTTAGCCTACGCCCAGGATTCCTCCACCGGCAATGTTTCCGGAACGATAACGGGCCCTAGAGGTGCGTCGATCAGCGGCGCCGACCTTACCATCACCAATAAAATAACGGGGCAATCCTCTCGTACCACAACCAGCCCGGCTGGCACATATGCCTTCCGTGATCTGCCTCCGGGAGAATATGTCTTGCACGTGGAGGCCAAAGGGTTTCAGCCGGCTGACCTTCTGATCAGAATCCAGGCCGCGGGGACGGCGACCGGCGACGCCAGGCTGTTACGTGTGGTCGCCCCTTCGGCCAAACTGGTGGACACCGAGTCGGCGGAAATACGGGGCGCCGTCGATACCGCGCAGATGGAGCAGATTCCCAGCGATCGACAGTTTTTGGATTTGACCCCGCTTGAGCCCGGAGTGCAGTTGCTTGACGGCCAGGTGCTGGCGCCCTCCAAGAGCGGACTTACGGCCACATCCGTGGTCGGCCGCAATGGCCGCACCATCCGGATGCAGGTGGATGGTTTAGACATCACGGACGAAGCGGTGGGCGCTACGACGATGAACCTACCGGTGGGCGCCGTCCAGGAAGTCGAGGTCGGGCAATCGCTGCTTCCGCTCTCTTCCGGTCTGGCCTCCGCAGGCGTGGTGAACGTAGCGACCAAAACCGCTACCGATGATCTGCACGGTCAGCTTTTTGGCAACTTTCGCGACCAAGCCGCCGGCAACGCCGATCTTCCCGGAGGTCAGCACAATTCCTACTCGCGCGAGGTTTTCGGCGGAAATGTCGGCGGCGCATGGAAGAAAGACAAACTCTTCTACTTTCTGTCGGGAGAATATTTCAAACAGGATCTCTACGCCCCAGCCATCTTCAATGCGCCCTTCGATGTTCTGAATGGAAGTTATCGCGCTCCGTTTCACGAGACCGAAGTGGCGGCCCGTCTCGATTACAAACTCTCCACCCAGTCGCGGGTGTTCTACCGCTTTACCTATGACAATGGCAGCGACGTCAATGCCTTTGGCGGCAGCAACTACCAGCCGCTCAAGAGTCGCGACACCACGTATGGGAATGGGCTTGGTTTCGATTTCACCCGCGGACCATATCTCCATAGCATTCGCTTCGCCTACGATCGCTACTCCAACCGCATTGACGACGCGGTGGCGGGAGCCGACATTCTCAATCCCGCCCCCGGACTCAGCCTGAATTTCACCGGAGGCTCCGGATTCGCCAGCGGGCCAAACCCGCAGGCCCCGCAACAGACGAAGCAGGCCAACATCCAGGCCCGCTACGACGGCACCCGGACTTGGCAGGGTCATACCTTTCGCTTCGGCGTGGCAGTGAACAAGATTGACAGTCTGATTTCCGCCGATCTCTTTGGTTTAGCTCCGCAGGTGGGTTCGGACACGGGCGCAGACGCCGTGGCGTTTGCGGCTACTGGACCTTTTGCCGGGGGTGCCAACAATCCGCTGAACTATCCGGTGGACAGTATCACGCTGGGGAACGGCTTCAGCTGTTTCAGCGAAAAGTCTGGATTCGGATCGCCATGCGGCGGCTTCAGCGATACGCGCATGCAGGCGTACCTCGGAGACACGTGGAAAATGCGCCCCAACCTGACCATGACCATTGGAGTGCAGTACGTTCGCGATACCGGACGCAGCGATTCTGACCTGCCTGCCGTTCCATGTTCGGCAGTCGCAGCCTCTTATGGAAGCCAGGCGCCTTGTAGCGGCAGTGGCGACCTGCTTACTCATTTCGGAGGAAATTCCGGACTGGGCGGACGGGTGCGACAGCCCAACCTGAATTTCGCTCCGCAGCTTGGCCTGGCCTGGGACCCGGGGAAGAGTGGACGGACCGTTGTCCGCGCCGGGATCGGCATGTACTACGACAACAACGTATTCAGCAACCTGCTGGGGGATCGCGTGGCCCGGCTGGCGAACGGACAGTTCAACGCGCAGGCTAACGACCCGTGCGCCAGCCACGGCGTGGTCATTTTCCCCGGCAACGTTGCCCAAAGCGCTACGGGCCTCTACGGGCAGCCCATCGGAAACGTGGCGACCGCGATTGCCGATTTGCAAACCGCCTTCCAGGCGGCCAATGCCGCGCTTACTTCCAGCTCTCCTAATCCCAGCTACCTGGGGCAGGCGCTGAACAGCCAGCAAGGCCTGTTGGCCCCCAACTACCAGACGCCGCGCTCGTTGCAGATGAACATCGGTTTTCAGAAGCAGATACGGCAGACGACTCTGTTCAGCGTGGATTACGTGCGCAACGTCGGCACCCATTATCTGATCGGGTATGACACGAACCATGTGGGAGATGCGTCGCACCTGAACACGAATGCGGCGTTGAATGCGATCAACAACACGTTGCTTGCGAACCCGCTAAGTGCGGCTTGCGCGCCCGCCGGAAGTGCCGGCGCCAGTTCGCAGACTGCGGTCAACTGCTACCTGGCAGTGGTTCCCGGCGCCAGTATTGCGGATTTTGCCGGCAACGGACTGGATTCCGGCGGTCAGTTTCTGGGCGGCGCTCCGGCATCTTTGTTCGGCTTGACTTCCGATACCGGTGCTGCCTTCGCCGGAATCAATCCGCTGGTGGGACGCAACACCATGTTCTTCCCCGCCGGCCGCTCGCTCTACAGCGGCGTGCAACTTTCGCTGCGCACTCACGTCACCAATCCGGTGCGTGGAGTGGTAGGCGGAACCCTGCAGTTTTCCTACACCCACTCCAGTTTCCGCAGCAACATTGCCGGAGGGCTTGGCGATCAGGACCTGCTGCCCCTGGCGGCGGATTTCAACCACCCGACCGCCTTCTTTGGCTCCGCATCCCAGGACCGCAAGAACCAATTCTCGTTGGGCTCGGTCCTGGACTTGCCCCGCGGCATCCGCCTGGGCCTGATGGCGCAGGTTGCTTCGCCTCTTCCCCAGACTCTTTTCCTTCCCTCCAGTGGCGGAGTGGGAGGAGAGATTTTCCGTACTGACGTGGGCGGCGATGGGTCCTTTGGCGGGCAAAGCCAGACGGGCTCCGGTTCCTACGGCGATGTTCTGCCGGGAACCAACATCGGGGCGTTTGGACGCGCGGTCAAGGCCAGTAAATTGAATACGGTGATCCAAAACTACAACGCCAACTTTGGCGATCAGTTGACTCCCGCCGGCCGGGCCCTGGTGAATGCCGGTTTGCTGTCACGATCGCAATTGCTGCAACTGGGTGCGGACTCGCCGACCATCGCAACCGCTCCAGCGGATAACGTAAGCCTGGCCTGGCTGCGCACCTTGGACTTGACCCTGGCGCGGCCCATCAAGTTCGGAGACCGGTTTGTTCTGGAGCCCAGCGTGTCGGCCTTCAATGTTCTCAACTTCGCCAACTTCGACGGTCCCGGCAACCGACTGAGCGGAGCGCTGAACGGTAAGCTGGGATCAGTGAACGGCACCGTGGCTTCGGAACGCGCGGCCAACCGCATTGGTCCAGGTTCGGGCGTGTTTTCACTGGGTGCGCCGCGTCAGTTCCAGTTCGGAATAAGACTTACGTTCTAGCGACTCCTGCTGCAGTACCTCTGGTTAGCCAGAAAGAGTGGACGGCCCAAAGTCCAGGTCAAAGGCGTCGGACAGAGCCTGCCCTGAGCGAAGTCGAAGGGAGTGTCCGACCCACACTGACAGCGTGTAAGATATCTGCTATGCCTTTTCAAGGACAAGGATCGCCCGGCGCTTCCCGCAAGGGAAGGCCTGCCCCTCCCGAGCAAACCTCCGAGGAGGCTGCATATCTGAAGTTACTGGGAGAAAAACAGAAGCCTGTCAGCATCAAGCTGGCGGACGGCGAGGTCGTCCGCGGCTGGATCGAATACTACGACAAGAATATGGTCAGGCTGACCCGCGAAGACCAGCCCAACCTGTTTATCTTCAAGCACGAGATCATGTACATCGCCGAAGACGGCGCAAAGCGCAAGTAGGACGGTGGCAGGGCGATTGTTAGATTCTTGATTTTAGATTTCAGATTGTGACGTCGAATATCCTGCCTCAGATCTTGCCGACTGGGCGTAAATCTGCAGTCTAAAATCTGAAATTGCAGTTGTATATCCCGGGCTGATTACCAGTGGCCATGACTCAATCCAATCCCGACAGTTTTGTGCCCGCGATGGCGGAGATCGCCCGCGAGGCTGGCGCTCTGCTGATGGAATACTTCCAGCAGCATGTGAAGGTCGAGTACAAGGGCGATGCGGACCTGGTCACGGTGGCCGACCGCACGTCCGAGATCCTGATCCGGGATCGGATCAAGGCGCGTTGGCCGGCTCACGATATTCTCGGTGAAGAGCAAGGCCTGGTCGATACTGGCAGTGACTATCGCTGGTTCGTTGACCCGCTCGACGGCACCACCAACTTCGCGCACGGATTTCCGGTGTTCTGCGTTTCCCTGGGACTGCAGCACAAGGACCGGTTGGTTGCCGGCGTGGTGTACGACCCCACGCGCGACGAGCTGTTCGCCGCCGAGCGGGGAAGCGGCGCCTACCTGAACCAGCAGCGAGTCCAGGTTTCGAAGATTGCGAACCTGTCCGAGTGTCTTGTGGCCACCGGCTTTCCCAGCCACAAGCGGCACAAGAACCCGAATATTCACTTCTATCACCAGATCACGTTGCGAACGCACGGCGTGCGGCGGGCAGGTTCCGCGGCGCTCGACCTGTGCTGCGTGGCCAGCGGCCGCTTTGATGGCTTCTGGGAGTTCAACCTCAATCCCTGGGACACGGCCGCAGGTGTTTTGATTGTCGAGGAGGCTGGCGGCAAGGTAACGGATTTCAAAGACGGAGCCTTCCAGCTCAACAGTCGTGAAACCCTGGCCTCGAATGGCTTGGTACATCCCGCCCTGCTCCACGAATTTGCGGAGATTTTCGCCGGGCGAGGCCTGGAACCGCTGCCGGAGATTCAAGAGTACCGAAAAGAAAGAGTATGAATCGGAAACTCGCGGTATTGCTGGTCGCGATGGCTGTCTCGGCACCGTGCGGAATTGCATCCGCGGCGGACAAGCCGGCCCCGGTCGATCCTGCCTACCAGCAGTCATTTGAGAAGTGGAAAGGTGAACTGGTCGACGATCTCAAACAGGAATGGTTGCCGCTGGCCGGACTATTCTGGCTCAAGCCGGGCGAGAACAGCTTTGGCACTGATCCGGAAAATGCCGTCGTCTTTCCCAAAGGGCCTGCGCACGCTGGATCATTCACCCTGCAAGGCAAGTCTGTGACTGTGAAGTTCGCTCCCGACGCCAATGCAGTCATCGCGGGCAAGCCGGCCACCACGGCCGAGCTGCGGCCGGATACGGCGGGCGATCCGACGGTCGTCGAGCTGGGGAATCTGCGGCTGCACGTGATTGTCCGCGGCGAGCGCGTCGGCATCCGGCTGAAAGACCTGGAGAGTGACGCCGTGCGCCAATACCACGGGGCCCAATTCTTTCCCCTGGACTTGTCGTATCGGGTGACCGCATCCTTCCTGCCGTCTGACGGCAAACAGACGATCGATGTTCCCAACGTGCTGGGCGATGTCTCCCCGACACCGATCGCGGGGACTGCGGTTTTCAAACTCAATGGTCGGGAACTGAGGCTGACCGATCTGGGCGGCGACGCCGCGAGTGGCCTGTTCTTCGTCTTCAGCGATCCCACCAGCAAGACCGATACTTATCCCGGTGGGCGTTTCCTGAAGACTGGTCCCGTGACCAACAGCACGGTGGTGCTCGACTTCAACCGTGCCTACAATCCTCCATGCGCGGTCACACCCTACGCCACTTGTCCGCTGGCGCCCAAGGAAAACCGCTTGAGCGTGGCCATTCAGGCAGGGGAAGAGTACGACCGCAAACACGGCCACCACTAGACGGATCTTAGGGTGGACAACAGTTCGGCTGGGTGTTGACCTTTGGGTTGACTCAGTCCCTTGGGTAGAGCCTTTTTGGGTGGAGCAGCATTTCAGCGCTGCATCAATGGCCTTTCGCGAAGCGGCTTCAGTCGGCAGAGATACTTAGCACTTTCCGCGTCCTATAACCGAGGCCCCAGCAGTAAAATAGGCAAGTGATTACCTCGCTTCTTGATCGCAAGATCGACAAACGGCCCAATAAAGTTCGCCTGCAAGGGCGCATTCTTTTCCTCACCGAAGACCCGGAACTGATCAAGCGCCAGCTGGCCGGCGAAGATCTGCCCTGGGACACCCGGCATCCGGCCAACAATCCCAAGCTGCGCGATGACATCTCGACTGACGAGATCACTCCCGCGCACTACTGCTTCTATTTCGACGAGACTCTGGGTGAGATCCCCTACCTGGGCTTGAAATGCGGCGACATGCTGCCCATCGGACGCAGCGACGTAAAGAAGGGCGGCTTCGTATGCGCCGTCAGCGGCAAGCGGCGAGGCAAAGGCTCAAGCCGGGAGCAGTCGCCCTATGCCGAGATGTGCGCCGGGATCCAGTTGGTAATCGCCGAGAACATCGAGCGGATTTACAAACAGAACTGCCAGAACCTGGGCCTGCTGACTTCAACCAATTTCTCGCTGATTGACAAAGTCCGGGCGGCAGAGGAAATCCCGCTCACTGAATTCACCACCGGCGAAGACGAGATCACGCGGCAGGTAATCGAATACGGCGGCCTGTTCCCTTTCAACGTCGCGCGCCTGCAAAAGAAGGTTTTCCTCCCGCCCATCGAGACAGAAAAGCGCCCCATGACCCTGGCGGAAAAAATCTTCGCCCGCCACATGCTCGATTCTCAGAGAGGGGCGGGCGTCCCCGCCCGTCCAGCGGAGAAAAGCTCCGCCCAGGCTGTTACTGGCGCGGTGAAACCCGGCGACACCGGCTTCGCCCGCGCCGACCTGCGTTTCAGCCACGAATACGTCACGCCCATGGCGGCCATTTTCTTCGAGCGCTACGTAGGCAAGGACGCCAAGGTCAGCGATCCTTCGAGCATTCTGTTTTTTCGCGACCACCTGACCTTCCTTGATGAGGTGATCTCGGAGGAAAAAAAGAAGCTCGGCCTGCTCGACCTGGCCACGCAACTCAAACTGAAGCAGCAGGACTTTGCCGCACGGCAGGGAATCAAGCTGCATGGCGAGTTGAAAGACCGCAAAGGGTCGGAAGGAATTTGCCACTCCATTGTGCTGGAGAGCTACGCGCTGCCCGGACAACTCAACATCGGCTCTGATTCGCACACTCCGCACGTGGGTGCAATCGGCTGCGTGGCCTTTGGCATCGGCACCACCGACGTCTTCAACTCATGGATCACAAAGGACGTGCGGGTGAAGGTGCCGGAATCGGTGAGAATCATCATTCGCGGCAGGAAGCATCCCAATGTGACAGCCAAAGATTTTATTTTGAGGATTCTCAGTCTTGATTACGTGCGCAGTGGCAAGGCCCTGGCCAAGGTGATGGAGTATGCAGGGGAAGCCATCGAAAAACTGAGCGTGGACGAGCGCGCCACCTTGACCAACATGGCCGCGGAGATCGGCGGCTTCACCGGCATCGTTGCGCCTGACGGGAAAGCGGTTGACTTCCTAGTAGAGCGGCGCGGCATGGACCGCAAGAAAGCTGAGTCCCTGGTCGAGGGCCTGTACAGCGATCCCGACGCCCAGTACGCGCACACCATCGAACTTGATGCCGCTGAAATCACGCCCATGGTGGCGACTCCCGGCGACCCCGGCAATGGGAAATACGTCCGTGAATTGGACATGCCGGTTCCGATTGAGCTGGCCTACGGGGGCACTTGTACGGCGGGCAAGAATGAAGACATGGATATGTATGCCCGCGTGCTGGCCGACGCCTTGAAGCAGGGCAAGCGTGTGTCGGATTCGGTGAAATTCTATATTCAGTTCGGATCTCAGGAGACGCGGGACTACTGCATTCGCAAAGGCTACCTGGACGTCTTTCAGAAGGCGGGAGCGCACGTGATCGAGCCGAGTTGTGGCGCGTGTATCAACGCCGGGCCGGGAGTGACCACGCGCCCGGAGCAGGTGGTGATCAGCGCGCAAAACCGCAACTTCCCCGGGCGCAGCGGGCCCGGGCAGATGTATCTGGCCAGCCCGCTGACGGTGGCTGCAAGTGCCGTCGCCGGATATATCGTCGAGTACGAACCCAGTACGGAAAGGGAATTGGCGGCGGCCGGCCGCTGACGAGCCAACCACAAGGCACGTGTCATCCTGAGCGCACACAGTTCATTCGCTTGCGAATGAACTGTCGGAGTCGAAGGACCCCTAACATCGCGGCGACCGTTGCTGGAGCGGGAACGGACTCTGTCTTTGACATCCGGGAACATAAGGCAGCCAGGCAGGTAGGGGTCCCTCGACTGCGTAGCTGCTCAGCGTTGCGAAGCAGCTACTCCGCTCAGGATGACAAGTTTGAAATTGAGCCGCCAGTCCCGGTCACCCGGTATTGTGCAAGCCTGCCGCGATACCGTTGATGGTCGCGCCCAAGGCGAAGTCCACTCCGTCCGCACTTCCACCGGCCCGTTTGCGACGCAGGAGTTCGACTTGCACCAGGCTCATCGGGTCCACGTAAGGGTTTCGCAAGCGGATCGAGCGCGCCAACACAGGGTTGCCCTTCAGCAGTTCCCCTTGATCGGTTACGCTTAGAACCATCCGACGGGTGCGTTCAAATTCCTCCACCAGCATCTTCCAGATTCGTTCACGCAGGTCCACGTTGGGAACAAGTTCGGCGTAGAGTCGTGCGATGGTCAAATCAGATTTCGACATGGCCAGTTCCACGTTGCGAATCAAGTCGGAAAAGAGCGGGAAACTCCGCATCATCTCGCAGAGCAAGGATTCATTGGCGGAGTCCTGAAGCGCGAATCGCTCCAGCGCATGACCTACGCCGAACCAGGCGGGCACGGCATGACGGCTTTGCATCCAGCCGAAGACCCAGGGTATGGCGCGGAGATCTTCGAGACGGCGCCCCTGGGCGCGGCGCGGAGGACGCGAGCCGATGCGGGCGTGCTCCAGTTCGTTCACCGGCGTGGCCTGCTCGAAGTATTCGATCACTTCGGAACTCTCGGCAATGTTGCGGCGATAGAACGCGAAGGCATCGGCCGACATCTGCTCCATGGCCGGCGCCCAGCGCTGGTCGGCTCCGGGCGCGGGCCCGCGGGTGCGCGTGAGCGCCTCCAGACAGGACGCGATCATGATCTCGAGGTTCCACTCCGCCAGCACGGGATCGGCATATTTCCAGTTGAGCACTTCGCCCTGTTCCGTGATGCGAATCTCGCCGGAAAAATCTCCCACTGGCTGGGCGAGTATCGCAGTGTGAGTGGGACCGCCACCGCGTCCGACCGTGCCGCCGCGTCCGTGAAAGAGGCGGAGCTTCACGTTACACTCGCGCGCCGTTCGATGCAGGTCGCGATGGGCTTTGTACAACTCCCAAATGCTGGTCAGCATGCCGCCATCTTTGTTGGAATCGGAATAGCCCAGCATGACCTCCTGCCAGCGTCCCCAGGAATCGAGCAGAGGCTGGTAGTCGGGTGCCCGCCAGATACGCTGCATGACCGTAGCCGAAGTGCGCAGAGCTTCAATCGACTCGAAAAGTGGCACCGGCATCAGTCCAGGGTCATCTCCGGAAGCCGCGACCTGCACACCGCAGCTGGCCGCCAATTTCGTCACCGCCACGACGTCGTCTTCTGACTGCGCTCCGCTGATGATGTAGCTGCGAATGGCGCAAGCGGGATACGACTTTTTCAGATTGGCGATCTCACGCAAGGTATCGAGCACATCCTGGGTCGAGGCGGACATTCCACCAGCTTCAATCTCGGACAGCGCCTGGGCGTGCAAGCGCGCGTGTTGTCGGATGTCGAGGGTGGAAAGGTGAAATCCAAATGCGCGCACCTGACGCACAAGTGGATCAATCACCAGTTCGGCCAGCCGCAGCCCCCGGTTCATCGCCAGGCTTTCGCGGATCAGCAACAGATCCCCCTCGAATTCCTTGGCAGACTGATATGACTTCGCCTGGTTAAGTCCTTCGCGGCTCTGGCGCAAGCGAATGACGATCAGGCTGAGCAGGCGACGATAAATCTCAGAGCTGGAAATCCGCGATTGGCGCGCATATTCATCGCCCATTTGCGTGCTGTAGCCCGCCAGCTGCGCACGGACTGCGTCTGAAACTTTTACCTGGCGGACGGAAGCGCTAAGCTGGTCAGTAGCGCGTTCCAGTTCCACGATGTAGTGGCCGATGATCACATTCCGCGCCCGCTGCAATGCTTCGCGAGTGGAGCCGGGCGTGACGAACGGGTTGCCGTCGCGGTCGCCGCCGATCCAGGAACCGAAAAAGAGCAGATCGGGCACGTCGCATTCCTGCAACTCAATTTCGTAAACCGAGCGCAGGGAATCGACCAGTTCGTCATACAGACGCGGCAGGGCGGCGAACAGCGAAAACGGATAGTGATCGAGGCCCATGCGAATTTCGTCGGTCACCAGCGGCTTCTCCAGGCGCACTTCGTCGGTCTGCCACAATGAAGTCACTTCCGCAAAGATCAGCGCTTCGAAGCGGCTGGCATCGGCCTCAGTCAGAGGCAGACGGTCCAATCGCTCCAGTTGTTTGCCGATGCGGCGGCGTTTGAGCAGCACCGTCCGGCGAGCGACTTCGGTGGGATGAGCGGTGAAAACGGGTACGACTTTAATTTTGCGCAAAACTTCGAGTGCCTGCCCGGCATCGATCCCGGCAGCGCACATGCGGCGGAAGGTTCCCCGGAACGAGCCTTCCAGAGGAGGCTGCTCAGGATGCAGCTTGGCAGCACGCCGTCGTCGCTTGCGATGGTTGGTCTCAGCAAGATTGGTCAACTCAAAATAAATGGCAAACGCCTTCGTGACTCGATGGGCCTCATCGATGGTGAGGCGGGCGATTATGTTCCGCGCCTGGTTGAGCAGAGGGTCCTGGAAATCCGGCGCAGCAGTTTGCGAGCGCGGCTGCTCCCGATGCTGAATGAAGATGCGCCGCAACTCCTCGACCACGCCGAGCAGCGATTCACCCACCTGCTCAACCAGCACGCGGCCCAGCAAAATTCCGAGCAGGCGCACGTCACGGCGGAGAGGAAGGTCCTTGGCGGGATTGGTGGTGCTGGCGGTCAGCTCGTCAAGACGGCTGCGCTGGTCGTCAGCATTCCAAAGTGAGCGCTCACCCATATCCAAATCATAATTGAAATGGGCGGGATTGCGATGACTGGCGGGTGCTCAGTTGGCGCAGGATTTCCCGCGGCTCCGGCCGCTGGGTGTAGTCTTCGTCGGCCGAGGCATAGAGAATTGTGCCGTCGCGATCCAGGATGAAGGTTGCGGGGATGGGCAGTTCCCAACTGTTGTCGCCATTGGCGAAGGGCAAATTGACGAAGGCCCGGCGGTAGATAGCCTGCTGCTCCTCCGGTACGCGATAGACCAGTCCAAACTGGCGCGCCACCTGGTTCCCGGCATCGCTGAGCAGGGGGAAGCGCAGTTTGTGCTGGTCCACCATGAAGAAGGACTGTTGCACTGTCTGCGGAGAGATGGCCAATAGCGATGCTCCGGCCCGTTCGATCTGAGGCAGAAGCAGATTCACGGCTTCCATTTGCCCTACGCAAAACGGGCACCAGCGCCCACGGAAAAAGCAGAGTACCAGGCGGGCCTGGGTCAAAAGCCGGGCGGATGAAACCAGTGTGCCGTTGTGATCATTGAGCTCGAAGGCTGGAGCCTTGCAGTCGACTGTCAGAACATCGTCTGCCAAGCGCTTTTCTTTGAGCGCTGCGATCACGCGGGCGTGGACATTCTGGGTGTCAGGCGGAACGTACTTGGCGATCAGCGCTTTGCGTTCAGCGAAAATGTCATGTAGGGACCGATTTTCCGCGTTGGGTGCAGATTCTTCCAGCGATCGCCACTTCATGGGGCGGACCTCGGACGTCGGACCTCGGACTTCAACTTCAACCTCAAATCATTCAATACGTCGCGGCCAGCGTTTGGATCAGCCGAGGTCTGACGTCCGAGATCTGACGCCTACATTCCAGGCATCCTCATCCCCGCCATCCTCCGAGCGAAGCTGGGCTTGCCGATTTGCTTGAACATCTTTCGCATCTGGGCGTACTGGCGCAGCAGGTTATTGACTTCCTGCACGCTGGTGCCGGAGCCGCGAGCGATACGTTTGCGCCGGCTCCCGTTCATCACCTCATGGTGCAGGCGCTCATGCTGGGTCATCGAATTGATGATGGCTTCCACCCGGCTGAGCTGCTTCTCGTCCACCTTGTCAGCATGCTTCTGTATCCCGGCGAAGGGACCGACGCTGGGCAGCATGCCCATAAGGTTCTGGATCGACCCCATTTTCTTCAGCTGGCGCAACTGGTCGCGGAAGTCTTCCAGCGAAAAGCCATCGCCGGTGAGGGCCCGGCTGGCCATTTCCTGGGCTTTTTTCTTGTCAACATTCTGTTCCGCCTTCTCAATCAGGGAGAGAATGTCACCCATGCCCAGAATGCGCGAGACGATGCGGTCCGGGTGAAAGGGTTCGAGCGCGTCGTACTTTTCACCCACGCCGATGAACTTGATGGGCTGGCCGGTCACTTGGCGAATCGAAAGCGCCGCGCCGCCGCGAGCGTCACCGTCCATTTTGGTCAGCACAACGCCGGTGAGCGAAAGCTTTTTGTGGAACTCGTCGGCGGAGTTGACTGCGTCCTGTCCGGTCATGGCATCGGCCACGAACAGGATTTCCTGCGGGTTGAGCAGCCGTTTGAGCGACTGCATCTCGTCCATCAGTTGATCGTCAATGTGCAGGCGGCCGGCCGTGTCCACGATCAGCACATCCGACCCGGTATTGATGGCTTCGCGGCGCGCTTCCTTGGCCAGGCGCTCGACCGTGGCCGTGTTAGCTTCGCCGACTTCACCTTCGTAGATGTTGGCTTTGATTGCCTGGGCAACCACTTTAAGCTGCTCGCGGGCCGCAGGGCGGTACACGTCAACCGAAACCAGCAGCGGACGATGCCCGCCTTGCTTGAGCCAGTTCGCCAGCTTTCCGGACGTGGTGGTCTTGCCCGAGCCCTGCAGGCCGGCCATGAGCACGACGGTCGGCGGCTGCGAGGCGAACTTCACCTTCGCAGTGTCACGGCCCAATATCTCGATCAACTCATCGCGAAGAATCTTGATGACCTGTTCGGCAGGCGAGAGCGCGGTCGCCACCTGCTGGCCAACCGCCTTCTCCTGAATGTGATCGATAAGCTGCTTTACGACCTTGAAGTTGACGTCGGCTTCGAGCAGCGCCAGACGAATGGCGCGCAGCGCCTCCTGCATGTTTTCTTCATTGAGCGTGGCCTCGCCCCGCAAGGTCTTGAATGCGCGCTGCAGCTTTTCGGAAAGATTCTCAAACATAGATGATGACTATTCTATCAGTGCTAGGTGGGTGCCCCGTCCTCGTCGTTCCGCACTTTGGAACGACAGGGCGTGGAAGTTCGCTTTGAAAGATCAACACCCCCACCCTGTCTAAAAAAGATATAGGTTCTTGTTCTCAATATCGAGTCCTCCGTCGAATAGTGTCTTTACAAAGTAATCCGTAACCGCTTTCGTTTTCTCGGGGCTCCATTTGCCAAAATATCCGGGCGATACCACAAAGTTTTCACAATTGTTAAGTATGAGCTTTGAAAGGAGGTATTTTTGATAGGAACCGTCAGAAGTCAGAATTAACCTCAGTGCCGCCCTAGCCAGTGCGGCGTCCTCCGGCAAATAGCTGAAAGCTACTATCGATTCGGTCTGGCTGAGAGGTAGGACGTTGAGTGCCACGCGAACCCAGTCATCGTCTCGCAAGAGCCCGTCGATAGAGGATAGCGAGCATACAGCCACTGTCGGTTCTTCGTGGTCGATCTTGATCACATCGTGCAGAACTGCGTCGTACTGCTTCGCAAGGATAGCTTCATCAAAGCTGCTCTTGTACAAGTGCGTCGAACAAGCCCTCGTCATGTACCCAACGGCGGCCACGCCAGCGGGAGTGGGCTCATCCCAACTATCTAGACCCAACTCCACTCGCTTCATGTATGTCGTCTGAATCTTGGAGGACGCCTCGAGCAGAGCATGGAGCTCTCTGGCCACTGCGCGGTATGCAGCCAGAAATAGATGCTCAGGATCCGTCGGCTGGAACGTATTGATGTCAATTGATCTAAAGATTTCGGAGTCGTGCTCGGCGCAGAAGCCACTAAATGTTGTGGCCTGATTCCGCCCAACATCGGCGAAGAGAATTGTTGGCCCCGTTTCCCGATCCATTCTCCGGGTCAATGCCTTCACATGACCGTCTCGAACCACAAGATCTAGCACTCATGAGTTTTGCAGTGAATGAGATCGTATTGCGGTAGAGGCACAGTCCATTCCTGGAGCGAGGCAGCGTTTGTAACGCCAGTTGTTGCGCTCAAAGAAAAACGAAAGCAGCTCATCTTTTTTATTGGAGATCATTGCTCGTCCGTGCTGCCTTGTGATCTACCCAATCCGGTAGAAACGAGCGATACAAGAGTAACGCCAACCTGGAAACAGTCTATTTGTTCCAGAACACGGCCTTTGCGGCCACCACCGTATTGCAGTGAATCGTGACCGTGTCTTCCACTCTTTGTGCGTAGCCCCCTGCGTATGTGACCATCACCGGAATATTGCGTGCCTTGGCCACGCGAAATACCAGCTCATCCCGCCGCTTTAAGCCCTCGATGGACAGGGCGAGTCCACCCAGTTGGTCTTCGAGGTACGGGTCAGCGCCGGCGATGTAGCAGATCAATTCTGGCTCGAACTGGCGCAGTCCGGAACTGAGCGCGTTGTCGAGCCAGGCCAGGTAGTCGTCGTCGCCAATGCCATCGGGCAGGTCAACGTCAATCGAGGAATGCGGCTTCCACGCCGGGTAGTTGTTGTGCTGGTGCAGGGAGATGGTGAAGACTTCGCCAGCGTGCGCGTGGCGCATCTTCCCCGCGGGGGCTGGGTTCATAGCGGCGGCCGAGGTCGAAGGTAGCGGCCCGCCCGGGGTGCGCGTGCCTGCAAAAATTGCTGCGGTGCCGTTGCCATGGTGAACATCACAATCAACCGTCATGGCATTACGAATCTTGTTATCACGCTGCATGCGGCGAATGGCCACCGCCACGTCATGGATCATGCAAAAGCCCTCGCCGTGATCGGGGAAAGCATGGTGAAAGCCGCCGCCGATATTGAAGGCCACGCGGTCGTTCAGCGCATGTTGCGCCGCCAGAATCGATCCGCCAGCCGCCAGCCAGAAAGCCCTCACCAGTTCCGGCGAGTAGGGAATTTCCATTTCGAGCTCTTCACGCGCGGAAAGCGTTCCGGTCTTGAGCTTCTGGACGTATTGCGGAGTGTGGACCAGCAGGATGTCCTGGTCTGACGCCGGCTGAGGAGTTACGAAGTCGGAAGGGGCGGCAACCCTGGTCTCCAGCAATCGGTCATGGATGCGCCGATATTTCTCAGCCGGGAAGACGTGGCTGCCGATTGGGAGAAAGTAGTCGTCGCTGTAGATAAGCCTGAAGGGAAGCATGGGGGCAGTCGTCAGTTGTCGGTCTACTGTCGTCACAGAAGGTTATTGTCGTTTACGATTCGGCGGCACCGGCGCCACCAAGTGCCGTCGCACCGGCACGATCGCGCCTTTGGCTGGATCGGCGGCCGCCGTGGCCCGCGACAGCACTTCCTCCTGGATATACTTCACAAAATCATGAATCTGCACCTGCATCTCCTCCATGCGCTCCCGCATTTGCAGGATGATGGCGATGCCGCTGATGTTCACGCCCAGGTCGCGGGCGAGTGAGAGGATAAACTCCAGACGCTGCAGGTCTTCGTCGGTGTAGAGGCGGGTATTGCCTTCGGTGCGCGACGGTTTGAGCAGGCCCTCGCGTTCGTACAGTCGCAAAGTCTGGGGATGGATGCCATACATCTCCGCCACCGACGAGATCATGTAGGCGCCCTTGGATTTGCGCTTGGTCATCTCTACTACTTTACTCCAAAAGACAAAAGCCACGGATCAACCGGATACTCACGGATAAATCCGTGAAATCCGCGTCAATCCGTGGCGAAGTCCTGGCTATGCTACAGGCTCGGGTTTGTCCGGCGCTCCACTCCAGCCCGCGGGCTTGAGGGCTGTATTTGCGAAATAGGCCACTACGCCGGCCGCGATGAGCAGCATTCCGAACGCAAAAGCACTGATCCCCAACACGTGCTCGCTCTGGCTCCGAAGGACGGAGAAGCCAAGTAGCAGCATGGGCGCTACTCCGACAGCCACCGCTCCGAACATTCCACCGGGAACCCGAAAGGGGCGCGGAAGCTCAGGCTCGCGGATGCGCAGGACGATCAGCGCCACAAACTCCAGACTGAGGCTGGCTCCGTAAAGCAAAATATCGATAATGATAAGACGCTCGAAGCCCAGTCCCAGACACATAGCCCATCCGGTCGCACAAACCAGAATTGTCACCCAGGGGGCCCGCGAGCGGGGATGTAATTTCCCGAACACGCGCGGCAGCATGCCATCCTGCGCCATCGCCAGGGGAAGGCGGGAATAGCTCATGACCAGGGCATTGAACATGCCAAAGCCGCTGATCATGCCCCCCAGGGCTAGTCCCACGCGCAGCAGCGGCCCACCCAGCATGCCGGCGATATCTGCCCAGGAGCCGGTCTCCCAGGCGCTCGAAGAGAGCCCGGTCATCCACATGGCTGCAACCGGGACAATGTAGCTCAGAGCCACGATCACAACCGCGGCCAGCATGGCCCGAGGATAGGTGCGCTGCGGGCGCTCGACCTCGGTAGCGATGGTCGAGGCGTTGTCCCAGCCCATGTAATTCCACATGCAGATGAGCAGGCCGCCGAGAATGTCAACGGTAGACGTAGTCGGCGTGGTTACGGCGTGGGCGAGGGCCCCGAACTTGAATGGGGCAATGGCCACAATAATGATGAACGGTGCCGAGAGCGCGAAGAACAGCCACAACGAAGTCGTGGATACGACCCGAACTCCGGCGATGTTCAACAGGGCGCAGACGATGACCACCGCCAAAGCGACCATCGTGCCCCGGTGTCCCACAGCGAACCAGGGGAACAGGCGATTGAGATAAAGCACAAACAGGGTGGGATAAATCGCCATGTCGAAGATGCTCGCCACCAGCGACAGCCAGGCTTCCTGGAAGCCCCAGAAGTTGCCCATGGCGCGGCGCACCCATGCGTAATAGCCGCCTTCGAAAGGCAGAGCGCTCGAAAGCTCGCCGATCATGAACGCGGTGGGCAGACTCCACAGAATCGGGGTCAGCAGCAGGATGAGAATGGCCTTGCCGTAGCCGGCCCCGTGCACGATGTCTTCCGTGCCATAGGTACCGCCCGACACCATAAAGAAGGTGGCAGCGACCAGAGGCCAGAGCGTGAGGCGAACCGATTTTTTCCGGCTGGGGATGACGGTGGGTGGCTGGAGGTCCTGACGCGGCGCGCTAGCTGTTGCCAATTTCGACGGCTTCCTCCCGGGGCGATCCTTGCGCTTTCAGAAATTCGGCTGGATGCAGGTTCGCAGCCGTGAGCATACGGGAAATTAGATGCAGTGTAAAAATAATTTTTTGTATTATTTTTTGCGGGGAGGCACGGAGGTAACAGATACAACTGCGACTCAGTGGGCGTGGCTCAGTTTCTTCCAATTTGCTTTCTTTCAAGATCAGCTCGGATTGTTCCAAGGACCGCGCCAAGCACGAGCCCAAGAACCAGTCCCAATCCGATGCCAAGTCCCCAACCGAGCCCCAGAAAATGCAGCCAGAGTCCACCGAGAATGCCGATTGCCAGCCCAATTGCGAACCAGAGAGGATCGGCTGGACGGGTGTATTTGTTCTTGATGTCCGCCCGCACCAGCCCAAAAGCGCCAGCCAGGACGATTCCGAGGCCCACTCCAAGGCCCAACTGGTGGAAATAGATTCCCGGAGCAATGCCAATCGCAAATCCGATGGCAGACCAGAGAGGGTCTGCCGGCCTTCCTCCACCCGGCATCAGACCTTGCTCCAGAGTTCCGCGCGGGGATCTTCCGGATTCAACTTGGCCAACTCGCGCAGGATCTCCTTGGAGCGCTCGTCCCGAGGCATGGGAACGGTGAGCTTGATTTCGACAATCTCGTCGCCGCGGGTCCCCTCTTTGATGGCCGAAGGCACGCCCTTTTCCCGCAGGCGCAACTTCTGTCCGGACTGGGTCCCGGGCGGAATCTTGAGCAGCGTGCGGCCGTCGATGGTCGGGACCTCAATCTTGGCGCCCAAAGCCGCCTCGGTGGCGGTCACCGGCACCGTGATGCGGATGTCGTCCCCCTCACGCTGGAAAATGGGGTGGTCGGCGGTACGGATAATTACGTACAGGTCGCCGGCTGGGCCTCCGTGGCTTCCGGCATTGCCCTTGCCGGCGAGGCGGATGCGCTGTCCATCGCGGGTGCCGGCCTTGATCCGGACTTCGAGAGGCTCGGTGCGTTCAACCGTACCCTCGCCATGACAATTTGTGCAGACCGAGATGTTCTTTCCCGTCCCGTGGCATCTCGGGCAGGGGACATTAAATTTCATTCGCCCGCCGGTCTGCGTGACCTGCCCCTTGCCGCCACATTCCGGGCAGGAACCGCCGGCCTCGATAAAGCCCTGGCTGTGGCAGTTGGGACAGGTATCCCGCCGAGTAATATTCAGGCGCATCACGCCGCCCCGGACGGCGGTCCAGAAGGGCACATTGACCTGATACTCGAGATCCGAACCGGGCTCGGGACCCTCCCGCGTAGCCCCTCCCCGCCCACCGAAGATTCCGGAGAAAATGTCGCGGAAGCTGCCCGTGCCAGAGCTGGTCGCCTTTCGACCCCGCGCGTTTTCGAACATGTCGGTGAAGTCGAAGCCGCCGAAATCGAAGTTGGCGCCCGGAGCGCCCCCTCCCGGCTGAGCTCCCGGGAATCCTGCACCCGGGTCAGCTGCGCCGCCTCCGGCCCGGGCATAAGCCTCGGCCGTCGCGGCATCGATGTTGTCGGAGTAAAAGCCGACCTGGTCGTAAATTTTCCGTTTCTTGGGATCGCTCAGGACTTCGTTGGCCTCGGAAAGGGTCTTGAACTTCTCTTCCGCGGCCTTGTCGCCGGGATTGACGTCTGGATGGTACTTGCGCGCAAGTTTGCGGAACGCCTTGCGGATATCGTCCGCCGAGGCGGACTTCTTCACACCAAGGATTTCGTAGTAATCTTTCTTGGGGGTGGTGGCCATTCTTGCTTATGCGCCGCTCAAGAAATCGCGAAGTATGACAGTTCAGTTCTGGATGTTATGACGGTTTTTCCCCAGAATGCCGAAGCGCTCGTATGATGGCGAGTCCACGTAAACGGGAATACGCTGCACTCCCGTCGGCGTGGGCGCCAGGACGTACCAGTAGGCCTCGTCTTCCGCGAAATTTAGAAAATAATCCTGACCATTGACTTCAAATTGCAATTTGTCTTCTCCTCAAACCTGTAGCGCCGGCATCTCGCCCGCTGTCCCGAGGGCATCCTGCCCTCGCGGTTGGGGGCGGGATGCCCCCACGACAGCCGCCGGGACGGCGGCGCTACGAAAACCTCGCGGGCGGGTCGCCCGCGTCCACACAAACCAGCCAAGCCGTCCTCGGCCAGGACGGCTCTGAGACCCGTCCCCAACACGGCCTTTACTGATAGCTGACAGCTTACTTCTTGTCTTCTACGTCAACGTACTCGGCGTCGATCACGCCTTCGTCTTTCTTGGGGCCACCGTTGGCGCCTGGCTCGGGACCCGCACCTGCGCCCGGCGTCGGACCGGCACCCGGGGTCTGCGCCTGCGCCGCCTTGTACATCTGTTCAGCGAGCTTATGCGAGGCCTTGGTCAGAGTCTCGCGCGCCTTGTCCATGGCCGCCTTTTCGTTCGACTCCAGCGCTTTCTTCGCGTCGGCGATGGCGTTTTCGACGTCGCCACGGTCGGAACCGGAGATCTTGTCGCCCTGCTCGCGCAGCATCTTCTCCACGCTGTAAACCATGGAGTCGAGCTGGTTCTTCGAGTCGATCTCCTCGCGCTTGGCTTTGTCCTCAGCCGAATGCGCGTCGGCTTCTTTCGCCATGCGCTCGACTTCATCCTTGCTCAGACCCGAAGACGACGTAATCGTGATCTTCTGGTCCTTGCCCGTGGCCGTATCTTTCGCGGTCACGTTGAGGATGCCGTTGGCGTCAATGTCGAACGTCACCTCAATCTGGGGCACGCCACGCGGTGCCGGTGGAATGCCGGTCAGGTGGAACTTGCCTAAAGTGCGGTTCTGCGCCGCCAGGGGTCGTTCGCCCTGAAGCACGTGTACTTCGACCGAGGTCTGGCTATCGGCCGCGGTGGAGAACGTTTCCGTCTTCTTGGTCGGAATCGTCGTGTTACGCGGAATCATAGGCGTAGCCACGCCGCCCAGCGTTTCGATCGCCAGCGACAGCGGAGTCACGTCCAGCAACAGCAGGTCTTTGACTTCGCCCTTAAGCACACCGCCCTGGATGGCCGCGCCGATCGCGACTACTTCATCCGGGTTGACGCCCTTGTGACCTTCCTTGCCAAACAGGTCCTTTACCAACTGCTGAATGCGCGGCATGCGGGTCTGTCCGCCGACCAGCACGACTTCATTGATCTTGCTGGCGTCTACGCCGGCATCCTTCATGCACTGCTTGCACGGACCCACCGAGCGCTGAATGATGTCCTCAACCATCGATTCCAGCTTGGCCCGGGTCATCTTCTTGACCAGGTGCTTGGGGCCGCCGGCATCTGCGGTGATGAAAGGCAGGTTGATCTCAGTCTCCATGGTGGTGGAGAGCTCGATCTTGGCCCGTTCCGCGGCGTCACGCAGACGCTGCAGCGCCATCTCATTGCCCTTGCCCCGCAGGTCGAGACCTTCATCCTTCTTGAATTCATCAATCAACCAGTCCACGATGCGCTGGTCGAGGTTGTCGCCGCCCAAGTGGGTGTCACCGTTGGTGGCCTTGACTTCAATCACGCCTTCGCCGACTTCGAGAATCGAGATATCGAAGGTGCCGCCGCCGAAGTCGTATACGGCGATGGTTTCATCCTTCTTCTTGTCGAGACCGTACGCCAGAGCAGCTGCCGTAGGTTCATTGATGATGCGCTTCACGTCGAGGCCAGCGATCTGGCCGGCGTCCTTCGTGGCTTGCCGCTGGGCGTCATTGAAGTAAGCCGGCACGGTGATGACCGCCTCGGTCACTTTCTCGCCGAGATAGTCCTCCGCCGCCTTCTTCAGCTTCTGCAGAATCATCGCGGAGACCTGGGGAGGCGTGTACTCCTTGCCTTGCGCCAGCACCGCCACGTGGTCGCCTGACTGCACCACCTTGTAGGGCACCATCTTGATTTCTTCGGTCACTTCGTCGTAGCGGCGTCCCATGAACCGCTTGATCGAATAAACCGTGTTTTCCGGGTTAGTGATGGCCTGGCGTTTCGCTACCTGTCCCACCAGCCGTTCGCCGGTCTTGGTAAAGCCGACGACCGAGGGCGTGGTCCGCCCTCCTTCTTCATTAGGGATCACCTTGGGTTCGCCACCCTCCATGACGGCTACACAGGAGTTGGTGGTTCCCAAGTCAATTCCGATAATCTTGGCCATAATTCTGACCCTCCTTGAACTTTATAAGTGCTTTGTAATCAAAATATTAAGCACTACTACGCCCAAAATGATAAGACTTGAGTGAATCATTGTCAAGGTTTAGATGCGCCAAATCAAAGGATGGATACAGGGTATTTCGAGCGGGGTGGCGGCAGAGACTATGGGAGTTCGTTTGCGACCCTTTGCGGTTCCCTTCGCGTCCTCAGCGGGTTAAAGATTTTGACCGAAGTGCGCAAAAGGGGACACCCCATAGGCAGCAAAGAGACCCCATGCAGCCCCGTCAATCATACTTCTCGTACAGAATCGATTTCCGGTCCCAGCCCAGGCCCTTCAGCAACTCCCGGTTGGCCTTGATCATCTTGTCCAGACCGCAAATGTAGGCGTGCATGTCGGTGCGACCTTGAACAATTGCGGGGACATGTTCCTGAACGTATCCGCGCAGACCTCCCCATTCCGGGGCGCTGCGGCTGAGAGTCGGCAAATAATGAACGTTCGGGTGACGGGCAGCGAGAGCCAGAAACTCCTCGTGATAGTAAATGTCCACTTCGGTCCGGTTGCCGAACAGCAGCCAGAGCTGTTTGTCCTGATGCCGAACCGAATCGTCCAGCAGCCAATGCAGCATGGAGCGGAACGGTGCGATCCCGGTGCCGGTGGCGATGAAAACCGTATCGCGCAACGGCGGCCGCAGGATGAAATCACCGAACGGCCCCTGGCAGCTGATCTCGTCACCCGCTTTCATGTCGCAGAGATAGTTCGACATGAAGCCGTCTTGCACCCGGTTGAGGCAAAGCGCGAAACGGCTATCTTCTCCCGGTGGGGATGCGATCGAATAAGCGCGCGTGATCTCTTCTCCATCTGGCTTGTTCGTCTTGAAAGACAGCCACTGCCCGGCGACGAAGCCGAAGCGCGTCGTGCCGGATATCTCGAATTCCAGGTGCCTGGTCTGGGCGGACAATGACACCGGGCGAACCAGACGGGCCGCGAAAGTCTGAAAAGGAGACATCAGCTGCTTAGATGACGGAGGCGTCCTCTCGGACGCAGTCCGCTGTCTCACGCGTGTCATGCTGAGCGAGAGAGTCGTCCGCGCAGCGAACGACGAAGGAGTCGAAGCACCGCTAGTTACCCCAGAGCAGCGTGATTATAGGGGTCCTTCGACGCTTTCCTTGCTCAGGATGACAAGCGGGTTAGGTTAGGACCAGAAGCTAGAAGCCAGAAGCGCCCTTTACTCCACCGTCACGGACTTCGCCAGGTTCCTGGGCTGGTCCACGTCGCAGCCGCGGCGGACTGCGATGTGATACGCCAGTAACTGCAGCGGAACGATTTCCAGAATTGGCAGCAACTCTTCCGGCGCTGGAGGAACGTACAGCACGTGGTCAGCGGCTTCTTTGATGTCCTCGTCGCCTTCGGTAGCCAGCGCGATGATCATTCCGGAGCGAGCTTTCACCTCTTTGAGATTCGAACAGGTTTTCTCGTAGCGGGTCATCGATAGCGCGTCCTTGGTATCGCGGGTCGCAATGATCACTACCGGCAGGTTCTCGTCAATCAACGCGTTGGGGCCGTGCTTCATTTCTCCGGCGGGGTAGCCTTCCGCGTGAATGTAGGAAACTTCCTTCAGCTTGAGAGCGCCTTCGAGCGCAATCGGATAGTGGATGCCGCGTCCGAGGAACAGGAAGTCCTGGGAACGCGAGTACTCTTTTGCCAGGTCTTCACATTCTTCTTCGCGGGTCAGCAAGTGTTCCAGCTTACCCGGAATGCGTGTGAGTTCCTGAATCGCCTCTTTGGCCTGGTCGGCGCTCATGGTACCGCGCTGCTGCGCCAGGTAGAGGGCAAACAGGTAGAGCGCGGTAAGTTGTGCGGTAAAGGCCTTGGTCGAAGCCACGCCGATCTCGGGGCCGGCGTGGGTGTAGATGGTTCCGGCGGCCTCGCGCGTGATCATCGAGCCCACCACGTTGCAGATGGCCAGCGTCTTCGAGCCTTTGGCTTTGGCTTCTCTCTGGGCCGCGATCGTGTCCGCGGTTTCGCCGGACTGGGTGATCAGCATAGTAAGCGTGTCGGTAGTGATGATGGGGTCGCGATAGCGCCACTCGCTGGCGTAATCGACCTCCACTGGAATGCGCGCCATGCGTTCGATCATGAACTTACCGGCCTGGGCGGCGTGCCAACTGGTTCCGCAAGCTGCGATGTTGATCTTCTTCGCAGCCTTGAACTCGGCCTCGCTGATCTCCATTTCGTCGAGGAAGACGTGACCGGTTTCCTGCGAAACCCGTCCCAGCGTGGTGTCACGCACCGAGCGCGGCTGTTCGTAGATTTCCTTCAACATGAAATGCTTGAAGCCGCCCTTTTCTGCCATGATCGGGTCCCAGGTGACGTGTTGGACCTGGCGAACGACCGGTTGTCCGTTGAAGTCGGTGAGTTGCACCCCTTCCGGCGTGATCACGGCGAGGTCGCCATCGCCGAGGAAGAACAGGTCGCGGGTGTGATAAAGAATCGCAGGAACGTCGGAGGCGACGAAATACTCTTCTTTGCCCAGGCCGATTACGGCGGGCGGGCCATTGCGGGCGGCCACGATCTTGTTGGGCTCATCCACGGCAATCACGGCCAGCGCAAACACGCCCGTCAGCTGGCCTACCGTTTTGCGGACGCACTCTTCGAGTGAGGGGCGATGACCATTCGCCGTCTTTAGAAAATATTTTTCAACCAGGTGAGCGATCACTTCGGTGTCGGTTTCGGTGTTGAAGCGGTGACCTTCCTCGATGAGCTTGCGCTTCAGCGAAACATAGTTCTCGATGATTCCGTTGTGCACCACCACGATGCGTCCGGTGCAGTCGCGATGCGGGTGGGCGTTTTCTTCCGTGGGACGGCCATGCGTGGCCCAGCGGGTGTGGCCGATACCGTAGGTGCCATCGAGCGGCTTGAGCCGGATGACTTCTTCCAGGTTGCGCAGCTTGCCCTCAGCCCGGCGAATCTGCAGACCCTCGCCATTGCCGCACACCGCGATGCCGGCTGAATCATAGCCACGGTACTCCAGCCGTCTGAGCCCCTCGATGATGACTGGTACGACCCGCTTCTTGCCAACGTATCCCACTATGCCGCACATACGAATGCTCCTGTTTTCGGCCCGGGGGAAACCGAAGTTGTTTTTGTGAGTTAGAATCCGGCCACTGCTTCAGAACGCTTAATGCACGTTCCGCGGACAACCAGCCTGGCGAAGCAAGAAAAATCTTCCACCACCGAACCGGGGAATTCGGTCAATCTTCGAGGGAGAAACGAAACTCTTCAATCACCGGATTGGTAAGGACGTCGCGGGCAATACGCGTTACTTCCGCCTCGACCTCGTTCCGGCTCAAGCCGCCATCGAGTGTGAGCTCGAAATACTTGCCCTGCCGAACTTCTTCCAATCCCTTACATCCCATTTTCTTGAGCGCACCCTGGATCGTTTTGCCCTGCGGATCCAGAACGCTCTTTTTGAGCGACACGTATACGTAAGCTTTCATGGGGGATTAACGCCATTATACTTCAAAAACATTCAAGCTCAACCACACCATAGACTTAGCCCAGCCGTGCCAACCGGGTATCGAGCTCGGAAAGTGCGCTTTCAAGCATTTGGCGATGGCGAGGGTTGTGGACAGATTGCAGTTGCTGAAGAACCCTTCGGCGGGACAGCTCAATCGCTTCCCGCTCCTGCCTCCGGGCTGCCTGTTCCGGCGTAAGTCGTTGTTTCGATTCGACCTGGGCGCCTGCCGCTGCTTGCTGCTCCTCCACCGACTTGCTTTCCCAGCCACGGGCCATGTCCTTGATTATAGCCGTTGCGGGAGGGAAAAATCCCTCCGCGCACTGGCACTATGGGGCCATTCCGCGCAAGATAATTGTAAAGGTAACGTTGACCTCGCTACAGAATCGATTTTCAGAATCACAATTTTGATTTGGGATATAACTGCTTTGCAAGGAAGCAAACTTTAGTTTATCGTTCGCTGCGTTGCTGGGTTCTGCTGAGAGATCGAGGGGGAGTAGATCCGAGCGGGTCGCAAGGATGATCGCACATCCACTCCTATACTAGTATCAGGAAATTTGTCAGCCGCGAAGTATAGCCTCGAAATCAAGTAGAGGAACGCAGCTGACCCGGGGCATTCGATGCAGGCTCCTGACGGTAGAATCGCCGTCCTGGCGGCTGGAACAAACCTGCGTGGTTTACGTGAGCGTCTTGGTCTTACCATGCGTGAAGTGGAAAGCGCCAGCGCGCGAATTGCGGAACGGCACGGAAATGACGAGTTCGGGGTCAGCCCCAGCCGGTTATCCGACATAGAAACCAAGGGATTGGTTCCCAGCATCTTCCGCCTTTACTCCCTTGCCGTCGTGTATCGCTGCGACCTCCGCGAGATATTGGCGTGGTACGGAGTCGACTTGAGTCTGTCGGCAGCCGACTTGCAGCTCAATCTTCCTCCCAAGTCACATTTTGAAGAGACGCTGCGGGGTTTGGCCAAGGTCGCCATACCCACGCGGCTGGATCCTTCGTTCGATCCTCGCCGCAGCGCCAACCTGAGCCGCATGGTCGAGCAGTGGGGATTGGTGCCGCTGGCGTATCTTGCCAACCTGAGCCAGGACAAATACATGTACGGTTATGTGGGCAGCGAGGACTTCACCATGTATCCGCTGCTTCCACCCGGCACTTTTCTGCAGGTTGACGAAGCCAGAAATAAGGTTGAGCAAGCGCTGTGGCGTTCCGAGTTGGAGCGTCCCATCTATTTCGTGGAGACGCGCGATGGCTACACCTGCTGCTGGTGCAGTGTGAAGGGTGAACAGATCGTGCTGCATTCCCATCCGCTTTCGCCCGTGCCCGTGCGGGTCTTGCGCCATCCTCAGGAAGCGGAAGTGATCGGCCAGGTAGTGGGAATCGCCCTCAAGCTGGGGGAATGGCGTCCGGTGGAGTCCTTACCGGAGCCGAAAGCAGACTCGAAAGAGCAAATAACACTGAACTGAAGTGGCGTGCGGATCCGCCGTCGAGATCTTGCGGAAGCAAGGCCGGCGCCTGGTTTCGAAGCCGCTCCATAAACTCACCCGCAGTCATCTTTAACGCCTCACTCGATACCATCACATCATCGCGTAAGGTTCGAAGCGGAGTGCGCAGCAGTCTGAGGAACAGCAGACGGTGCGCCTCCGCAAGAGCCTGCTGCGCTGCCACCTCACCGTAAGCCCGGGTCAGCCCCCAATGCGAATAGTTGCCCGAAGCTGCGTCCCGCAGACTCGCGAGATATTCGATCTTCCCGACTGTTCCCACGACCCCTGCAAGCGTCGTTGCCGACAAATCTTCGAGAGCTGATTTCAGCGCCATTTTCCGATTTCAGAAAACCCTACAGTTTTCGGCTTTGTGAAAAAGAACCCCAATTAAGGCCGACGTTACCACGGTTGAACCTCCCAAGCCACCCGAAAAAGGAGTTCCACCGTGAAACGATTCTTGCTGTTTCTCATCGGAAGCATACTGCTCGCAGGTGCACTTTCAAGTCCAACCTTTGTCAACGCAGATGGAGGTCCCAGACCGCAATGCCCGGGGCGTGAAATCTGTAAACCCTGATTCGTGGAAGCTGCTGTAGCTATTGCGAAACGGAGGACGTGAGGCGACAGGATCGCTTGGAGACGGGTTGAACTTCGTTTCCAGGTCTGGGGAATAGTGTTTGCGGTTGGGCCGCAAAACGGGATATAGTTTCCGCGGTCTGCCATGTATCCGCACTCATTCCTGTGGCACTACCTGTGGATTGCGCCCCACGCCCTCCAAGTCATTGTCGCCGTAGTCATGTTGCGACGCGGCTGGTTTCGAGAGTTTCCGGTGTTCTTCGCCTACACCGTGTTTCAGATCCTGGAGGAGGGACGCTTTTCATCCTGGATCACAGTGCGGCGGTCTCCGGCTATCAGTATTGGTGTGCCCACTCTGTCGGACTGGCGATTGACGTCACGTTGCGGTTCGCCATCATCTTTGAGGTCTTCTCCAGCATTTTCAGGAACTATCCCGGCCTGAAACATTTATGCCGGATTCTTTTCCGTGGAGCTATCGTGGTTCTGCTGTTTGCCGCAATCACAGTTGCGGCTCGTGCGCCCGAGTTCGGTATGTTCCCCTTCCTCTCCAGAATCCATATCCTGGATCTCTCCGTGAGCGTTATGCAAAGCGGCTTGTTGATCCTGCTGGTAGGATTGTCTTCCTATTTCGGCCTTTCCTGGCGCAGCCTGGCTTATGGCATCGCGTTTGGCCTCGGAGTTTTTTCCAGTGTCGATCTGGCAGCGGAGACCATACGGGTTTGGACCGGGCCCGTGGCCGGCTACGCTTTTGATTTTGTCACCATGGCGACCTATCACTGTTGCGTAGTGATCTGGCTGGTGTATCTCCTGGTGCCTGAAACGGCGCGCCTCACGGTGAAGGAATTGCCGGAGAATAGCCTGGAGCAGTGGAATGCTGAGTTACAACGTCTGCTACTGCAATGATTCTCTCCATCACCCTGGTCGTCATCGCGCTGGCGATTCTGCTTTTGCTGCTCTACATCGAAGGCGGCCAGAACTGGCCCGTGAATGGCGTGGAAGATCTGGCCGGTCGCACCCGGCCCATAGATCTGGAAGCTTTTCGGAATCTGGTGGATACCCAGGAAGAGGACTTCCTCCGCGCCAACCTGCCCCGGCGTGAGTTTCGCGCGGTGCAGAGAGAGCGCACGCGAGCGGCGCTGGAGTATATCCGCAACACCGCCCACAATGCGGCCTTCCTGCTGCGTATGGGCGAGGCCGCAACGCGGAGCGACGACCCCCGCATCGCGGAGGCGGGACGGCAGTTGATCGGTAGCGCATTGCGCCTGCGTGCGTACGCGCTACTCTCAGCGGCCAAGCTCTATGTACGCTTGGTGCTTCCAGAGGCCCGGCTTTCCTATGACACATTGGCCGACAACTATCAACATCTCAGCGTTTTAGCCAGTCAGCTCGTACTAATCCAGTATCCCACCCAGGCAGCTCGCCTTTCGGGGTTGCTCTGAGAAAGACGTCAAAGTTTGTTCTGAAAACCTGAATTCCACAGGTTGGCAAACTGGAAGCCCTGAACCACGGTCTTTTCCGGAAACGGAACAAGTAGCAAAAAAGGTATTTCTCGGCTAGACAATAGCACTATAATTCGTGCCATTTGCCGAGGGGGGTTGAGCGGGCTCGTGCAAATTGAGTACAGACAGCCACTTCGATTCTGACGCAGATCTTCGGCGCTATGATGCTCTGCTGGAGATGGCGGACCTTGTTGTCCACCATCAGAACTTGCCAGAACTGTTTGTCGCGATGGCGGAACGACTGCGCCAGGTAACCGCATCCGACGCGACCAACTTCTCGCTTTACGATCCCGAAAAAAATGTGATGCACTTGCACTTCTGGGAAGGAAGTGAGTCACGTCTTGCGCCGCTGGAAGTGCCGGTTGAAGAATCACCCTCGGGTTGGGCGTGGCAAAATCAGCAGCCGCTGGTTGTGGACGACCTGACGGAGGACCCGCGATTCCCTCCCGTGCTGCGTATTCTGCGCGAGAAAGGACTGCGGTCCTACTGCTGGTTGCCTTTGACTACTGCGCAAAAGCGGTTGGGTACCCTGGGCTTGGGCAGTTCTCGAACCAATGCTTACGGCGAAAAAGACATGCGACTGCTGCCGCGGGTGGCAAAGCTGGTCGCGGTGGCGGTGGAGAATGCTCTTACTCGCGAGGCCCTGGTAAGAGAAAAAGAAAGACTGCACATGCTGCTGGAAGTAAACAACACGCTGGTGACAAACCGCGACTTGCAGAAGCTCTTTCCCGCGATTTCAGGGTTTATACGCAGAATGATCCGCTACGACTACGCCAGCGTGGCGGTGTACGACGAATCGGCCCATTCCCTGTCACTCTATCCGCTGGACTCTCCCTTGACCACCGGACTGGCTGGCATGGACACGACGCTTCCGGTAAAAGACACTCCGGCTGGCCGCGCCTTGATGGAACGGGAGACCAAGATTTTCAACCGTGAAGATCTGATGGGAATTCAATCCAGCTTCGTCAGCCAGATGCTGGAACACGGAATCCAGTCCCTGTGTTGCATTCCTCTGACCACACGCAAAGGTGAGCTCGGGACCCTGAACCTGGCCAGTAGAGAGGAGAGGGCGTTCGCGCCCCAAGACGTGGGCTTTCTGCAGCAAGTCGCCGCGCAAGTGGCGGTCGCGCTGGACAACGCTCGAGCCTACCGCGAGATCGCGCAACTTACCGAGAAGCTGGCCAGCGAGAAACTTTATCTCGAGGAGGAGATACGTACCGAACTCAACTTCGAAGAGATCGTGGGAGAGAGTACGGCGCTGAAACGGGTGCTGTCCCAGGCCAGAACGGTTGCGCCCAGCGACGCCACGGTATTGATCCTCGGAGATACGGGAACGGGGAAAGAGTTGATCGCGCGGGCCATTCATCGCACGAGTTCCCGGAAAGAACGGCTCCTGGTGAAACTGAACTGCGCCGCCATCCCCACCGGACTGCTGGAGAGCGAACTCTTCGGCCACGAGAAGGGCGCCTTCACCGGCGCCATCAGCCAGAAGGTCGGACGTCTGGAACTGGCGGACAAAGGAAGTTTGTTTCTGGATGAAGTGGGAGACATTCCCCTGGAGCTGCAGCCGAAATTGTTGCGCGTCCTGCAGGACCAGGAATTCGAAAGATTGGGGAGCACCCGCACCATCAAGGTGGACATTCGAATGGTTGCTGCCACCAATCGGGATCTGGCCAGGACCGTGGCGGAAAAGGAATTCCGCAGTGATCTGTACTACAGGCTGAATGTGTTTCCCATCCGGATGCCCTCGTTGAGCGAGCGCAAGACTGATATTCCTCTGCTGGTGCGGCATTTCGTGCAGAAATTTTCCCGCGGGATGAACAAGCAAATTGAGATCATTCCCAGCTCTACCATGAGTGCCCTCGTAAACTGGGAATGGCCGGGTAATGTCCGCGAGCTCGAGAACCTTATGGAGCGGTCGGTGATCCTCTCAGAGGGTCCCGTGCTCAACGCTCCCTTGGCAGAACTAAGGATTGGGCGCGAAGGCCTGGAGAGCGATGGCACGCTGGAGAGCCTGGAACGTCAGTACATTATTCGGGTCTTGCGCGAGACCGGTGGAGTCATCGCGGGTCCGCGAGGAGCGGCGGTAAGACTGGGAATGAAGCGCACAACGCTGCAATCCAGAATTTTGAAGATGGGAATCTCCCGCCAGGAATATGAAAGCTGAACCGCCGGATTATGACGATCCATCGGCACCGTGCCGCCTCACCGGCAGCTCCATCCCCGCAAAAATTGAAATCCTGGCCGCTCCGGCCGCATAAGTAGCCCGTGTTTGCCTCAATTTAGGGGCGATCCGGAGTTTGGAACTCCAGCTGCCATGGAGGCTGAGTCGGGCACTCACCCGTAGGTGCCAAGCGAATATCCCCGAAATCATGCGAGGTTGCCACGATCCGGCTGGCGTACGCGATGTTGGACGCCGGGAACGAGGATCGCAGTGTTGTTTTCAGAGCGCAACCCGGAGCAGCGCCGGCAAAACCGAACCAGGCCCCGCTTTCTTAACGGACTCCTGGGGGCCGTGGCGATCCGAGGCCAGGCGCGGCATGGCCCGGAGGAAGGTGCTCGGGTTGTTTCAGTCCAGGTGGAAGCGCAGCCAACGAGAATCGGGTGGAGCCCGACCGCCGCGCCGAACCCGGGGCCGAGTATAGAGCCGGGCATTGATCCGCTGTTTCTCTTCTTGTGCGGCCTGTCCTGGCGGACGCAGGCCAATGCCAGCGCCGGCTGGGAACTCGTCCGGTGCCTGAAGCCTTCGGGGCAGACAGCGCGCATCGCGGCCGCCTTGTTGGCGCAGGCCGAAAATGTGCAGCTACCGGATCCGGACCTGGTTCGGGCCAGGGACGGCCCAGGCAAGCCTCCCCCGGAAAATGAGCCGGCAATGCTGGATGTCAGCAAGGTGGTGGCGACGATGAATACTCCGTACGGACTGGAAATTATCGAGAACTGTGTCTCCTGCAAGTTGCGAAAAGACAAGTGGTTTTGTGGCCTGTCTTCCGACGTGCTGAAAGCTTTCAGCGCAGCCAGCCATCTGAGTACCTATCCCGGCGGCGCGGTGTTGTTTGTCGAAGGTCAGACTCCTCGCGGCGCCCTGGTGCTCTGTTCGGGCAAAGTCAAGCTTTCGACGACCTCTCGCGATGGCAAAGTACTCATCCTCAAGATGGCCGAACCGGGGGAGGCACTGGGCCTGAGCGCGGTAATTTCTGCGACGCCGTACGAGGTGACGGCGGAAACCGCGGGTCCTTGCCAGGTGAACTTCATCGATCGCGAGTCCCTCATGAAGCTGCTGGACAAATATGGAGAACTGGGACTGCACTCCGCCCAAGCGCTAAGCCGGGAATTTCAGTCTGCCTACCGGGACATGCATGAGCTGGTCCTGGCACGCTCGTCGGCGGGCAAGCTGGCACGGTTGTTGCTCTCATGGAGCGGCGGTCACGAGAGGGAGACTGGAGCCACCGAGATTCGTATCCGCTCCAGCATGACCCACGAGGAGATCGCGCAAATGATCGGTTCATCTCGCGAGACGGTTACGCGCTTATTGAGCGAACTCAAGAAGCGGGAGCTGATTCGTCTGGAAGGTTCGACGCTGGTCATCCGCAATCGACCAGCCCTGGAAGCGCTGGCTGCCTAGCTGTTGAGGGCAGCTTGCAGGGCGGCTGGAACCTCCAACCGGCCGCCTCCCCCCTGTTTGCGATTGCAGATTTGAAGATTTCAGATTGAACACCTCAGATTACAGCATGGCGGGGCCCTGCTGGTTCAACAGTCTGCAATCTGAAATCAACAATCTGAAATTGTTTCTAGAGTCCGAACAGCTCGCGCAGGCGCTTGGTCTGGGCCCGGCTGACGGGAATTTCGGTCTGTCTCTTGTCGTCCATCCGCAGTTGGTAAGAACTCTTGAACCAGGGAACAACTTCCTTGATACGGTTAATGTTGACCAGGTAGGAGCGGTGCGCGCGCCAGAAAAGATTGGGATCCAGGCTGTCCAGCAGTTCTTCGAGGGTACGGCAGTTGGAGTGGCCCTCCATGCCGTTAGGCCCGCTGGTCACAACTGTGATCACGCCCTCCTCGATGGACGCGAAACCAATATCTTTCTGGTTGACCAGGAAGAGACGGCCGCCGGCCTTGATCAGGATCTTGGATGCCTGCGGCTTCTGTGATTCCAGCATCCGGACCAGGGTTTCCAGCTTGTCCGATGAAGCGCCGCCCGATTCCAGCTTGGCCCGCACCTTCGCCACCGACTGCGCCACCCGTTTCTTGTCAAAGGGCTTGAGCAGGTAGTCAACTGCGTTTACCTCGAATGCCTTGACCGCGTACTGATCAAAGGCGGTAGCGAAAACGATCTTGGGCAGGACGACTTTTTTGTCGAGCAGTTTCTTAATCACGCCAAAGCCATCGAGGCCAGGCATTTGCACGTCGAGAAAGACCAGGTCGGGATTGTGTTCGCGGATAAGATGGACGCCTTCGACTCCGTTCTTGCCCTGGGCCACAACGTCCACATCCCCGACATCTTTCAGCAGGAAGGCAAGTTCGTCGCGGGCAAGCTGTTCATCGTCCACGATGACGGCGGACAGAGACATTCCTTCTCCTAACAGGCGCATTCAAAGTATATCGAGCGGCGGCTGAAAGTGCCACCGGTGGGACGTCGGACTGCGGACGTTGGATCAATAGGTCTGGGGTCTGACGCCCGAGGTCCGGGTCCGCCTCGCGCTCACACCTTGCCAGGCAGTAAACTTACGGTTCGATGAATTACATCTACGGAATCAATGCCGTCGCTGAAGCGTTGAAGGCACGAGGACGATCGTTTGAATGGGTCGGCGTATTGAAAGAGCGTCATGACCTGCGTTTGCAACGCGTGGTAGAGGAATGTCGCCGGAATGGCGTCGCGGTGCGCTTTCTTCCACGCCCTGAACTTGATCGCATGGCGGGAAACAATGCCCATCAGGGCGTGGTAGCGATTACCTCGGGCAAACAGTACAACCACCTGGATGACGTGGTGGCCGCCAAACGCGGACAATATTCTCTGGTGGTCGTGCTCGATGGAATTGAGGATCCGCACAATCTGGGTGCGATTCTTCGTACCGCCGATGCTTCCGGCGCTGATGGAGTGGTGATTCCGGAGCGGCGCGCGGCGGGGGTGACCGCAACTGTGATCAAGGCATCCGCCGGCGCCAGCGAGCACCTTCCCATTGCTAAAGTGACAAACATTGCCCGCACCCTGGAAGAGTTGAAAGAAAAGAATTTGTGGATCGTGGGGCTGGACGAGCGCGGCACCCAGAGTTACGACGCGCTCGACTACAACATGGATTGTGCCATTGTGCTGGGATCCGAAGGCAAGGGCGTCCACGATCTAGTGGCAAAAAAGTGCGACTTCCTGGTTTCCATTCCCATGCTGGGGAAAGTGCCGTCGCTCAATGTGTCGGTGGCCGCGGGAGTCGTGTTGTATGAGATTGTGCGGCAGCGCAGGATCAAGGCTGCGGATACAAAATGAAGATGAGGGTCCTCCGTGTCTTCGGTGTCCTCTGCGCCTTGCTGGTTCAGGCCCATGCCCTCGATCGCGAAGCTTTCACCTTTACCAGTTACGACCTGGATGTCCACATAGAACCCGAACAACAGCGACTGGCAGCGCGCGGCAGGATTACTTTGCGGAACGATTCAACCTCGCCGCAGAAAAACCTGATACTGCAGATCTCCTCCAGCCTGGATTGGAGATCGATCCAGATCGACGGCAAGCCGGTGCAATTCGTATCTCAAGCTTACGCGTCGGACATCGACCACACCGGAGCGCTTTCGGAAGCGATCGTAACTCTGCCCAGAGAGGTCCCGGCCAAAGGCATTGTGGAATTGGAGATTGGATATGAGGGCATCATCCCGCTCGATGCCACCAGGCTGACGCGAATTGGGGTGCCGCAGGATCAGGCCCGGCACAGCGACTGGGACCAGATCGGCAACTCATTTACCGCGGTGCGCGGCATCGGATACGTGGCCTGGTATCCGGTAGCGACCGAATCAGCGAACTTGTCAGAGGGGAACAGCGTGTTCGAAACGGCGGCGAGATGGAAAGCGCGCGAACTGCAGGCCGGAATGAAGATCAAGCTGAGTTATTTGGGCGAAGGCACGCAAGCAGTCCCGCTGTGTAACGGGGAAGCTGGGGGAGTGCGATACTTCAAACAGTCAGGCCAAGGATACGAAAGCGCAAACGACTGTGCATTCCCCTCCTTGGGCGAGACGGTGCCGCTGTTTGTAATTGGTCCTTATGAAACGCTCGACCAGCCCCCAGTGAATATTTCCTATCTGCCGGAACATAAGGCGGCGGCGCAGACCTACGCGCTGGCGGCGCAGTTGGCGGCCCCATTCGTGACTGAGTGGTTCGGCGCGCCGAAAGGACCAGCCCAAGTGAGAGCGGAGGTCGTGGAGCTGAGCGATCCCGAGGCAGCGCCGTATGAGAGTGGAAGCATGCTGCTCACACCCCTCAACAACGATTCCAAGCTGCACCAGCTGACGGCAGTGCACCAGCTCACCCATGCTGCTTTCTTCTCTCCCCGCCCCTGGATCTTCGAAGGGCTGGCGCATTTTGCCCAGGCGGTCTATCGCGAACGAGACGGTGGGCGGCAGTCGGCGCTCGACTTCATGGGCATGCATCGCACGGCGTTGGCTGAAGCGGAAAAGGCGCTGGCTGGCGAGCGCAGCCGGAAGGCCGGAGCCGGTGAGTCACTGATCAGCACCAGCATCGAAGACCTCTATCGCAGCAAGGCGCTGTATGTATGGTGGATGCTGCGCGACATGATCGGCGAAGATGCGCTGAAGAAGGCCCTCGCGGTATATCGCGCGGATGCCGACAACACGCCTGCGTATTTGCAGCATTTGATCGAAGCGCAGACCAAGCGCGATCTGGGATGGTTTTTTGATGACTGGGTCTATCGCGACCGGGGCTTGCCGGATTTCCACCTGGCCGCGGTCTATCCATGGGAGCCTTCGACGAAAGCCTATGTGGTTACCGTCACGGTGGAAAACCTGGGAGATGCCGGAGCTGAAGTGCCACTGATCCTCAATATGGAACAGGGGCAGGTCACACAGCGTCTTCTGGTGCCTGGAAAATCCAAAGCCACCATCCGTATGGAGGCCATTTCCGCTCCCCAGGAAATCGTGCTGAACGACGGCAGCGTCCCGGAGAGCGATATCCGAAACAATGTGTACAAGGTTGAAGCGCCAGCGAAAAGAAATTGAAGATTTCGGATTGTAGATTGCAGATTTAAAAACATGGTGCCGTGGTGTTTCAATCTGAAATCGGAAATCGACAATCTAAAACAGCTTTCTTGGAGGACGACTCTTGGCCTACATCCAGTTTCTCGGCGCGGCCGGCACGGTCACCGGTTCAAAGCATCTGGTCAACACCAGTTCTGATGGGGACGGGATAGCCGGATTTCAGTTGCTCATCGATTGTGGCATGTTCCAGGGGGCCAAGGAGTGGCGGGAGCGCAACTGGCAACCCACGCCGGTGCCGGCGTCTGGCATTGACGCTGTCATTCTGACCCACGCGCACCTCGACCACTGCGGCTGGATTCCACGGTTGGTGAGGGAGGGATTCCGTGGTCCGATCTATGCCACTTCTTCCACGATTGATTTGTGTGGCATCATCCTTCCCGATTCCGGCCACCTCCAGGAAGAAGATGCAAGGTTTTACAACCGGCACAAGAAGTCAAAGCACGATCCGGCGTTGCCGCTCTATACCCTCGATGAAGCGCAGGATTCCCTGCAGCAATTCCGCCCGGTGGAGTTTGAGGAAAGCCGGCAGCTCTCGCCCGAAGTTTCATTCCGCTTCGTCCCCGCGGCCCACATCTTAGGATCGGCGATGGTGGAACTCACGCTTAATCTGAATGGTCAAGCCAAGAGGCTGTTGTTCAGCGGAGATATTGGCCGCATGCGCGACCAGAACAGCGCCCCTGGAAAAGTCGTACGCTCGGGACCGACCGAAGGTGAGACCGCCGATCTTCTGGTTATGGAGTCCACCTACGGCAACCGGCAGCACCCGACCGACGATCCACGGCCGAAGTTGGCTGAGATCATCCGCGCGACGGCGCAGCGCGGCGGCAGCGTGATCGTGCCCGCATTTGCCGTGGAACGCACCCAGAAGTTCCTGTTCATGATCAAGGAGCTGATGGAATCCGGACAGATTCCCCGCATTCCGGTTTACTGCGACAGCCCCATGGCGATCAAGGCGGTCGAAGTTTTTCTCAAGCACTCGGACGAGTGCAATGACGATACTTGCCGGTTGATCAAGCAGTATGGCTCGCCTTTGCAGTGGCCAGGTTTTACATTTGCCCTGACCCCTGAAGACTCGAAGAAGATCAATAACGCAACTTTTCCTGTGATTATCGTTTCCTCCAGCGGCATGGTGACTGGTGGACGCATCCTGCACCACCTGATGCAGCGGCTTCCCGATCCGAGAAATACGGTGATCTTTATCGGCTTTCAGGCTCCGGGAACGCGGGGAGCTACCATCAAGAGCGGTGCTCCTGAAGTACGCATCTTCAGCGAGACGGTCGCCATCCGGGCGCAAATCGCGACGTTCGAGCAATTCAGCGATCACGCCGATACGCCGGAGTTGCTGGAATGGCTGCGTAGCTTTTCTGAAACGCCGGCGACCACCTACCTGGTACACGGCGAGCCCGCGGCGTCATCCCAGCTGCGCGACACGTTGACGAAAGAGCTGAGGTGGAACGTGCAAGTGGCGGAGTGGATGGAGAAAGTCATTGTGTAATTGAGTAATTTTGTAATTGAAAAAGCAGGCTTTTCAATTGCTCGATTACTCAACTACAAAATTACTCAATTGGCGGTGCTCTTAATGACGGAAAGCGAACTGAAAAAGTACCTTGAGGCGGCGGAACAAAGCCCGAAGCAGGTGGCGGCGGCCGTGTCAGGTCTGCCGGAGAAAGTGTTGTGCTACAAGCCGGCTCCGGACAAGTGGTGCATCCTTCAGATACTTGGCCATCTCGCCGACATCGAGATCGTGTATGCCTACCGACTCCGCCAGATGCTCGCCGACAAGAAGCCGGTGATTGCGCCCATGGACCAGAACGATTGGGCACGGAACCTGGGCTGCATGGAGACTCCGCCTGCAGAAATGGTCGCGCTCTACGGGCTGAATCGGCATGCGAACCTGCGACTCTTGCGGCGTCTTACGCCGGCGGACCTGGCGAAGTCAGCCTATCATCCAGAAACCAAGGCGGAGTTTACCGTGGCAGAGTTGATCGAGAGAATGGGGACGCACGGAGCGAGCCATCTGGAGCAGATTGAAAGATTGAAGAGGGCGGGCTCCGGACGTCAGGCGCCGGATGCCAGACCGCGGCCTCATTAGTCCGACGTCCGAGGTCCGTTTTCACTTGTAGGTGCTGGTAAACCGCACCAGCGCCTCCAATTTCGCAGCCGCCGCTCCGGAATCGATGGACTGCGCCGCCAGTGGCAAGGCCTCTCCTAAATGTTCAGCTCGGCCGGCCGCAACCAGGGCGGCAGCCGCGTTCAGCAGGACCACATCGCGCCGGGGCGACTTCTTGCCCGCGAGAATATCGCGAATAATGGCCGCGTTGGCTTCGGCGTCACCGCCTGAAATATCTTCGAGCTGGGCCCGCTTGATTCCGAACTCCTCCGGCGTGACCTCATAGGTACGAACGTTTCCTTCGCGCACTTCAGCGATGCGGGTCGGCCCGGTGATGGTGATTTCATCCAAGCCATCCAAACCATGGACCACCAGGGCGCGATGAGCGCCCAGCATGCTGAGTGCCTCGGCTACTTTTTCGACCAGAACGAGAGAATAGACGCCGACCACCTGCGCCGAAGCTCTTGCCGGGTTGGTGAGCGGACCGAGGAGGTTGAAGATTGTCCGCAGGCGTAGCTCGCGGCGGGCGGGCTGCACATATTTCATGGCCGTATGCATGGCCGGAGCAAACAAAAACACGATGCCGACTTCTCCGAGACATGCGCCCAGAACTGCAGTGGGCAGATTGATCTTTATGCCCAGGGCCTCCATGACGTCGGCCGAGCCGCACTTGGAGCTGAGACTGCGGTTGCCATGCTTGGCCACGCGCACACCGGCCCCGGCGACGACGAACGCCGTCGCGGAGGAGATGTTGAAGGTGCCGCGGGCGTCTCCGCCGGTGCCGCAGGTGTCAACCAGCGCGTCCCGCCCCGTGCCGCTGACCTCCAGCGTGGAATCCTGGTGAAGAGGCAACGGTTCTGCCGCGGCACGCATGGCCTCCGCGAAGCCCACAATCTCCTCCACCGTCTCGCCCTTCATGTGAAGCGCGACCAGCAAAGCTGCAATCTGAGCGTCAGTGGCGCTGCCGGAGAAAACTTCCGTCATTACCGCGCGCGCTTCTTCGCGGGTGAGTGATTCTCGTTGGTTGGCAATGCGCTGCAGGGCTTCCGTGATCATGAGGTTACAAGAGTAGCATCGTTTCCAGGCACAGGTGGTGGTCCCGCCCCAGACCCCCAACCAGAAATCAGCGCGGCGAAATCGTGCGGCATCATCCAGCGGGTTTGCCCTATCGGTAACGCTTCTATAAAATTGGAAGTCGCGAACCGCTGCCTTAAGCCGCAAGCCAGGTCGTGCCGATAGGTCCAGTTAAGAATCATTATGAAAATTCATGAGTACCAGGCCAAGAATATCCTGAAGCAGTATGGGGTTGCGGTGCCGCGCGGAGAAATGGTTGAGAGCCGGGAGGCGGCAGATGCCGCCGCCAAACGGCTTTTCGAAGCAGGGGCGACGGGCGTGGTGGTGAAGGCACAGATCCATGCCGGCGGACGGGGCAAGGGCGGCGGCGTCAAGATCGCCAAGTCAGTCGCGGAGGCGGCCGAGCTGGCGAGCAAGATTCTTGGCATGACGCTGGTTACGCATCAGACCGGGCCCGAAGGCCGGGTGGTTCGCCGATTGCTGATCGAAGAAACGCTTCCCATTGAGAGGGAACTCTACCTGGGCATCGTGATTGACCGGGCCCAGGCGCGGCCGGTTTTTATGGCGTCGGCTGCGGGTGGAATGGAAATCGAACAGGTGGCAGCGGAAAACCCCGCAGCCATCCTCAAGGAATACATCGATCCGGGCATGGGCCTGGAAGCCTTTCAGGCGCGCAAGCTGGCATTTGCGCTGGGAATAAAGGCGCAGCAGATCAACCAGGCCGTCCAGTTTATGACCGGCTTGTACCGCGCGTTTGAGGAAACCGATTCCTCACTCATGGAAATCAATCCGTTTATCACCTGCACCGATGGCCGCCTGTTCGCGCTCGACGCCAAGATGAATTTCGATGACAACGCGATGTTCCGGCATCCCTCGCTTTGCGAGCTGCGCGACGTCACCGAGGAGGACCCGCTGGAGGTCGAGGCTTCGAAGTACAACTTGAACTACATCAAGCTCGACGGAAACGTGGGCTGCATGGTCAACGGCGCGGGCCTGGCGATGGCCACCATGGACATCATTAAGTACGCGGGCGGCATGCCAGCGAACTTTCTTGATGTGGGCGGAGGCGCCAACGCGGATCAGGTCACGCACGCATTTGAAATCCTGCTCAGCGACAAGAACGTGAAGGCGGTGCTGATCAATATCTTCGGCGGCATTCTTCGAGTGGATACGCTGGCCACCGGCGTGGTCGAAGCGGCGCGGAAGACCCACATCCAGCTTCCGATCGTGCTGCGACTGGAAGGCACCAACGTTGAGGCAGGGCGGGAGATTCTGCAGCAGTCGGGATTGAATTTTATCGTGGCTGAGACCATGAAGGACGCGGCCGAGAAGGTTGTCGCGGCAGCTTCAGCGTAGCTTAGACAGCGATTGTATTAGTGGAATAGGGGGTCCTTCGACTCCGTCAAGTCATTCTCAAGCGAATGACTCGGCGCTCAGGATGACAACGAGGTTGGGAGCAAAGACGAATCCATGAGCATTCTCGTAAACAAGTCGACGCGGGTGATTGTGCAGGGTCTGACCGGACGGGAAGGCACATTCCACGCCAAGGCGTGCGCGGAGTATGGGACGCAAATTGTCGGCGGCGTAACTCCTGGCAAGGGGGGTACGACGCACGAAGGCTGGCCAATCTTCAACACGGTCCAGGAAGCTGTGGACCAGACCGCTGCCGATACGTCCGTGATCTTTGTGCCGCCACCGTACGCTGCAGACGCGATCATGGAAGCGGCCGACGCCGAGCTCGAGCTGATTGTCTGCATCACCGAGGGCATCCCGACGCTCGACATGGTCCGCGCCTGGGAGTTCCTGCAAAACCGGCGTTCCCGGCTGATTGGGCCCAATTGCCCCGGAATCATTTCGCCCGGCCACTGCAAGATTGGGATCATGCCCGCGCGGATCCATAAGGAAGGTTCTGTGGGAATCGTCTCGCGGTCCGGTACGCTGACCTACGAGGCCGTGTATCAGCTCACTACCCGTGGGATTGGTCAGTCCACCGCCATTGGGATCGGCGGCGATCCCATCATCGGCACAAACTTCCTGGATGCTCTTGAGCTGTTCAATCGCGATCCTCAGACCGAAGCCGTGGTGATGATCGGAGAAATTGGCGGCAATGCCGAAGAGACCGCGGCGGAGTACGTCAAGGTGCACATGAGAAAGCCCGTCGTGGGATTCATCGCGGGACAGACGGCGCCGCCGGGACGCCGCATGGGGCACGCCGGGGCGATCATTTCCGGGGGTAAGGGGACCGCAGCTGAGAAGATCGACGCTATGGAAGCTGCCGGAATTCGCGTGGCAAAATCACCGGCTGAGATTGGCGAGACCGTGGCGGCGGTTCTGGGAGTGAAAGCTTAGGACCCAGTTGCCAGATATCAGTTGGCGGTGCTCAGCAATGACTAAGAATAGTGACTAACGACAAAATGAAAACACTTCAACGTACTCTAACCATCGTCAAGCCTGACGCCGTCCGCAAACATGCGATCGGCGACATCATCGAGCAATTTGAGAAGAATGGCTTTCAAATTCTGTGCATGAAGATGCTCGAAATATCCAAACACCAGGCGGAGCAGTTTTACGCCGTACACGCCAGCAAACCGTTCTTCAGTTCGCTGACGGATTTCATGTCCAGCGGACCCATTGTTGCGCTGGCGCTGGAGAAAGAAGACGCCATCGCCGACTTGCGCAAGCTGATGGGCGCCACCAATCCGGCGAATGCCGAGGAGGGCACCATTCGGAAGAAGTGGGCCACCAGCATCGAGAACAATGCCATTCATGGCTCGGATGCGGATGACACGGCCCGCTTCGAATTGAGCTTCTTTTTCGCGGGCTACGAACTGGCGCAATAGTAGTAACCAGAAGCCAGAAGCCAGGAGCGCCTTTCTATGCCATTAGTCCAAGTCACAATGCTGACCGGCCGCACGGCCGATCAAAAGCGCAAGCTGGCGCAGCGCATCACCGACGCCATGGTAGAGGAAGCGGGGGCGCGTCGCGAGGCGGTCGTGGTGACTTTCAATGAAGTTTCGAAGGAGAGTTACGCTTCGGGTGGAGTGCTGATGGCGGACAAAGGGAAGTAACAGGAAGCGCGGGCCGCCCACGTCCACACAAACATCCTACCCTAGTGGTTCGTACAAGTGTCCTTCCACGCGGTCGCCAATTTTTGGCAGTTCCTTCTTGGCGTATTGCAGAAAGTGGGGGGCGGCGCGGTGGGCCTCCAGCGCGGCGTCGTCCTTGTATTGCTCGTAGACGAAAAAGCGGCGCGGTTCGGTCTTGTGCCGATGCACCACATACATCCCGCAGCCGGGTTCTTTGCGGGACTCTTCCGTCAGCTTGGAAAAAATTCCGGCCATTTCAGCTTCGCGGCCAACTTTCGCCATCCACGTCACAGCTAGGACAACCATCATTCGCTCCGTTGGTCAGATTGTTGCTGAAGCCCCGGTTTGTTGTCCAGTCAAACCCTTCAGCGCGGTGGTAAAGCTGTCCGCAAACATGGTCTGCTCGCGTCCCGGCCCGGTGGAAACCATGCCGATGCGGGCGCCGCTCTCCTTCTCCAGGAAAGTCAGGTAATCGCGCGCGGCCTGCGGCAGCTTCTCCAGTTGCGTGATGCCCTGAGTGGAGGTGCGCCACCCGGGCATGGTCTGGTACACGCACTCGATTCCGTCAAAACCGCTGCCATGAGCGGGAATTTCTGCCGTCACCTTGCCATTAATCTTGTAACCGACGCAAACCGGAATCTCGGCCAGCTCGTCCAGCACATCCAGCTTGGTCACCACCAGCCAGGAGATGCCGTTAATCATGCCAGCGTAACGCAAGAGTGGCAAATCGAGCCAGCCGCAGCGCCGGGGACGCCCGGTCACCGCGCCGTACTCATTCCCCCGGGCCCGCAACAGGTCGCCGTTGGCGTCCAGAGCCTCAGATGGGAAGGGTCCACCGCCGACCCGTGTGCAATATGCTTTGGTGACGCCGATCACGGTGTCGATGGCGGTAGGCGCGACCCCGGTTCCGATGACCGCTCCGCCGGAAGTGGCGCTGGAAGAGGTCACGAAGGGGTAGGTGCCGTGATCGATGTCGAGCATGGTGCCTTGCGCGCCCTCGAAGAGAATCGATTCACCCTGCGCCAGGGCCTGATTCAGCAGGGCCGCCGTGTCGCATACGAAGGGGGCGACTTTGGCGGAAGCCTCGGCGTATTCCTGATACATTCTGTCGGGATCGAGCGGCTCGGAGTTGAACAACGCGTGCGCGATCATGTTCTTCTCCTGGCAGGCGTTTTCAATGTGCGTCCGAAGCAGCTTCAGGTCGAGCAAGTCCGCCACCCGCAGGCCACGCCGGCCCATCTTGTCCTCATAGGTGGGGCCGATGCCGCGGGAAGTAGTGCCGATCTTCACCCGCCCCGGAGCATTTTCCGAAGCCAGTTCAATCATGCGATGGTAAGGCAGGATCACGTGGGCCCGGTTGCTGACAAACAAGGCGCCGTCCACTTGCACTCCGGTTTCGCGCAAAGAGGCCACTTCCTTGAGGAGGGCGATGGGGTCGAGCACTACGCCATTGCCGATCACGCTGCGACAGCGCGGACGCAGAACGCCGCAAGGCACCAGTTGAAGGATGAATTTCTTCCCGTTGATAATGACGGTGTGCCCGGCGTTGTGTCCGCCGGCATAACGGGCCACGACCGAGAAGTTTTCCGAGAGAACGTCGACGATCTTACCTTTGCCTTCGTCGCCCCACTGCGCACCGACGATGACCGCAGTCTTACCCTTCTTCAAAGCCAGCTCCGTGGTACAGGATGACGGCCGCCCCGGCCGCATTGCAGGGTCGCACACACTCCACGCTCACGGTGAACCGCTCTACATTGAATTACAAGGATTTACGGCGCTGATATGTACCGACAATGATAACCTGCCGGACTGTGGATGAGCAACGCAGTCGTGGGTTCAGTCTTCAGTCGTCAGGATAGGACTTGGCTGACGACCGAAGACTGACGACTGTAGACTGTTTTCCATGCCTGAACTTCCTGAGGTCGAAACTATCGCTCGTGGCCTTTCCAGCCGGGTCACCGGGGACGTGATCGAGTCGGTCTGGCTGGGATCGAAACCTGAGCCGCTGAAATCTCCAGCCGCTGAGATTGTGGGCACCTTGGAATCCCGCCGCATCGCAGCGGTACGACGGGTCGGGAAACACATCGTATTCGATCTGGAATTGGCACCACTTGCGGGTCGGACACTCTTGTCCGACCGGCCTAGTAAACGACCTGGCGGTTCTGCATCACGGAAAAAAACGGCGGGCGAGGGCGCCCGCCCCACACCAACCAACACACAGTCAAGCACGCAGTGGATCGTTCACCTGGGGATGACCGGGAGCATGGTGGTTTGCCCGCCCGATAGCCAAGTAGCAAAACACACCCATCTGGTCGCGAAACTGGCTTCGGGCAGGGAATTGCGGTTCGTCGATCCGCGACGCTTCGGGCGCCTGAGTGTGGCCCATGGTTTCGAAGCGGGCGGTTCCGAGCCGCTGGAGGTCAAACTCGATCATTTTGTCAACCTCTTCCACGGCCGCAAAACCCCCATCAAGAGCGCCCTGCTGAACCAGAAGCTCCTGCGCGGCGTGGGCAACATCTACGCCGACGAGTCGCTCTTTCGTGCCGGGATTCGGCCGCGGCGGCGAGCGGCCTCACTTACACGCGATGACCTGCGACGGCTCTATCCCGCGGTCCAGGAAGTGCTCCGGGAGGCCATTGCCCTGGGTGGATCTTCGGTCTCCGATTACGTTGACGCGGACGGCGAAGAGGGATTCTTTCAGCTGCAGCACCGGGTCTACGGCCGGGAAGGCGAACCTTGCCTGGTCTGCGAGACTCCGATCAAGCGCGTGGTCATCGCGGGACGCAGCAGTCACTATTGCCCGAAGTGTCAAAGGTAGTGTCGGCGTCCCGCCCTGTCCGGAGGGCATCCCGCCCTCCGCCGTCGCGGGCGAGACGCCGGCGCTACACTGACTTTGGTACGCTACATACCTATGCCCAATTTTTCGATCGGCGTTGATCTCGGCGGGACCAACCTGCGCATCGCGGCCGTCAACCAGCAAGGCGACCTGATGGAAAAAGTCACGCTGGGCACGCGGGTCGCGTTGGGCAAGGACCACGTCATCCACGAGATGTGCGATGCCATCCGCCTGCTTGCCGCCAAATATCGCGACGGCGGCGCGCTGCAGGGGATCGGCATCGGCGTGCCTGGAATTATCGATATGAAGACGGGCATGCTGCGTGAGTCTCCGAATCTGCCGGGCTGGGCGGAGTCTCCCGTGCAGGCGCAGATTGAGGGCCTGCTGGGTACGCGCGTGATCCTGGAGAACGACGCTAATGTGGCGGCGCTGGGCGAGAAGTGGCTGGGCGCGGCGCGAGACGTGGACGATATGGCCATGTTGACTCTCGGGACAGGCGTCGGCGGCGGAATTGTGCTCAAGGGCCGCATCTGGCACGGCATGACCGGGATGGCCGGCGAGTTTGGCCACATGACGGTGGAACCTGAGGGCCCTCCATGCGGCTGCGGCAACCGCGGCTGTCTGGAACAATATGCCTCGGCAACTGCGGTGGTCCGAATGGCTAAGGAGGCGATCGCCTCCGGCCGCGCCCCCGGACTGGCGAAGGCCGCCAGCTCCGATCCCGAGTTCAACGCCAAAGCCATCTACAACCTGGCCATTCAGGGAGAGGAAGAAGCCAGGAAAATCTTTGGCCGGTTGGGACGCGCCCTGGGCATTTGTATTGCAAACCTCGTTAACGCTTTCAATCTCAATATGTATGTCGTGGGTGGAGGAGTGTCGAGCGCATGGGAAGCGTTCTCCCCATTTATTTTTGAGGAACTCCGGCAGCGCTCTCTGGTCTATGCCGCAACCGCTCCCGCTTTCCTCTCCGGCGGAGAGGGTGCTTCAGGGCATGTGGGTCCTGAAGGTTCAACCAAGACCATCATCACGCGGGCTTTGCTGGGCAGCGATGCCGGACTGTACGGCGCAGCTCAACTGCCCATGACGATTACCTAGGAGTTCTTCAGCTTCGTCATCGCCCGCAAGAGTGCGTCATTCTGCTCCGGCGTGCCGACGGTGATGCGGACAGCTTCGGGAGCGCCCCATTGATCCAACGGACGAATTGCGATGCCCTCTACCCGCAGTTGTTCGGCAAAGTTGCTGGCGCCCCGGCCGATGTCGCAATACAGAAAACTCCCCCAGGTCGGAGTGACCGCGTACCCGATCTCGGAAAGCGCCCGGTACAGTCGCTGCGACTCGTGGGTATTGTTTTCGACGGCCTTGCGAATGTGTGCTGAATCTTCAAGCGCCGCCAGAGCCCCCGCCTGGGCCAGGATTGAGACACAGTACATAGATCGTTGACGCGAAATACGCGCGATCAAGTCAACCGAAGCGACACCGTACCCGACCCGCGCTCCGGCCAGTCCGTGTACTTTAGAAAACGTCCTCAACACCACAACATTTCGTCCCTTGCGCACATAATCCAGAGAACGTGAATACGTGATCCCGCGCCTGGCCGCGAAATCCTGGGCAAATTCGTAGTAGGCCTCATCCAGCACGACCACCTGTTCCGGAATGCTCTCCAATAGATGATCTATGTCATCCGCCGTGACCATCGTTCCGGTCGGATTATTCGGATTCGCCAGAAAGATGAGCCGGGTATTGCGGTTCACTGCCGCGGCAATTCCGCCGAGATCGAATCCATCCTGGAGCATGGGCATTTCGATCAGCTGGGCGCCCGCGGCTTCTGTAGCCAGGCGGTATACGATAAATGATCGCTGGCTGGTTAAGGCGTTCAGACCGGGCGCCAGAAACGCCCGCGCGAGCATGCCTAGAAACTCTGTCAGGCCGCCGGCGACGAGGATCTGTTCAACCTGTACACCGTGATGCTCAGCAAGCTTCAGTCGCAGCGTGGAAGCATCGTCGTCGGGATAGTCGCTGCATGTTGCCAGCACGGCTTGCATGGCCTTGATCGCATGCGGTGAAGGCCCAAACGGGTTTTCGTTCGAATCGAGCTTGATGAGTGTGGTCAAGGCGTTCGATGTGGGCGCGGGCGTCTCGCCCGTGTGGTCCCCGGCAAAACCGTAACGAGCGGGGGCCAGCGGCACTTACTTAATGGCAGACTTCAAGCGAGTAACTTCCTGCGCGGTCAAATGGCGAAATTTTCCCGGCGGAACATCAAGCTGCAAAGGGCCGTAACGAACCCGCTTTATTTTTTCCACGTGATGTCCCACGGTCTCGAACATCTGCCTGATCTGCCGGTTCTTGCCTTCAATCAAGGTGACCTCGTACCAGGGATTGTCGGCCTCGCGAATCAGCTTGATCTTGGCAGGCGCTGTCTTTTGCCTTCGGCCGCCCTTGCCCTGGATATAAACACCAGACCGCAATTTCGTCAGACCATCCGCCGAAGGTGTGCCCGCCACCTTGACTAGGTAAGTCTTGGGAACGTGGGACGAAGCTTTCATGAGCGCGGCCGCGAGCTCACCATCATTACTAAGCAGGAGCAGACCTTCGCTGGCGTAATCCAGTCGCCCAACCGGATACACTCGAACGCCCACGCCTCGAAGCAGGTCCATCACCGTCGGCCGTTTTTCCGGGTCGGCCACAGCCGTGATGTATCCCTTGGGCTTGTTCATCAGCAGGTAAACATTTTTCTGAGCGCCGCGCAGCAGCTTGCCGTTTACCCGGATGTGATCATGCTCGGGATCAGCCTTGGTGCCGGGCTCCGTGACCACCTGCCCGTTAAGCGATACCAGACCGCCGGCAATAAGCTGTTCCGCCTTGCGGCGCGATGCGATTCCGGCGGCAGCGATGATTTTTTGCAGACGTTGGGCAGGCATTGATTGCTTCAACCACTCGCGAGATGAAAGTTGCCGGAAAGAAACCGGCCAGCCCAGGTCTAAGCGGCAGGATCATTTTCGCCGGCGGCATGGGGCTCGGCGGAAACGGTTTCTCCATCGGCTTCGACAACCGCGGCATCGGACTCGATTTGCGGATCGCTCACAACGGCGGAAGCATCGTCCGCGCCGTTGTCTGACAAAGGCAGTAATTCATTCTGGAACGATTCCGCCACCAGCTTTTCGAACTCCTCCATGCTGGGCAGTTCACCTACGTCTTTCAATCCGAAGCGGAGCAGAAATTCCTTTGTCGATTTGTAGAGAATGGGCCGTCCGATGACTGCCTTCCGCCCCGCCGTCGTGATCAGCTTCCGGTCCAGGAGGGTAGCGATGACGCCGCTCGAATCCACACCACGGATTTCGCTGATCTCCGGTACAGTCACCGGCTGCTTGTAGGCGATGACAGCCAACGTTTCCAGTGCCGGAAGAGAGAGCCGAATCGGCGGCTTCAGACTCTTGGCAAAGTCACGCACCACGTCATGATGCTCCGGCTTGGTGGACATGCGATATCCGCCCGCGATCTGGCGAATCTCGATGCCACGGTCGGCAGCAGCGTAGTCGTCGATCAGTTCCTCAAGTAGGACGCGGACACGTGACTTGACCTCATCGTCGGTTGCGCCTTCGGCGATCGCAGACTGATTCAGAAGCTGGACCATGTGGTCGAGCGTGATTGGCGTTTCCGCCGCATAAATAATGGCTTCGAGTTTAGCTTTAAGACTCATGGTTAAGTGCCCTGAAAATCATGACCTATGATCGGCTGACGACCGAAGACTGACGGCCGACGACTGCTTGCTAGCGCCAGTCATCGCGCACCGCCGTCTGCTCGGCGATGATGGCATCAAAGCCGGTATGCTTGCGCAGCAAAATCTCGCCAAAAATGCGGTCCTGCCGCAACTGGATTGCCTGCAGCCGGACCATCTCCAGGAGTGCGAGAAACATGCAGACCAGCGCCTGGTGTGAATTCACATTACGTAGGATTTGCTTGAGACGGAGGGGCTTGTCCTCGAGCGCCAGCCGCCGCTGCAGGTAGTCAATCATCTGTCCCACGGTGACTGTTTCTTCGTCTACCTCGAGTATGGGGCGCGACCGGGCACGCTCCAGAATTTGCTGGAAGGTTTTTACCAGGTCAATCACGTCGGCTGCGATCTCGGGCTCAGTGCCCTCAGCCTCCATGAATTCGTGGATCGCCGGATTCGACCGGACTGCATCTTCGATCTGCTGTTTCTGCATCAGCATCTGCGCCGCAGACTTGAACTTCTCGTGCTCGAGCAGCCGGCTGACCAGTTCCGCACGGGGATCGTCCTGCGCGTCTGAAGCCGCCGCGGGGTCACGCGGCAGCAGCATCTTCGACTTGATGTGAATCAGCACAGCCGCCATGTAGATAAATTCGGCCGCGACGTTCACATCCAGTTCCCGCAGTTTTTCCACGTAGGCGAGGTATTGCGCGGTGATGCGCCCAATTGGAATATCGTAAATATCGATGTCCTGTTTGCGGATCAGGTCGAGCAAAAGGTCGAGTGGTCCTTCGTACACATCGCCTACGGTGACGGAGAACGGGAAGTCGCTTTCGGGCTGCGGCTTCTGCGCGGTCGGCATTGGTACGACGGGCGCGAGTGTGCTTCCGTCTTCCGTCGCAATGTCGTTTGCGGGCGCGATTTTCAGGTTCTCAGCCATGTTTCTCATCGTAGTCGAGCGACATGCCCATGGCCTCGCGGACTTCGTCCATGGTGGCCCCTGCGACCTTGCTGGCGCGGGAAGAGCCTGCCTCCAGAATATCCCAGGCGAGGCGTGGATTGTCCTCATATTTCTTTCGCCGCTCCTGCATGGGATTGAGGATGCTAACCAGGGCATCCGCGGCCCAGCCCTTGCATTCGATGCAACCGATGCCGGCGGAGCGGCAGCCTTCGTCAACTTTCATGATAGTTTGCCGGTCGCTGAATATCTTATGCAGGTCCCCGACGGGACAAACATCGGGATTGCCGGGATCGCTGCGGCGCACGCGGGCCGGATCGGTCACCATGGTCTTCAACTTCTGCCGCACTACCGGCTCGGGGTCCGTCAGCAGGATGGTGTTGCCGTACGACTTCGACATTTTTCGCCCGTCGGTTCCTGGCAGTTTCGCTGCCGGGGTCAGCAGCGGCTGCGGCTCGGGAAACACAAAAATACCTTTGCGGGTATAAAACATGTTGAAGCGCCGCGCGATTTCGCGAGTCAGCTCAACGTGGGGTACCTGGTCTTCGCCCACCGGAACGAAGTCACCCTTGTAGATCAGGATGTCCGCCGCCTGCAGTACGGGGTAGCCGAGAAATCCGTAGGTGCCCAGGTCTTTCTCCGAAATGTTTTCGCGCTGCTCCTTGTATGTGGGGACGCGCTCCAGCCAGCCCAGGGGCGTGATCATGGAAAACAGCAAATGCAATTCGGCATGTTGCGGGACGTGCGACTGGATGAACATGGTGCAGCACTCGGGATCAAGCCCCGCGGCCAGCCAGTCGAGCAGGACTTCCAGCGAATTTTCCTTAATCTTCGAGGTATCTGCGTAATCGGTGGTGAGCGCGTGCCAGTCGGCTACGAAGAAAAAGCAATCGTACTGATCCTGCATGCGGACCCAGTTGTCGAGCGCGCCCACAAAGTTTCCCAAGTGCAGCTTGCCCGTCGAGCGCATACCGCTGAGCACGCGTTTGCGTTGGCTGGAGCGAGAGGTCATCAGATTCTCAGGAGGATGCCTATGAAAAGTGCAAAGACCGGTCCAATCAGGGCTGTCAAGAGTCTTCCGCCCCAAAACACCAGAAGCAGCAGGCCAAAAGTCCCCACGGTGTCATAAATCCGAAGCGCGCCTGCGGGCAGCAGATGGCGCAACACGTGACTGCCATCGAGCGGCGGGACCGGGATAAGGTTAAACACGCCCAGCACTATATTGATCACCATCATTGCGAATACAAGTTTGCACAACGGTACCAGAAGCGAATTGCTGTCAGCAAAGCTTGCACCCTGGAGCGTGCCGAAAACGATCTGCTCTCCCGCGGCCGAAGCATTCTTTACAAGAATGAGAATCAGTACGGCGCCCGTGGCGACCACGAAATTGCTGATCGGTCCGACCACCGAAGTGAGAATGTCATCAAGCACCGGGTTCTTGAAGTTTCGCGGGTCCACCGGTGTGGGCTTGGCCCAGCCCAGGACGGGCAGGTGGGCGAGCATGGCAACCGCAGGCAGGATCAGCGTTCCAAACAGGTCAATGTGCTTGATGGGATTGAGTGTAATCCGCCCCAGCATGCGGGCCGTCGGATCGCCGCGCAGGTTGGCCATCCAGGCGTGCGCCGATTCGTGAATGCTGATCGCAAACATAAAGGCGATCAACTGGAACACGATGTTCAGGATGTCAATGTGTTGCAGGTTCATGCGTGATTGGTTTTGATACTAACACGCGGAGCAGCGATTCACCGCTTCCCCGCACCTCGATTGGCGGGCCTGGCGGTTGCCTGAAATTCGCGTGCTAGCGCTTGTTCAGAGCGTTCTGCAGCTGTTCCGGCGCGATCGACTTGATCTTGATCGGCTTGGCGGGAATGCCGCCGACTACCGTGAACGGATCAACATCTTTCGACGCGACTCCCATCGAGCCCACCATCCCGTGCTCGCCCACTTTCATCCCGCTTAACACCGTCGCGTGATACGTAATGCGCGCCTTGGGGCCGATCTCTGTCTTGTGATTGCTGACGATCATGCCATCGTTGAGATCGTGCGCATGCGAATAAATGTTGGCGTAATCAGACACGGAAGATCCTTCATGAATAATGATCTCTCCGCGGTCGTCGAGCAGCACGTACTTGTGAATGGTGCAATTGTCTTCGACCGTCAGGTTGTAGCCGAAGGAAAATTCCACGCCGTGAAAGATTTTCACATTATTCCCGCAGTGCTTGAACACGTGCCGGGCCAGCATGGCGCGCACCTTGTGTCCCAGCCAGTGATTCAAGCCGATCGGGGAGCGGTCGTACATCATCCAGAACCAGATCAGCGGTTTGCGTTCACCATACTTGGCGGCATCGGCATCACCATAACTCTCGGGTTCCAGGGTGGCGTTGCGCGGATCCAACGAATGCACCAGAGTCTGTATCGCCAGCGGCGCTGCCGGGTCAGGCGCCGCGTAAGGGCGTCCCAGATAAAGCTGGTGGAGTTCCTCGCGGACGAGATCAGAGCGACGCTCGGGATCGCGGTTGGCGAACGCGCGATCCAGCCCGTCAATCCATTCCAGGAATGCCTTTTCGGCGGACGGAACGGGTTTCAGGACTCGATATTCGTATCGGGGCATAGCCGCCTCGCTGCGGTGAAAACTAGAACATAACACACGGCTCAGGATGCCATGGCTCGAGCTTCGCAAGGTGTGGGTCGGACACTCCTGTCCGACGCCTCTGACATGGATTCTATGCCAGATGCAGCTTCTGCCTGCTAACCGAGGTTCGCTCACCACGACCTAAACCCAACAGCAACCCCAAAAGCGGGGACAAGAGTGTCCGCCCCACACTGCGCTATGTTCTATAATGCGCGCGCCTATGAAAATCAAGAAAACTGCAAAGCCGCATCCCATGCCGGTGGACGCACTGGTCTATCCACGCTTTTCCGGTGTGCCCACGTTCATGCGGCTGCCGCATGTTCCGCAAGCGGAGGAACTGGACCTCGCGTTGATTGGCATCCCGTTCGACGGAGGCACAACTTATCGTCCGGGCGCGCGTTTCGGGCCGCGCAACATTCGCGTGCAATCGGCCATGATTCGCCCCTGGAATCCGGTACTGAAGCTCAATCCATTCGAAAAATGGCGGATTGGTGACTTTGGCGACCTCTCGATCAACCCGCTGTCGATTGAAGACACCTACCGGCGAATCACTGAGCAACTGGGCGACGTGTTTCGCGGCGGCGCGCGATCGGTCTGCGTCGGTGGCGATCATTCCATTCTCTTGCCAATACTCCGCGCTATTCACAGGCACTTCGGCCCAGTTGCCTTTATCCAGCTCGACGCCCATGGCGACACCTGGAGCGGATACTTTGGCAGTCCACATTCGCACGGCACGCCGGTGAAGTATGCCATCGAGGAAGGGCTGATTGAGAAGGGGTATGCCCTGCAGGTGGGATTACGCGGGCAAGTTTATTCCGAACACGACTTTGATTTCGCTCATAAGCACGGCATCAAAATTGTGACTTCGGAAGAGTTTCACGAGAGCGGCGTCGAACTGGTCAAACGTCACCTCAAGAAGTTGCGGGGCCGTCAAGTGTACCTGACGCTGGACATTGACGTGGTCGATCCCGCCTACGCTCCCGGCACCGGCACGCCGCAGGTGGGCGGCCTCTCCAGCCCGCAAATTCTGGACCTGGTTCGCAGTCTCCGGGGCCTGAGGCTGGTGGGATGCGATGTGGTGGAAGTGTCGCCGCCCTACGATAACGGCGAGATCACCTCATTGCTGGCGGCGAATTTGCTTTTCGAGTTGCTGTGTCTGTTCTAGGAGGCCAGAGCCATTTCCGGTTATAGGGGTCCCCTCGGCTCCGCTCAGGATGACACGGCATTCCATGATCACTCTTGCCCGCAAACTTCGCGTGGTCGATTACTTCACCCTGGGGTGGGGCACCATGGTGGGGGTCGGCTGGTTGGTCATCATGGACGACTGGCTGCTGCGCGGGGGGCCGCTGGGCGGCGTTCTGGGATTCGCTATCGGCGGCGCGCTCCTGCTGCCCATCGGCTATGTGTACGGTCAACTGGTGACGGCCATGCCCGATGCCGCGGGCGAGGTCGCCTACACCGCGAAGGTCTTTCCCCGATCGATCAGCTTTGCCACTGGTTGGATGATGGTCCTGGCGTACTTCATCGTCTGTCCGTGGGAAGCGGTGGCCGTGGGAAAAATTGCGAGCTACATCTTTCCCAGCCTGGATTCGATGGAGCTTTATCGCATCGCCGGCCGGCCGGTTTATTTACCTCATGTGATCATCGGCCTGGGGCTCACCGGCCTTCTGACCTGGCTCAACTATCGCGGCATCCGGCTGAGCGCGGTTTTTCAGAACTGGACTACTTTCGGAACCCTTGGCCTGTTTATGGTGTTCGTCGCAGTCGGTGTGAGCAAAGGTTCTCCGCGGAATTTTCCTCCCTTGTTCACGCACAGCGGATTCGTCTCCGTCCTTTTGGTGATTCAGATTGTGCCGTACTACATGACGGGATTTGAGTCGGTGGTAAAGGGGGCGGAAGAGTCCCGCCCGGAATTCCGCTCTGGCGGATTTTTCAAGGCCATCTGGATGGCCATCCTGGTGGGCATTCTCTTCTACACCATCGTGATTGCCGCCGTGGGCTATGTCGCTCCATGGCGGGAACTCACCGGCGAAAGATTCATGACTGCGGTCGCCTTTGAGCGTGCGGTGGGAGCGCGTTGGATTGTCAGCGTGATTCTGGCGGCGGCGCTGCTTTCGCTTTTCAAGGTATTCAATGGCAACCTGGTCGCGGCCAGCCGCATGGTGTTTGCCATGGGACGCCGCGGGCTAGTGGATGCCCGCGTCGGCCAGGTGCACGCGCAGAATCAAACCCCGTCAGTGGCCGTGATCTGCATGGGATTGGGCACGGCCGCATGCATGTTCCTCGGCGACGCCATCCTGGTGCCCATTTCGAATGTGGGCTCGCTGGCGTCCGCGGCGGGATGGCTTGCAGCCTGCGCCGCGTATTATCAGATGGCGCCAACCCTGCGCCAACGACTGGTGGCCGCCCTGGGAGCTCTGGTCGGGCTGCTGATGATCCTGATGAAGGTTGTTCCGTTCGTGCCTGGACATTTCATTCCCTATGAATGGTTGGCCCTGGGGATCTGGGTGGCACTGGGCGCGCTAGCAGCCCGGCGAGCCACATCGTAGCGCCGGCGTTCCTTCGACTTCGCTCAGGACAGGCTCCGCCGGCTGTCGGGTGGGGGTCTCGCCCACCCCAAGGGTTTGCAGAGATTCCGCTATCGAAGTACAAAGTAAGAACGGAGACCCCATGGGAAGCAGCGCGCTAAAGAGAAATTTCCTTATCGGCATCTTGTTCCTGACAGTCATTAACCTGTCCTGGGCGCAAGCCAACGACCAACCTTTCGATACGGTCATCAGCAATGGCCACATCATCGACGGCACGGGCTCACCGTGGTACTCCGGTGACATCGGCATTCGCGCCGGAAAAATCGCTGCCATCGGCAATCTGAGCGGCGCGGCGCGCACGCGCATGCTTGATGTCCACGGTCTGGTTGTCGCCCCCGGCTTTATCGACATGCTGGGCCAGTCGGAACTGACTATCCTGGTTGATCCGCGCCTGCCCTCGAAAATCTATCAGGGCATCACGACCGAGATTACGGGCGAAGGCGGCTCGATCGCGCCCCTGAATGACGCCATCATCCAGGCCGACCGCTCCGGCTACGATCACTATCACATCACGCCCGACTGGCGCAGCTTTCAGCAATACTTCGCCCGCTTGGAAAAGCAAGGCATGGGAATCAATCTGGCCAGCTATGTCGGTGCCACCCAGGTCCGGCGCATGGTGCTGGGCGATGACGACAAGCAGCCCACCCCGGCACAACTCGACCAGATGAGGGGGTTGGTCAGACAGGCGATGAGGGATGGTGCGGTCGGGGTCTCGACCTCGCTGGAGTACGCGCCCGCTCCCTACGCCAAAACCGATGAGTTGATAGCCCTGGCTTCGGAAGCGTCGAAATTCGGCGGCATTTACGCTACGCACATGCGCAATGAGAGCGACGCTGTGCTGCCCGCGATCGACGAAGCCCTGCGCATTGGGCGCGAGGGCCACCTCCCGGTTGAGATATGGCACATCAAGGTTGCAGGAAAAGCCAATTGGGGACGCATGCCGGAAGTAGTGGCAAAAATTAACGCCGCCCGAGCCGAGGGAATGGACGTCACCGCCGATACTTACGCCTACACCGCGTGGTTCAACAGTCTCTCCGCCTTCATTCCACCCTGGGCGCACGACGGTGGCGACGCCAAGCTGATCGAACGTCTCAAAGATCCAGCGATGCGCGCCCGCATTCGCAAGGACATGATGACGCCGTCGAGCGACTGGGACAACGAGTGGCAGGAAATTGGCGGGCCCGAAGATATTCTGATCGGCGTGGTGCAAAATGCCAACCTGCTTCCACTGCAGGGCAAGAGGCTGGCTGAGGTGGCGAAGATGCAGAGCAAAGATCCCATGGACGCGTTGTTTGACATCTTGATTGAAGACAATGCATCGACCGGAGTCGCGGTCTTTGGCATGTCCGAGCCAGATGTAGCGCTTGCTCTGCAGCAGCCCTGGGTATCCGTCGATAACGATTCTTCCGGAGCCTCGCCGCAGGGAATTCTGGGCCAGGAGCATCCTCACCCCCGCGCCTACGGCACCCTCCCGCGCGTCTTGCGCAAATACGTTCGAGAAGAAAAGAAACTCACTCTGGAAGACGCCATTCGAAAGTTTTCTGCCTTGCCGGCGCAGCGCATGCGCTTGGCCGACCGCGGAGTGCTGAAAGCGGGGATGTGGGCCGATGTCGTGGTCTTCGATCCCGCCAAAGTCCGCGACCTGGCGACGTTCGAAGATCCAAACCAGCTGTCGCAAGGAATGGAGTATGTACTGGTGAACGGTGTTCCAGTGATCGATCAGGGCAAACAAACTGGGGCATTGCCGGGAAAGGTCCTGCGAGGGGCAGGCTACGTGAAGTAGCGACTGAGTGAGTTGCAACGCGGTCTTTATTTCTGGGTCACGGTGACTTTGTGCAGCCCAACGGTCGCCGCATCCACGCGGGCGGGCAGGGCGAAGCGGGAGTCGATGCCGATATTCGGGTACTTCGGCTTGAGATATTTCTCGACGAACATTTCCAGGACAAAACGGGGAACCTCGACGCCGTCGAGCGAAACCGAATCCACGTGAACTAGGCCCTCTCGCCTGGCGCCGTAGGCGTGGGTAGTAACCACCACCTCGTGCACTCCACTGAACACCGAGAGCAGGGGGTTGTAGGAATTCTTGCCTGCCTTCAACTGATCGAAATCGACTTGTGAAGTACCGATGACTATCCCCGGCTGTTCCTGGAAAACTACCGACCGCACTCCCGTGGGCAATTGAACCTTCCCAGAAGCAAAGTAAGCGTTGATCTCCTGCTCGGTGAGCTCTGTGGGCGAGGGATCGGGGCGCGCCTGCACCCCGTTGCTTTGCACGCGCTGCAGCTTGCGCTCGAATCTCGCTGCCGGGGCCGAATCCGCAACCGTCTGCGCCCGGACATGCGAAGTGAGAAGGGAGCAAACTGTGAGTGCGAGAAGAAGGGCGCAGCAGACCTTCATGGTTTGAGGGCGGCCTGGGTCTCCGGAGTCGTACTGAGAGTCACACGCGGCTGGTTCAAGGTTCCGGTGATGTTGAAGCCGCGGGCGCCATCACGGGACAGTTTGATATCCAGAACCCGACCCAGAGATGCGGTGCCGCTTAACTGGTAGATGCCGCCAGGAGTCTGCAGTTTGCCTGGTTCGATCTCGAACCTCCCCGCGCGCAAAAGCAGTTGTCCCGTGAACCGGTTGACTCGTAGCGGAGAGCTCTCCCCAGCCAGCGTGAGGTGCGGCAGCGAACCATCGCGAGCCTCCACCTGGAAACTTGCGTCGGCGTGAGAAAGCAATTCTGTCCTGGTCCAACCCAGAGTGGCGGCGCGATATTCGACATTTGCGGTGCCCGTGATCCAGGGGTCATGCATGGCCTCGGCGACTTGCCCCAGCGCAACTTTCTCCAGCGTGCCGTGGCCGCGATATGCCGGGGGATTGACCGTGAAATCCACTTGCCATTCGCCGGCGTGCCGTCCGCCTAACACCTCGGCCCGCAGGTTCGAAAGCTGAAGGCGGCCCTGCTCGAGCTCGACCTCGGCGGAGATCCGGTTTGCGACCAGATTGTGAATCAGAACGCGACCCGCCGTGAGCTTTCCCACCGCATGTATAGACGCCAGATACGGTCTGGGTTGCGCCGGCGACGATAGAAAGCGATACCAGGGCTGTTTTCCGGGAACGGCATTCACCAGGCTACTCACGTTATCGGTCACAAACTCGTCGGCGTGAAGGTCGAAGCGAATCACGCAAGCGCGAGGTGTATCGCATTGCCTGGGAATGGTCAACGATCCGCGAAATGTATTGCCGGCCGCGGAAGCAGTCAGCTTCCGCACTTCAGCAGAGCTGGGGGTCAGCTCAATACTTGCGGAGGCGATTTCCACCGGCTTATTCAAGCCCCGCACCCGGGTGTGGACTGATATCAGTTGAGCTGTTCCCGTAACTGAGGGAGCCGCGAATCCGGCCCAGCCTCCGCCCACATGAAGACTGATGCGAGCTTCTCCGTTGGCTACGGGTTGAGGCGCCGGCAATCCGATGGTGCGGGCTACTTCCAGCAGGCGCTGAACTTCGACGTCTCCTTGCACCAGAAAGTTATAGCCTGAACGCGAAAACTGGCCGCGCACCGTGGCATTTGCAGGTCTGCCCAGGGCCAGATTGAAGGGACCAACCTCGACGCGCGCCTCATTCCTGGCGAAGATAGCCGACCTTCGACTGCCCGCGGTCCTCTGGTTCAGCTCCAAATCTCCACCCGAAGAAACGCTGAAAGGGATTTTGTCCAGAACGATCCGGGTGCTGGTGATCGGCGATCGAATATTCAAAGCCAGGACTTCACCACCGCCTTGCCAGACTGGTGCCATCCCGCTCGTGCCGGGTTTGCGCCGCAGCGTGACATTAGCGTCCATCTTGCCGGCGGCGATGATGTCAGTGGGCACATTCTTCTTCACCCGCCGGGCGAATTCTACCAGCGGCTGGATGGGCAGGCTGCGGACGAGCATGGTCAAATCGTAGGCACCGGGCGAGGGGGCAAGGCTGCCGCTCAACGCGATTTCGCCGTCGCCCACGGGGGCGCGGCAGGCCAGCGCGGAGAGAACGTGGTCGGTGGTACTGTAGCGGCCGCTGCATCGTGCCGCCAGGCGCAAGGCTGGATCGCCGGAAATGTCGTAACGGCGGAAGTCCTCGATGGAAGCGTCTGTGTTTACCTGCAGGTCCTTGGGTGTGCCCGTCAAGGTAGCCGAGAGACGGACGGCGCCTCTCCATCCCTTGTCCTGGCCCAGAGTGAGCTTCGTCACCTGGCCCAGTTGAGCCCCTTCCCACTGCACCGTGAATTGCACTGGCGTTTCATGCAGACTTGCCGAGCGCTGCCACGACCCGTCCACTGCCAGCCGGCCGGTGTCACTGAGGTTGAAATCGGTCCGCGTCGGTTGGGCTTTCAAGCGGATGCCCCAGGCATTTTCGGAGCCTTGCCACAAAGCAAAATTGGCTTCGGTCAGGGTGTAGGACTTTTTTTCCTGGCCAAACTTGACGTTGATGCGGCCGTGGTCAGCTTCAATGTAGGGGAAGCCAGGTCGTACCTCTCCACTCGTTTTGGCAGTGGGCGCAACCGCCGTGCTGGCGGCACGCTCGACCAGTTTTTCCAGATTCCAGCGGCCCTCGTTATTGCGCACCAGGTTGAGACTGGGCTCGGTAAGGCTGAGGCGGGCGATCTCCAGGCGGCCTCGCAGCAGGGAACTGACGCGCACCGTGGCGACGACGTCGGAAGACTGCAACACCGGCTCGGCGCCGAACTCGGGGTCTTCGTGGACGACAAAATTTTCCAGATCAAAACCGGGCTGAGGCAACAGACGCAGAGTTACAGATCCCACGTCCACAGGCCGCCCTAACGCCAGGCTGATCGAGCGCACGATGCGGGTGCGCAGGCGCTGCGCCCCGGGACGTATCAGAAACAGCGCCAGCACCAGTACGATACCGGTGACCACCTGCCCGCGCCTGGACCGCAGAAATCTCAACGAACCACCTTCAACGTACGCTTCCAGCGCGTCTCGTCAAAGAAATGAATTATGACGTGCGCCAGAAATCCCACTCGCTCGGTGATCGCCGTATGCAGATACTGGTTGGGCGGCGTCTCGAACGACCAGTAGATGAACATGGGCCTCCCGATCACATTCTCCTTCGGGATAAATCCCCAATAGCGGCTGTCATAACTTACGTCGCGATTATCTCCCATGGCGAAATAGCTGTTGGGAGGCACGACCAGGTCGTCGCCCTGGATATATTGCGGTAGGAGTTGTTGCCAGTCCGAAAACAGGCGGTTGTAGTCGGACGGCGGCACGGCCGGGAAGTTGTCGCGATAGTCGTTCGGACCTTGGTCGGGATCATGGATGACATAGGGCTCATCCAGTTTTTCGCCATTGCGAAACACTACGCCATTGCGCAAATGGATGCGGTCTCCGGGAATTCCGATGATCCGCTTCACCACGTAAAGGCCCGGCTCCGCAGGCGAAAGGAAGACCACGATGTCCTGCCGCCGTATCTCCCGGTAGGGAAGCAGCGGGCCGGTCCAGTGCGTGGCCGGAGCGAATTGCACCCGGTTCACGAAGACATGGTCGCCGATCAGCAGGGTGTTCTCCATGGAACTGGAGGGAATCTCAAAGGCCTGCAGGACGAAAGTAATAATGAACAGGCCGGTGACCAGCACGGCGGCCAGGGATGCCAGAAACTCGACGGTAGTCTCGCGCGGCTTTTCTTCCGGCTTTGTTTCTTTCTTGGGCACGGGATATTTTCTCGCTCCGACGCTGCTTTCGCTCTATTGAACCACTCGAAACGTGCGGTCCCACCGGGTCATCTGGAACACGTGGGTCGCGGCATAGGCGAAGTGGATGAGTTTATCACCCGCTGTGGGTGAAGCCGGCATATCCTGGTCCGTCTTACGGACCGACCAGTAGATCAGCAGCGGACGTCCGATGACATTTTCCTGGGGCACGAACCCCCAGTAGCGGCTGTCCAGACTCTCATCCCGATTATCGCCCAGCACGAAATAGTTTCCCTGGGGAATAATCAGTTCGTTGTCCTCGACCAGCTTTTTCATCTCCAGCCACCAGCCTCCTTCCAGGCCGGGAACGGGAAGGTTGAGCCGCGGGAACTCGTCGCGAAAGGTGTCGTGTACGCCGGAACTATAGCGGACGTAGGGCTCCTGGAGAGGGTGGCCGTTGACATACACTTGCCGGTTGATCAGGCGGACGCGGTCCCCCGGCACGCCTACCACGCGCTTCACAAAATGCTGGGAGGGATGGACGGGGTAGCGAAAAACAATAATGTCTCCCCGGCGCACTTGTTTGTACGGTATGAAATGGTCGGAGAAACTGCTTCCGCCATAGCGGAGCTTGTCCACCAGAAGGTAGTCCCCGATCAGCAGGGTGTTCTCCATGGATTCGGACGGAATCTGGAACGCCTGCACGATGAAGGTGATGACAAAAACGGCGATGACTACGGTCGCCAGCAACGACTGCAGCGAACTTATTGTGTCCGCAGGCGGACGCCTATCCTTCACTTCTGCCACTTCTGCTTCGGCGGTTACTGGCATGGTGGTCACTGGGTGTGCCCGTTGCGCTTGGTTCTGCCGTTGGCCTCGAGGGGCACAGTGCGCAGATATTCCAGCACCTGGCGGGCGGCGTCCTGCTCTGCATTTTTCTTGGTCGAACCATCTGCCCGTCCGATGAATTCTGCTTTGCCGGTACTCTCCAGCGGCTGCAGGCGTGCCTCTACGGTGAAAGTCTTGCTGTGTTCCGGGCCACGTTCTTTCACCAGCGCATAAGTGGGTTGGGGTCTTCCGGTGGCCTGCAACTTTTCCTGTAACGCCGACTTGTAATCGGTCACCGGCAGGCTGCTGCCATTGGAAGCAATCCGTTCCAGTTCCGGGATGACGATGGACTGCAGCACAAAGCGGCGGGCGGCGTCCAGGCCGCCGTCAAGGTAGATGGCCGCCAGGACAGCCTCCAGCGCATCCACCAGCAGGGCAGTCTTATTGCGGCCTCCACTCTTCTCCTCACCTCGCCCCAGGTTCAGGTAGTGTCCTAACTCCAACTCCTGGGCCACTCCGATCAGGTGCTTTTCGCTTACCAGGTGCGCCCTGAGCTTGGAGAGTTCTCCCTCCCGAAAGCTGGGAAAGCGGTTATACAGTTCCTCCGTAGTTACAAATCCCAGGACAGCATCTCCCAAAAACTCCAGTTGCTCATTGTCCGCCACCCGTGCTGCTCCGGCCGTTTGCAGCGCTTCCAGTTCGCGCGCCTGGGAACTGTGGGTCAAGGCCTGCTCCAGCAGTTCCGCCCGCTGGAAACGGTACGCGAGAGCGGCTTGCAGGAGCGCAATGTCACGCGGCTTCATGGTTTGGGTGGAGCGATGTCGGACTTCGGACTTCGGACCCCGGACTTCGACACTCTGGGATTTGCGAAAGTCCGAGGTCTGAGGCTCGACGTCCGAAGTCCGGTCCCTCCCGCTAATTCTTGGGCGCAGGATTCTGTGCGCTGGCAGGCGGCTTGCCGGCCGCCGGGGCGCCGCCGGTCAGCTGAACCAGGCGATCCCGTTCGTTGCGTGACAGAGTGGCGAGGGTCGTGCCTTGGCTTCCTTCAGTCATCTGCACCGCCTGATTCGCGTACTTCAACGCCTCCGCGTACTTTTCCTGTTTGTCCAGCGAGAGTGCCAGGCGCAGCACGGCCAGGGGATCGGGCTGGGAAGGGAAGGCATCAAGCGACTTGTGAAAATAGCCTTCCGCGTCCGAATACTTTTCCCGGGTGTACTGGATAGTACCCAGCACATAATAGGCGCTGGAGCGCAGGAACCCCTTATAGGCATCCACCTTGTCCTGCGGAGTTCCAGGCGGCACCGTGATGTCGGTGTCAGTCGTCTCCACCGCATGCAGCGCCAGTTTCGTGCCTTCATCCAGGCGTTGATCTTTATCCAGGTCGGTCTCCCGGGTGCGCTCCGCCAGGACCTGGGCCACACCTACCAGCGCTTCCGGGTCATCCGGATCGAGCTTCAGCACCTTGCGTCCCATTTCCATCATCTTGTCGGGGTTGTTCCCACTCTGATAGCCGTGCATGGCGGTGCGGTACAGCAGGATCTTCAGTTCGCTGTCGGGGAACTTGGCGGCAAAATCGTCCGCCCCTTTTTCCAGGGCTGCGGGATCATTGGCGTTGGCGGCGGCAACCTTGTAGGCATCGAACTCGGGCTGAGTCTTGGCTTGGGGTGGCCGCTTTCCCTGGGGTGGTGCTGTGGTGGCCGCGGTACCTGCCGGCGCGGGAGGCGTCTGGGTTTGCGCCGATACCAATGTAGCCAGCGCCAGTATCACGACTAGCATCGCTGCTTGCTTCATGCTCTCTCCTTGGGCAATATCTGATTCGTCCCTTTCGATGATTGCTGTTGTTACTCTACTGCGAGCGGCGGGTGGGTTCATACGGCTTCTGCAAACCCCGTTCAGCCGCCGCCTTGGCTTCGGGCAGCCCCGAGCCCGCGGTCGCTGCCGCCCGGTAATGGTCCATCGCCGCGTCGCGGTCTTCCTGCAAGTCAAAAATTCTTCCCAGGTAGATATGCGACCAGGCTACCACCTTCGGTTCATGCGCCACTTCCAGCGCCCGCTCGAAATAATTCCGCGCTCCCTGCATGTCGGAGTTATGAGTGGCCACCTCCGCCAGAATAAAAAGCGCCCGGCCCGGATCCTCGTTCTTTTCGTCCAGCGCCTCCTGGGCCAGTTTTTGCGCGCTTTCGGCATCGCCCGCCGAAAGCCGCTGTTCGGCCGCGATCAGCAATTTACCCTCGTGCGGCCGCGAAAGATGCAGCAGTTCGGTATCGGATGTGGAGGCAAACGTTACTTGCGCCGCCCGCTTCCGCTCTTTTCCCACATCGATGCCGCTGACCAGATCGCCATAGGCATGGCTGAGTCCGGCCGGGTCCTTCTCAAACCGGAGCAACGCTTCATAAAAATAAGTGGTCAGGATGAAGCCCTGCTGGGTTGACGTCTGAACCGCCTGCTGACGCTCCGTTTCGGGAGCTTTGCTCGATCCCGTCGTACGCGCCTCGATCGCCCGGATGAAGCATTCGGTCACCAGCAGGGAGGCGTCGCTCTTGAAATTTTGATCCATGGGCGCCGTCTTGACGGTTTCGCGCAGCGGTTCCAGACGCTTCATCGTCATCGGGTACTTCATGGCCAGCGGGTCCAGCAAGTAGTGCAGATAAGTGTGCCGGATCTGCTCCATCTTGAGCCCGGAGCCTGGCCCCGGAGAAATCACCACATAATAGTCGGATCCGTAGTTGCGGGCGTTGGTTTGCCCCGGCGCGCCCATGGGATCAATGTAGACAGTGAAGCCCCGTCCCAGCCGGGAGGACGACGGAAGTTTCAGATAAATTTCCGTGTCGAACATCATCTTGGCCAGCGCCTCGTGATAGCGCCCGGTCAACCCAGAGTAGGCCTGACTATCTCGCTCCCAGATGTCATGCAAGCCCGTCTTGGCGGCGAAATTTTGCAGCAGCGGCAGGATTCCTATAACAGCGGTGGCATCCGGAGGCAGGTCCGCATCCTTCACCTTCGCCGTGAGGGCGGGCGGCGGGTTCAGGTAGAGCGCGAGTGACACGTATTGGGCCAGCGTTTTTGAAGCATCCGGCTGCTGGTGCTCCTGATAGAACTGGCACATCGCCTGGGTCGCATCCGTGGCTTCCTGCGAGCTCTGGCGGGCGTGAGCTACCTCGGAACGTACCTGCGAACGTAGCGGGTCGGAGACGCCTAATTCCTGGTCGTATCCACAAGTGTTGATGGCCGTAAGCACGGTGAAAAGAGTTTCACTGGTGTCCAGAGCCACCGGACTCTGGTTTTGCGCCGGCGACAACTCGGCCAGCAGCGCAAACAAGGCCGCGTAAAGCGAGCGTCTAAACCTGGAACTCAGGGAAACCTCCTGCAGGCTGGCCGGAATGCGGATTACTATCTAACCAAGTGTAAGGGGTGTCCGCCGCAGAATCAATGGACGTTGTTGCAGCTTTTTACTCGGGACGCCCACTTTACCACCGGGCGGCCAAGCGCCCCAAGGCGCTACCCCTTCACGCTGACTCGTGAGAATGACAGTATCGCCCGCCCCGTAGTCGGCCTGCCCATGGAAAGCGCGGGACGGAACGTGGTGAAGGTGGTAAAGATGAGCATGTTTTTCTTTACTTGCGGCAGCAACGAGCTGTCTTCCTTGGAATCGGAAAGAATGCGATAGTCCTGCACCCGTCCCTGGGGGTCCACATAGGCCTCTATTACCAGTGAATCGTCGTTGATGGAATCCAGCGCCGAACCGAAAGCCGATTGTTGCAACTGCGGCGCGGTGTGCAGCAACAAGGGGACATCAGAATTGTCCGCCTGCAGAGGCGCCAAAAATCCCATCAAGACCACGAAAATCACTACTGCCGCCGCCAGGCCCGCCGTTGCCGGCACCATGAAGAGGTCAAGGGCGTTGTCAAAACGTACACGAAGCCCGTCCAGATACCGGCGCCGGGATTGTGCTACCTCCTGCGAAATCGCGACACGAAGTTTCAATGCCAGGTCAGCGGGCGCCTTCCGGCGGCCTACCCGGGCCAGCAGGTTCTGGGTTTGCCGCAGCGAAGCATAGTGCCGGCTGCAACGGTCGCAGCCTTCCAGGTGATGGCTCAGGTCGCGCATCTGCCGGCCGGTAACCGCCCCATCGAGGTAGGAAGAAAACAACGGTCTGGCTTGGGTGCACGTCATCGTGTGACCTCAATCGCAGAAATCACGCAGCCGGTCGGGCGTTCTTTAACTTCTCCGGGCGCTTGCAGGCCGAGTTGTTCCCCATTTTCCATTACATATCCCGTCAGACGCCGTCGCAGGGCCTCCCGGCCGCGAGTCAGCCGCGACTTCACTGTTCCCAGGGAAACATCCGTAATTTCCGCTATCTCTTCGTACGACATTTCTTCCAAGTCGCGCAAGATAACCGTGGTGCGGTAGGGCTCCGAGATCTGCCGCAATTCCTCCTCGACGCGCGCCCGGACTTCCTCGTGGACCACCATGTCGAACGGCGATTCGCTTTCATCCATCAGGATATCGCGCATTCCCGATGCGCCGAGCCCGCAGTCGTCCAGATTCGGTTCGATCGAGGTTTCCTTCGCCTTGTGCCGGAACCACCAGCGCCTCCGGTTGGAAGCTTCGTGCACGGCAATGCGGTAAATCCAGGTCTTCAGACTGGATTCGCCGTGGAAATGTTTCATTCCACGAAAAACTTTGAGAAAGACTTCCTGCGTAGTATCGGCGGCGTCCGCCGGGTCCGCGACGATGCGATGAACCAGGCTATAAATGGGCTGGTGGAATTCCCCGATGAGCCACGCGTAAGCGTCTTCCGATCCCGCCTTCAGTTCGGCCACGATTGCCGACTGCTGGGCCCGGATTCCGATCGCGCCTGCCAGATCACCCAAGGTGGTTGCTCCCGCCATCAACGCCATGGCGTAACCTCCCCATTATAGGTTCTTTCCCCCGCGCGCCCAAAAGTAAAACGCAGACTACGTGAGGCCAGGAAATCTGCCTGTTATGTATAGACCCCAGAGTGGCAGATAGAGTTCCACCGTGGCAACTGTCCTGATTTCAGTACTTTAGGGATGGCCTGCTAACGCTTTGCACAATCGGCGGGGCGAAGGTTCAAGGGTGCGAGTTTACTTTGCGTCCTTTGCAGCACTTTTTGCGCTCTTAAGCGTGGAGATTAAGCCCCTTACCGCAACGGACGAAAAGAGAACCAGGGCTGCGCTATTTTGGTGGGGTTCCCGTGGTGCTGGGGCTGGTCGTGCTGGGATTGGTGGTGCTGGGGCTGGCGGTGTTGGCGTGGGGCTTGACGACGGGCTTCTTTTTGACCGGCTTCTTTGGCGGCGCGTTATCGTCCACCACAATCTTCTTGGGAGGCTCCGAAGGCGTGCTGGCCTGCGCGTTTTGCAGCGCCGTGCGCAGGCGGGTCACCTCCGCCTCTTTGGCTCCTGCCAGGGTTTCCATGCGCTCGGCAAAGGAACGCCGCGCTCGCTCGAAGGCGCTGACATCGTTCTCCAGCGACTGGAACTCATCCTTGGAACCAAATGCTCCGGCCGATTCCGCCACCGATTCGAACACATCGTAGAGCGCGTCCAGATTGCGATAGAGCTTGAACGTGGAAGTGAGATTCTCTGGAGACGCCTTCAGTTCGGCGATAATCTCTGGCAACGCCGACTGCAGGTTGCGCTGGATGGATTCCATATTCCCCTGGGCCTGCCGTTTGCTGCCCGAGTCCGTCTTCCATTTCTCGATGCGTAGCTTGGCCAAGTCCACCTGCGCCGCCTGCGATGCCTGTTCCAGCTGCGAGAGCAACAGGTTCAGCTGATTGACGGAAGAATAGGACACCGGACCCTGAGGCGCGGGCTGGTTCGCGGAAATAACCTGTGCACCCACCGCCAGACAAAGCGGCAACAGGCACAAATATCGAAAACGCAAGAAAGGGTTTGGTTTCATTAAGGTCGCCGCAAATCGTCACACAGAATACTAAGTTTCGCGGCTTTCGCAAAATTTACACCGTACTAGAGATGCTGGCAGTCAGCAGCGGGTTTGACTATCGATAGCCGGTAGGCGAGAATTGAGTTGCTCGAGTCCCCTCGTACAAATTCTCACGTGGGCCTGTGGCGCAGCTGGGAGCGCGCTTCCATGGCATGGAAGAGGTCGTCGGTTCGATCCCGACCAGGTCCACCAAATCTCGACGGTGAGTTCCTCAAAGCGCGGCTCTGGTGGGTTCTTCGTTGCGGGAAGATCCGTCAGTCCTCCAACTGAACAGATTGGTACGCCAACGTGCAGACATCGAGCGATGACCCGAATTAAAAAAATAAATAAAAATGGAAACCGGAACGTTGTTACTGTAGACCGATAGGTTCAGCAGGATGTAGCCGCGTCCTCTGGTTCTGCGGAAGTGGTCCTTGTCAATCAAATACAAACGCCGAACTTGGCGTGGTATTACAACACCTCCATTTTCCAAGCAGAACCATATTGATATTAAAAAGCTCAGCTTGAGGTCTGAGGCCGCGCTTTTTAAGAGTTACAAGGAGCAACTGCCGAGTGATCTGATTCAGCAGACCCGGAGGCATCCCAGATTTTTGGGCACGCTCCTGAAACGAAGGAGTGGCCGCTAAAGATTTCGATAAACGACAAGAAATATTGCAACCTGGTTTCGGTTGGTGCATCCAAGGGCTAACGTCGCGAATTGGCAGCGCCTGCGAGTTCCTGAAGGAAGTTCTGCCGGGCGTAAGACTTCGACCTCCTAGCCTGATTTTGTTTTTGGAGCTCGGATGCTGTGCGGTACCAAGTACGAAGTGATGGCGAGGACGTTTCGCCCTGCCTGCACTTGTGTGTTTTACTCGTTTGTCTCCCCAGGTTCCCAGCTTTTGGTCCCTTACCTCAACTTAAATCCCACCCTCACAATTCAATATAACGCCCGGAGGAAGTCATGGCGACGAATCTCATCCAGATTGAAAATGACTTGGAAATCAAACAGCGGCTGGAAGCAGAGCGCGCACGTCTGCGGAAAATTGCTGGACTCGATCAACCCACGCACTTCCACCGGCCAGTCGAACGCGCCTTCATTGCCGAAGAGCGCAGCCAGGTGACGATTCTATTCGGCGGCTTTACCTGGAAACACGAAGACCTGATCCGCGCCGTCTTCCAGGGTTGCGGCTATCGCTGCGAGAAGCTTCCGGTACCGAACGTCGCTGCCTTCCAGACGGGCAAGGAATTCGGAAATAACGGCCAGTGCAATCCGACCTACTTTACTGTCGGTAATTTGGTGCAGTACCTGCAGTTTCTGGAAAAAGAGGGCCTGCCACGCCAGCGGATTCTGGACAACTTCGTCTTCTTTACGGCGGGCTCATGCGGTCCCTGCCGCTTCGGCATGTATGAGGCCGAATACCGGTTTGCGCTGAAGAACGCTGGCTTCGACGGCTTCCGCGTCCTGTTATTCAAGGACAGTGATGGGATCAAAGCAGCCTCCGGCGAGCCCGGGTTGAAGTTCACGGTTGATTTTGGCTTCGGGATGCTGAACGCCATGCAGCTGGGCGACGTGATCAACGATTTGATCTACCAGATTCGGCCTTATGAAGTGAATCAGGGTGAGACTGACCGCGTCTTTCGTGAGATGGTCGACGGTTTGTGCGATGACCTGAAGAACCGCAAGTCGTATGAAATCGAACAGCTTGCCCCGGACTGGGCGAAACCCAAGTTCAAGAACAACAAAATTTTACGAAACACTTTCAACGTGTTCGGCAAGTGGCACGAGCACATGTGGGGCAAGGACTACCTGAACGCCCTGCACGCGGCTCAGGAAAAGATCAACACGATCGAAGTGGACCGCACCCGGGTCAAGCCGCTGGTGAAGATCACCGGTGAATTCTGGGCGCAGATCACCGAAGGCGACGGCAACTTCCACATGTTCGATTTCCTGGAGCGCGAAGGGGCGCAGGTCCTGGTGGAACCAATCGCGACGTGGGTGGCCTACCTGATGTACCAGGCGAAGGCGCATGCCAAAGCGAAGTGGCCCGTAAACCGGCCACACCGGAATCCGGAGTGGTACGAGGTGAAGAAACAGTTTGCCAACTACATCGGCCTGCGCAAGAAGCTGTGGGGCATCGGCGCCGGAGAGCGCATGTGGAATTTCTTTTACCACCGCACCATCAAACATCTGGGCGGCATCACCCACCAACTGGTGCCGCAAACCGAGCTGGCCGAGATGGCGCATCCCTTCTACAACCAGTTCGCGAGGGGTGGCGAAGGGCACCTTGAAGTCGGCAAGAACGTCTACTACACGGTGCACAAGCTGTGCCACATGGTGCTGGCGCTGAAGCCGTTCGGATGTATGCCGTCGTCTCAGTCCGACGGCGTGCAATCCGCGGTGGTGAACAGATTCAAAGACATGATCTTCCTGCCCATCGAAACCTCGGGCGAAGGCGAAGTCAATGCCCACAGCCGGGTCCAGATGGCGCTCGGTGAAGCCAAGGTGAAGGCAAAGACCGAGTTCGAGCAATGCCTGAAGTCCACCGGCAAGACGCTCCCGGAGATCAGGGAGTACATCGAGCAGCACCCCGAACTGAAGCACCCGTTCTATCACGTGCCGCATCGCGAAGGAGTCGCGGGTACGGCTGCCCAGTTCATTTTGCACGTCAGCGATCGCATCAATCGGGACAAGGAATTCTGGAAGCGCTCACGCGTGCCCGGAGCTGCGATTCCCGCAGCGTCCGGCGACTGATTCGGACGGCCTCACCGCCGAGGCCGTTGAGTCCGCCAAACCACTGACAACGTTTTATGAAGAGAGGCAGTAATGCACGATCACAAAGTGCCGCAGCTGATTCAGATCGCCCCGCTCGAACCCCAGGTTGCTCCGGTCCAACGCGAGACCCAGGCGCAGAGCCCGCACGATCACCAGACCAGGTTTCTGGTCGGGCTCGATGTGGGATCCACCACAGTGAAGGCGGTCGCCGTCGAAGCGGACAGCGACCGGGTGCTGTGGCAGGACTACCAGCGCCACGAAACCAAGCAGCCCGAGAAGACGCTGGAATTCCTGAAGCGCATGGAAGCCGAGATAGGAATCAATCGCCACAACACGCGTATGTTCCTGACCGGCTCCGGCGGAGGGGTGATTGCGGACCGGATCGGCGCAAAGTTTGTGCAGGAAGTTACCGCCGTTTCCCTCGCCGTGGAAAAGCTTCATCCCGAGGTTTACTCCGTCATCGAACTAGGCGGACAGGACGCCAAGATCATCGTCTTCAAGGACGACGAAGAGACCGGGCGAAAAAAGAAGATCCCATCGATGAATGACAAATGTGCCGGAGGCACAGGCGCGGTCATCGACAAGATCAATGCCAAGCTGAAAATTCCCACTGATCTGCTCGCCGAACAGCGCTATCACGGCATCAAGCTCCATAAAGTGGCAGGCAAGTGCGGAGTGTTCGCGGAAACCGACATCAACGGGCTGCAAAAGGTCGGTACACCGCCGGATGAACTGATGGCGTCCTTGTTCGAAGCCATTGTGCTGCAGAACTTGAGCGTTCTCACCCGCGGCCACACATTGCGGCCGCACGTGCTGCTCTTAGGTGGCCCCAACAGTTTCATTCGCGGCATGCGGGAAGCCTGGCAGGCAAATATTCCGCGCATGTGGCAGGAGCGGAAGGTTGCTCTCCCCGAGGGCGCGAAACCGGAAGACCTGATCAAAGTGCCGCAGAACGCGCAGTACTTTGCCGCACTGGGCGCCATCGAGTTCGGGCGCACCGAAGACGATTGCGTCGGCTGCTATCGTGGCTGTGACAATCTGGTTCACTACATTGAGTACGGACGCCAGGAAGAGAAAGCCAAGTCCGGCGGCAAAGGACTGGTGGAGAACCCGGAGGATCTGCCGGTGTTCAAGGAAGCCTATCGCCGCAAGAAGTTCACGCCCGCAGTCTTTCAGAAAGGAAGCACGGTCGGGGGCTTCATTGGAATTGATGGCGGCTCCACTTCAACCAAGGCCGTACTGCTCGACGAAAACGGCACCATTCTGTGCAAGGCTTATCAGCTCTCGAACGGCAATCCGATTCAGGACACAATCGAAATGTTCGAGAACCTGCGCGGACAGGTGGAAGCTCAGAGGGCCAAACTCGAGGTGCTGGGCGTAGCCACGACTGGCTATGCGAAAGACATCCTGAAGGACGTGCTCCATGCGGATGTAGCACTGGTCGAGACCGTGGCCCACACGGAGTCGGCGCTTAAGTTTTACGACGATCCCCACGTGATCGTGGATGTGGGCGGGCAGGACATCAAGATCATCATGCTGCACAACGGACGGGTCAAGGATTTCAAGCTGAACACGCAGTGTTCGGCGGGCAATGGCTACTTTCTGCAATCCACTGCGGAGGGCTTCGGCCTCGGCGTCGAACAATATGCCGATCTGGCGTTCTCGGCTCAATCCATGCCCGTTTTCGGATACGGCTGCGCCGTCTTCATGCAGTCCGACATTGTGAACTTCCAGCGGCAAGGCTGGCGGGCGGAAGAAATCCTGGCCGGGCTGGCCGCAGTGCTTCCCAAGAACGTGTTCCTGTATGTGGCCAGCATTCCAAATCTGGCTGCCCTCGGCACGCGTTTCGTTCTGCAAGGCGGGACACAGAACAACCTGGCGGTGGTGAAAGCTGAGGTCGACTTCATCAACAACAGTTTCCGGGCCGCTGGCAAGAAGCCGGAGATTATCGTTCACGAATTCTGCGGCGAATCAGGAGCCATTGGCGCCGCGGCCGAGTCCCTGCGCCTGTGGCGGAATGGCCAGCAGACCACGTTTGTCGGACTCGATGCCGTCCGCAAAATCGAATACCGTACCACTCGCAACGAAGCCACGCGCTGCTATTTTTGCAAAAACAATTGCCTGCGCACTTTTATTGACATCCGCACCGCGCCAAAGGACGACCTGAGCTTTGTGCCGATCCAGAAAGTGACCAAGGTCCCGCTGATGCACGGCGAGCAGCGCCTGATCATCGCCACCTGCGAAAAGGGTTTGGTCGAGGATGTCAACGACATGAAGGACATCAAGGCGGGAATCGACCAGATCAAAGACAAGCACCCGAACTTCGTGGACATCGCGGCGCACGAAGTATTCCGCCCGATCAATCCCAGGAGCGTAGCCGATCCGGTTCCGGTCACGAAATTCTGGAATAAGACAGCCAAAGAGCGAATTCCGCTGATGGAGAATCGCAAGAAGCTCCGCGTCGGTATTCCGCGGGTCCTCAACATCTACACCTACGCGCCGCTGTTTAACGGTTACTTCGAAAGTCTGGGCGTGCAGCCGGAAAACATCATCTATTCCGATTACACCAGTTCCGATCTGTACCGCGCCGGCGCCAGTCGGGGCGCAATCGACCCCTGCTTCCCCGCCAAGATCGGCATCTCCCACGTTTACAACCTGATTCAGGAAAAGCACCGCAAGAAGCCGCTGAACGTCATCTTCTTCCCGATGTACGACGTGCTTACTTCGCCGCTGGTCAAGATTGTGGACGCGAACGCATGTCCGACTGTGACAGCAACCCCTGAAACGGTAAAGGCCGCATTCACGAAAGAGAACGACGTCTTCGCCGAGCACAACGTGAAGTACGTGGATCCGGTCTTGAACTTTGCCGACCGCAAGCTGTTCGCTCACCAGATGCTGCAGGCATGGCAGCCAATCCTTGGCTTATCGCAGGAAGAAAATGACCGTGCGGTCGAAGTCGGCTTCAAGGCACTGGCGGACTATGAAGCGAGGATCCGCAGGCGTGCCCGGCAGGTGCTCGATCAGCTGGAGCGGGAGGACCGCATCGGCATCGTCATGCTGGGCCGGCCCTATCACCACGATCCTGGGCTGAATCACGAAATCATGGAAGAGTTCCAGAAGCTGGGCTATCCCATCTTCTCGCAAAACACGCTGCCGCTGGACGAAGACATGCTGGAGCGGCTGTTCGGTGAGGAGGTGAGGGCGAGTGTAATCAGCAGTCCGCTCGACATTAGCGACGCCTGGAAGAATTCATATTCCTGCAGCACGAACCACAAAGTATGGGCAGCGAAGTTTACTGCTCGGCATCCCAACCTGGTTGCGCTCGAAATCTCCAGCTTCAAATGCGGACACGACGCCCCCATTTACGGCGTGATTGAAGGCATCATCGAGCAGTCGGGCACGCCCTACTTCTGTTTCAAAGATCTCGACGAGAACAAGCCGTCTGGTTCGATAAAGATCCGCGTGGAAACCATCGACTATTTCCTGCGCCGTTACCGGGAGGAAGTGATCCGCAAACGAAAAGCCGCGGAGGATATTGAGGCTCAACTAGCCGCGCTGGAGGCGCAGTTGCGGCGCGAGCATCTCGGCACCGAAGCGTCGCCGGTAGAAGGAGCAACCTGGGAGCAATCGGCGCACACGATGGCTGCTGACTAGAACGGAGAACTTTCTGCAGAAGTTAAGGCAGAAAGGCATTAAGGGGCTCGATCGTAGATGGCACCTAGAAACCCGCCCACTGCTCCAAATCGCGAGCGGCTTGCTTCAAATCGTCGGGCCTGCCCAGGTCACGCCAATAGTATTCGTCGGATCGAAACCCCACTATTCTTTCGTCGAGGCCGGCCAGACGCAGATAAGGAGTGATGATGGAAAAAATTCCTTCTTCCGCCATCATTCGAATAAAGCGAGGCGAAATCACGTGGATCCCGCCAAAGGCCAGCGCTTGAGTCTGCGATGAAGATCGAACCAGCTCAGTTTCCCCATCGCGCCCCGACCGGCGGCCGCAAAGCTGGAGCTGCTGGTCGAACAGGAGGTACCGGGAAGTCTGGCGGTCTTGCACTGCCAGGGTGGCTAGAGCTTGATTGTCGGTGTGAAATTGCGCCATGCGTCGCAAGTCAATAGTGCTGATAACATCGACGTTGTGCAAGAGGAATGGCTCTTCGGGACGGCTGGAATCTTCGAGAAAAAAATATCCCGCCTTTTTCAGTCCACCGCCGGTGTCGAGCAATACATCTTCGCGAGAGACTTCAATTCTCATGCCGAAATTATCGTGGGTTTTCAAATACTCGAGAACCATGTCGGCGAAGTGATGCACGTTGACAATGACTTCGCGGATGCCAAAGGTACGCAAACGGGTCAGTGTGATTTCAAGCAGGGTGCGGCCGGCAACTTCTACCAGCGCCTTGGGGCGGTCATCGGTGAATGGTCGCAGGCGGGTACCGAGACCGGCAGCCAGGACCATCGCCTTCATTGGCCCAGCGTCTCCAGTTCGCGATGCCGCAACAATACTTCCACTCCACTTCGACCGCGCAGACGCTTAGCCAGTTGCTCCGCCAGGTACACGGAGCGATGCTGGCCACCGGTACAACCAAACGACACCATCAGGTTCTTGAAGCCGCGCCGCTGATATTCGCTCACGCTGGCATCCACCAGCGACAGCACGCTGGCCAGAAACTGGTGCACGCTGTCCTGCTGGTTCAGGTAGTCGATCACCGGCGCGTCTCTGCCGGTGAGGGCTTTGAAGCGTTCTTCGCGGCCAGGATTGGGGAGGCTGCGGCCGTCGAAGACAAATCCGCCGCCATTCCCCGTCTCGTCCTTGGGCCAGCCCCGGTGAAATGAAAAGCTGAAAATCCTTACTACCAGGCTGTCGGCGTCGGAAGCCAGGGCCTGCAGTTTCTCCGACCCCAGCATGCTGTGGAAGGCGCCCAACAGCGTGGGCAGCGCAATCGGCAGAGTGACGTTGTGCAGCAGCCAGCGCAAATTCTTCAGCGCGTAGGGCACGCTCTGCAGAAAATGGACCTTGCGTTCATAAAAGCCGCGGAAGCCGTAGGCTCCCAGGGCCTGCATGATGCGGACGTAAACATAGGCGTAGTAGTGCTGCATGAACGCTTCACGCTCCACCCTGACGAAAGCGGTGAGCGTGTCGAGATAGTGATCGAGCAATTGCTGGCGCAGTTCCGGCGGCAAATCGGCTTTGGCGTCGTACAGGAGAGAAGCGACGTCGTATTGCAGCGCTCCCTTGCGGCCTCCCTGGTAGTCCAGGAAAAATGGCCCCCCATTACGCCACATGATATTGCGGGACTGGAAGTCGCGATAGAGAAAGTAGTCGTGCCCGGCGCTCAGCAGGAATTTCGTGAGACGGCTGAAGTCGTCTTCCAGAGCCTGTTCATTGAAGGGAATGCCGGCCAGCCGAAGGAAGTAGTACTTGAAATAATTCAGGTCCCAGGCGATAGACTGGCGATCGAAGCTGCCCCGCGGATAGCACACCTTGTAGTTCAGATCGCGCCCCGCCTCGACCTGAAACCGGGGCAACACGGCGATGACCTTACGATAGGCCTCGATCGCCTGCGGGGAGATGCTTTCGCCGGCACGATTCTTGGAGAGAAACTCAAACAGCGTGGTGCCGCCCAGGTCTTCTTCGAGGTAGGCACCCTGGCTCAACTCTTCGCCATAAATTTCCGGCACCGGCAGACCATGCCGCCGAAAATGCCGCGAAAATTCGAGGAAGGCTACGTTCTCTTCACGCACATCGTACAGAATGCCAATGGCGCTGAATTGCCCGCCAGTCAGCCGGATAATCTTTCGCCCTGAACCGCCCAGCTTTCCCTGGAGCGGCGTGATCTCCACGGCCGGCGTGTGGAAATGCTGCTCAAAAAGTTGATTGAGGATGTCCATGAATGTGCCACAAAGATAACATCGAACCGGGGATGCAAAAACGAAAAGGGTGCCGTTTCAGTGAGCAGCAGGATGCGCAGCGGATGAGGGCATCGAACTTTCCGCCGTTGCCTCAAAAACGATCGGCCGGGCCGAGACGATCCCCATTCCCTCTTGCACCGTGATGAACTGGTTGGGCTCGACTTTAGCCACGAAATCCTTCTGGCCGCTGGGCCACACGATAGTCAGGCTCACCGTCTTGCCCTCCTCCGGTTTGCCCAATCCGAAAGTGAGCGGCAGCTCGCTTTGGGACAAGTAGCTCGAACCAGTCTTCACCATGCCAAAAAGGCGCGTGCCTTTGCTGGTTTTCACCGTTACCTTCGCGCCGATGCCGTCACGATTGGAGCGCGTGCCCACAGTTTTCACTCGCAACATATCGTTCTGGTTAGCATTGTCGTTGCGCAGCAATCGAGCCGAACCACCGTTGGCGGTAATCAGGAGATCGAGGTCACCGTCATTGTCGAAATCGCCGTTCGCTGCGCCGCGGCCTACGATGGCACGTTGCAATGCCGATCCGACCTTGGCGGTAACTTCATCGAACTTCTTTTTGCTCAGGTTGCGGAACAGATGCGGGGGCTGGGCATATCTGACATTGGGCTGCACCACGCTGACATCGTCGGAGACGTGACCGTTGATCGCGAGCAGATCGGGCAAGCCGTCCAGGTCGTAGTCAAAGAAGAATGTGCCGAAGGTGAGTGACTTGGTGGAGATGCGGGCAATGCCGGTCGCGGGGGCTTCGTCAGTGAACAGGCCTGATCCATCGTTGTGGTAAAGTGCCATGCCCTCATTGGTGAAATTGCCGATGACCAGGCTCTGCCAGCCGGAATTGTCGTAGTCCGAGGCGTCTGTGCCCATGCCTGCGCGTACCGTGCCCGAATCGCCGTAGGCGATGCCGGCGGCGACGGCTACGTCGGTGAAAGTTCCGTTGTGGTTGTTGTGGTAAAGCTTGTTGGGCTCGGTGTCATTCGAGACGACGAGATCCATCCAGCCGTCGTTGTCGTAGTCCAACATCGCGACCCCGAGCGATTTGCTGGTGGGATCGTAGAGCCCGGCGCGCCGGGTTACGTTCTCAAAAGTCCCGTTGCCCTTGTTGTGAAACAGGGTTGCGCTCTGTCCTTTGTATCGTTGCGGCGTGCAGTACGACTTGTTCTTGCTGTCGAGCGAACAGTATTGGTCGGTGTCAATCGACCATTCGATGTAGTGGGCGACGAACAAGTCGAGCTTGCCGTCGTTGTCATAATCGAACCACAAGGCGCTGCTGGAGAATCCCGGGTCGGCCACGCCTGCTTTCGCGCTTACGTCGGCAAACTTGCCGTGGCCCAGGTTGCGGAAGAGATGGTTCGATCCGACCGCGGTGATGTAAATGTCCACCTTGCCGTCGTTGTCATAGTCGCCCACGGTGCAGCCCTGTCCGTAGATCTCCAGCGCGAGGCCCGCCTGTCGGGTGACGTCCGTGAACGTTCCATTCTGATTGTTGTGATAGAGCGCGGGATAGGATTTTCCCGTTTGATGACCCGGCCAGTCCATGGAGTTGACCAGCAGGATGTCTTGCCAACCGTCATTATCGTAGTCGAGAAAGCAGGCCCCGCTGCCCATGGTTTCCGGCAGGTACTTCTTTCCGAACCCGCCAGTGTTGTGCTTGAAATGGATGCCGGCCGGGGCGGTGACATCGGTGAACTCGATCGGTCCCGAAGGCCGCGCGGCAGCCGGCGCGGGCGTTGGTACCGGAACCGAAGCTGGCTCCACTGCAGGTGAACTGGAAGCCGGTTTGGGTGCAGGAGTTTCCTGCGGGCTTGAGGCTTGTTGTTTGCACCCAGCCAATGCCAGAAGAGCGAGGAGAGCTACACAACAGGTGACCCGGATTCTCGGCATCAGAAGTTCAGTTTCCCTTTCGCTGTTCTCGGCAAAGACTAGTGCGCTACCGCCAGCTTCTCGGAACTCGCGCGGCGCGAATCCAGCCAGATCTCGATCAGCATGGCGGTCGGTCCCACGATGAAAAGCGCATAGAAAGGCGCATAGACGATCTGGTACATGCGCATGATCATTTCAGCCAGCGCAACCAGGAATACCACCACGCACTGTCCCGTCTTTGATCGCACCGTGGTTTTCGGATCGGTAATCATGAAGAAAATGAAAAGCTGGTACATCGGTCCGGTGATCGGCGCAATCTCGGACTGCCACGGGCTTCCCGTGATCAAGCTTCGCAGAAAGGCGAAAGCGATGAAAGAGACGACATAGGTGAAGGTGATGTGAAAACGCCGCAGGCGCCAGATGATGACCGAGCCCAACACCCAGATGACCAACATGGGCAAAAGATAGTTGCCCCACTGAATGCTCAGAGTGGCCACGGTTTCAGGGGCCAGGAAGAGCATCGCCGAGATGCCGAAGTTGGACGGGTTCCAGATGTGCCGCCCTTTGATGCGCAGCACGTACTTGGACATGATGGAGATGGCGGCGCACAGAGCGTAGGGCCAGAAGGCAGGTGAGCGCAGCAGAATTCCCACGCTGATTCCGCTGATGTATGCGCTCGCCGGGTGCACCCACTTGTGAAAGAAAATACGGCCCAGGGCCAACTCAGTCGCGATGCTTACCACGATCGCCAGCAGTGTCCTCTGGTAGCTTTCAAGAATGCCAAACGACAAGTGACCCATGAGCAGGATGCAGGTAATGAAAATCGGGGCAACGTAACGGTTGTCGAGACTAATAAAGTGCTTCCAACCAGCAGGCGCGGCCGGTGGCGGTGTCAGGTGCGCGGTCTGGCTCATGCAGGCTCCTTGATCTTGTGCAGTTGGCCGGCGGCAGGCTTGTCGATGGTTTGAAGTTTGCCGGAGGGCCAGCGGATTATTGCTCTTTCCATTTGCGGGTATTTTCCCAGGCCAAAATGCAGGCGGCGCTGGTTCTGCGAGGCGAAACCACTGCCTCCTGAAACTTCCTGCACTTGCTGCTGGCCGTTCCAATACATCGTGACCTGGGCCCCAATCGCGCTGCGGTTGGTGGCGGTTCCTTCCAGCTCAAATTCGATCCACTCATTTTCCGGCGTCACTGTGTTCTTGTAAACCAGCAACGGGCCCTTCTGGTTGGCGACGACGACATCGAGCACGCCGCGATTCCACAAGTCGGCAAGCGCGACCGCGCGACCGTCATAAGTGTCGTTGACCCCGACCGCCTGGGCCACATCGACAAATTTGCCGGCGCCATCATTCAACCACAGCCGCTTGGATTGATACCCCGACAAACTGCGGCCTTCGAACGCCGGCCAGTTCCTGGCGTCGCCAATGATGGTGCTGTTGCCGCCGGCCACCTTGGAAAAGTCATACCAGTAGCTTCGGTTGCGGTCGAGCGAGATATAGCCATTGGTCAGGTACAGGTCGAGTGTTCCGTCGTTATTCAGGTCGCCAAACTGCGCGCCAAAACTCCAGCCGCCAAGCTCGACGCCGAAATCCCGCGCCAGGTTCTCGTACTTGATGGCGTCGCCTGAAGTCCCTTGCTTGGGCACCCACAGATTGTTTCCCTGGATCAGAATGCCGTCTTCTGAAATATTCGAAACATACACGGCGTACCTGCCCTGGTTCAGGATATCGCCAAAGGCGGCATTCATCCCGCTCTTGGGTGCAAAGCCCACGCCGGTCTGCTCACCCACTTCATGGAAGCGTTTTCCGTCATTGAAATAGAGCTCGGAAACGCCGTAGTCGTTGGCAATAAACAAATCCGGATGCCCGCTGCCCCGCAAGTCTGCCGCCGCCGCGGCCAGCGCCCAGCGATGGCTGTTGATACCAACTCTCTCGCTGACCTCTTCAAACTTTCCATGGCCAAGATTGTGGAACAGATATTTTCGTCCGCCATTCTTGGCATACTCAAAGCTGTCGGGCATGATCCGGGTGGTGGTGAGATGCCAGAGGTCGATGCCCTCGGCATAGTAACCGCCGACAAACAAGTCCAGCAGCCCATCGCCATCGTAATCAAACCAGATGGCGGTGTTGGCGTTGATCCAGGATGGCAGCCCGGCTTGCTCGCTCACTCGGGTGAAGCCGTGCCCCTGGTCGTTGTGGTAGAGCTCCGGACGTCCCCACTTGATCAGGAACAGGTCATCGTATCCGTCATTGTCGTAGTCGCCCCAAACTGCGCCGGTGGAGACTCCTGTGCCCGGCTGATTGACATCCGCAATGCCGAGTTCGCCGGCCACATCTTTGAAAGTGCCGTCCCCCAGGTTGCGGTACAGACAATTCCTGGTGCCGATGGCGCTGTTGACCACGTAAATGTCCGACCAGCCGTCGCGGTCGAAATCGACAATGGATACCGACGCGCCCATCGACGCGACTTCCGGCATGATGGATTCCAGCTTGGGATCGAGCGCCGGGGCTTCATGGACAAACCGGATGCCCGCAGCCTGAGAAACTTCCTGCAGATAGAAGCCGTGCCGCGCCATCGTCGTCTTTACATCAGCGCTTGATCTATCCGCCGCGCGCCGTGCCGACAGCCGCTTGAGCACAAGGGGTGTCACCAACAGTCCGACGAAAACGATACCGAGAGCGGCCCTGGCAATGCGGCTGCCTGTCGTCATCATTGTCATTGGTTGAGCCCGCTGCGCAACGCATTCTTGAAAACTTGAGGAGTGACGTAACGGGTGTGATAGTTCTGCCAGTCTTCAGGATGCTGGCGGTACACCCATTCATCCTCGAGCGCACCCGGCCGCGTCGTGTACTCGTTCTTGGCGTGATACGGCAAAGGCAGCACAGTTTTGGAGAAAGTCGAATTGTAGTCTCCGTCCTTGATCCAGCCATCGCCCTTGATGACGAAGTCCCGCACCCAGCCTGCGGGCGGGGGTGGCTGCTGGGGAAAGTGCAGCGCCATCTCATCCCCCGAGTTCACGATGACATAGCGGTCGTCAATCTTGTCTATAAGCTCGCGGATGTCTCCGTATCGCGTGTAGTAACCGATCAGGTCGCGCCAGTGCTGTTTGGTGCCTTCAATCTGGTTGTAGTCCGGGACTTCCGGCGCTCCCGCGCCCACCGGCATCTGCATCACCGAATAGCCGCGATAGTGCAGGTCGGCGAGCGATGGATCCAAAGTCGTTTCTTTCAGCGGTGCGTCCGGCGCGCCCTCCGCCCAGTGGATGGCGTCCCAGTAAATTTCCAGATTCGTCCGCAGTCGTACTTTTCGTGGCGTGCCGGAGCGGAAGACGTTCGTCAGATTGAACAGGATTGTTTTCTTGCGCCCTGCCGGAAAGCCGAGGGTGTTTTGCGCCGTGATCCAGCCGCCGCGGCCGTCAGGTACCTGGACACTCAAGCCATGGGCGCGCCAGTGGCTGCCCTGCGTGATGGCGACATTCACCGACGACTCGGTATCGTGGATCGAACCCTGAGCGACCAGGTAAAGTGGGCCGTTTTTGGGCGCGTCATCGCCGAGGTCAACCTCGAGGTAATGATCACGCGTCACGCCCTGGAATTGGCCGCGCCCGAAGTTGTTTACGGCTCTTCCGTCGAGCGTGCTGACCAACTCGGTGACATCCTGGCCATCGTCGTCGATCGCGCGCGCGATCTGGTGCGGCGTCTTTACCGTGGTGATCCCCAGTTTCGCCGGCGGAATCACGAAGCGTTCATCCACAAAGATCTCCGTTCCGGCGGGATGGTCAACCGTCATGAGCGCCAGATAGTCGTAGTAGTAAACTTCCCACAATTCCGCGGTAACGCGGATATCGTAGAAGCCATCGTGAGGTACGAGCTGATCGCGCCCGATTTTGTACCACTCTCCAGTGGCCGCGATTTGCGCCGAGCCCAGCGTGTTGATGCGCAAGCCGATGGCCGAGCCCCACGGAACCGCGTCCTTCACAAACTCCATCTCTTTTCCGTTGTAGGCAAATAGGAAGGGACAGGAGGCTTTCAGGCGCTGCTCGGTCACCACTTCCTGGTCAGCCTTCACCTCAAACTCGGCTCGCACCGTGCCATTAGGCCAGATGACCCGAACAACTTCAGCCTCGGTCTGCTTACCCAAACCGAAGTGAAGTTGCGGCCCGGTGATGGGCTGTTTTTGCACCAGCAGCCCGGAGCGGACTTCAATTTCGCCGCCCACGCCAAAGGGATTAATGCGCTGATCGCCAACCGCCTGGACCGCATGCGGTCGCACGACCTGCCAGTGATAATTCTGCGGGCTCTGATTGACTCCTTGCACCGGTTGTCCATCCGCGGACAGACCGAGAAGATCGAGATGGCCGTCATTGCCGGTGTCCGCAGCGTCGAACACCAGTGCTGGTCCGGCGGGATGAGTCAACAGCGTGAAGCTGCCCATAACGTCGCCGAGCCAGATCATCGCGCCGGCGGTGTTGCCACCCGCAGTTGGCGTGGTGGGGGACAGTAACAGGTCGAGCGCTCCATTGTTATCCAGATCAGCCACGTGCAGGCGTACTTCGCCGGCAAGATAGCTGGATGGGTTTGATACTCGGGCAATCTCGGCTGTCTCCCAGCTTTGTCCTTCGTCCTTGTCCGAAATCCGGAGGATGGCGCCGTCAGCTTGCACAGCCAGCAGATCGAGGGTCCCATCGTTGTTGGCGTCGGCCACGGCCACTGCTTTGACCGCTGTCAAACCCGGTGGCAACGGGCGCTCGTGGAATTGTCCCTGCCGCAAATTCATGAACACGTGAAGCCGTCCCGCCCCATCGACGATCGCGGCATCGGGATTGCCATCGCCGTCCAGATCAGCCCAGGCAAAGCCGATCACGCCAGAAAGCCCGTCGAAGGGATGAATGGGGAGGAAGGTGCCGTCCCCATTATTTCTCAAGACGGTCGGAGTGCCGGTTTTTGCGCCCAGCACGATATCGAGATCGCCGTCGGCTTCAATGTCCACCGCCCAAGCCCCAGCGTATGGCGCATTGGCTACAGATTTGGGTAGGTTCGCTTGTGCGGTTACATCCGTGAAGGCGCTGGGGCTGTCCTGTCGCAGCAGTCGTACGCCGCCGGCACCGGCCAGCACCAGATCGGTCTTGAAGTCGTAGTTGAAATCAACTGGGACGATGCCCTCGGGCAGGGGCAACACGCTGGAAGTTCCGCCGGGGAAGGGAATGGTTGCCCCAGTGGACAAATGCACCGTGCGGCCATTGGCCTCCGCGATCGCAGGCGCGCCCGCACTGCCTAGCGGAATGGCTCCAATCCAATTCCAGCGGGCACTGCCCGTATTGACGAGCGGTTGGAGATTGAAGTTGAGTGCCGTGTCTGCCGGCGCCGGGCGGAAGACGGGCGACTCGAGTTTCAGGAAATGGGTGAAGGGCTCAGCTTCATCTCCGGGAGGCGCCTTGATCGCGGTGAGACTCTGGCGATACTCGGGCACCCGCATCATCACGTTGCGCAGAAACGTTGTCTGGGTCGCGGCGGGACGCAGGTCCGCGCTGGCTGTGGCAGTCTGCGCAGCTGCCAGCTGATGCTGTACCTCTGCCGGCCACGCTGACGAGCGCGCGCTGATTTGGGCGACGGCCGACTTGAGGGTCGCAGCGTCTCCGCGTTTCGCCGCAATCCGGCTCAGTTCCAGCAGGGCGGCCAGGTTGTCCGGTTGCGCGGCCAGAATCTTTTGCAGCAACTGCTGCACTTCGGCCGCGCCGCTTTCATCGCCTTGCCGTTCCGTTTCTTCTGCTAAGCGGTAGATCGCCCGCAAGTTTTTCGGATTCAGCTCGACCGCTTTGCGCAAGTCGGCAATGGCTTGCGCGGAATGGCCGCGCTGGCTTTCCAGAATCCCCAGCAGATCGTAGATGCGATCATTCTGCGGGGCCAGATCACGCGCCCGTTCGAGCCGCAGCGCCGCGGTGTCGTAATTTCTTTGGCGCAGGGCGAGGATTCCCCAGTTGGCCCACCCGGCGGGCTCAACGGGAACAAGCCGTGTCACCTCTGAGAGCCTGCTGTCCGCGTGCACGTCGTCGCCCACCTGCAGCGCCGCCAGGCCGACATAGAACGCGGAAACCACAGTGCCATATTCCTTGGAGGACGGATCGGGAAGCTTGCCGGCGGAATGACATCCCGGAGAAGTTGTGATTACGGCAGTCAACAGAAAGAGCACAACCAGATGCTGGAATATCAAACGCCCTCGCTCAGGGATGGTGGACCCCGAGCGCCCGTCGAGGAAGGATTGGTGATCTTTGGTCATTGAGTTTTCTCGCTGCAAGCCTCAGCGGCTGAAGCCGCCATTCACATAGTGCTCATGATGCACCGCCAAAGCGCTGCTCCACCCAAGCGCCGCTCCTCCCAAGACCTGCTCCACCTAAAACCTGCTTCCGACCCAAGCTGTTACCACCCAAGCTGCAACAAAAGAGGATTCCTCCGGCCAATAGCTATGCGGCCTGTAATCTTTTCATCCGGCTTCGCCGCCGTGAAATGCCCCGAAACCAGAGAAACCCCACCGCCAAGAAAGGTAACAGATAAAACAGAAGGTCCCATTTGCCAAAACCCACTGGAGTCGCTTCCACTCTCGAAAATTCTTCTCCGCGGCCCTGCGAGCTTTCGAGGACCAGGCGGACCCGCCAAAACTCCTGCCGATCGAACTCGACGATGGCGTTGTATTGTTGCTGGCCGCCACTGTTGTCCTTAGTGGCCGTGTAAACTGCCTCGGGCAGGCGTCCGCTTTCCGGCTGAACGCCGATCTGCAACTTCAGATCCTTGGGGACGGTCCCCCCTGGAATCGGTTCTACAAAGACAAAAAAAGTGCCGGTGCCTACGTCGGGATGCGTCCACAGAGAAATGACGCAGGGGCCAACTTTGTGATTCTCAATGATGGGGAAGGGCGGGCCGTTGTGGGCCCGGGCTGGCGTGGGCAACATCAAAACGAGCAGGCCCGCAAGACCGAAATCAATTCCCCGCAGGATAGTGTGGTGGTTCATCCTCAGCTCGAGCATAGCAACGAAAAGAACACCCACTCCAAGAGCGACTTCAACCGTGTCGGACAACAGTGTCCGACCCACACCATCCCCCCTAGCCGCTCATCAGGGTGGCACGCATTTCCATGGGTTGGAACAGGAGCCACATGGATGCGACAAAGAGAATCAGACCTATTGTCGCCCACGGAATAAATACCCGCATCGGTTGCCGGGGCGAATCCTCTTCTGCCAAGCCATAGGTCACGGTCAGTGAGCCGGCAAATCCCAGCAAGAGGAGCCCGATTTCGATCATCAGCACGATATTCGCTGGCAGGCCCGTAAGAGTCCAGCGTGGCTCGCCCAAGACAGGCCACCCCAGACTCGCAAGCGCGCTCTGAGTTACGGGAATGAAGGTGTAGAGTCCGGTTAAGAAATGAAATCCGTAGTGGGCGAGCCACATCCCGAAGCCCATGGGCACGAGGCCGTAAGTGTATCGCACCATCAGCGGGAGCAGGGCGCGCCGGCTGCCCGCCCAAACTCGGGTCAGCCATGCGGCCAGTCCCAGCAGCAGGACCGGCTCCAGAATCAGAAAGAAGGCGAAGATGATCCCGAGCACCGGCGCTTCGTGGCTCACGTGCAATATTTTTCCCAGCCAGCTCTCGACCGCGTAAACCGGACTGACCATGCCAAAAGCGTTCAGCAAGGCGCCAAAGGTGAACACTATGGCCAGCGCGGCCAGGTCTTTGCGGCGAGAGAAATAACCAAGTCCCGATCGCAATGGATCAGTCAGGAGTTCTTCACCGGGCATCCGGCTCAGGATTCCGACGTTGTCATGCGGGCAGGCGTGCACACAATCCAGACAGAATGTGCAATCCATGTTGCCCACTTTGCGGGGCTGAAACAGGGCCAGCTCACAGCCGCGGATTGTGACCAGGTCCGAAACCGGTTCGCGCCGGCCGCGAATGCAATCCAGCGTATGGCAACTGGTGCACACCGCCTGGTCCCGTACCTTCACCTCAAGAGGAGAAAGCGTCGAGGCCACAAAGTTGAACTGTCCGATGGGGCAAACAAACTTGCAAAACGAAGCGTGCTTAAAAAAGCCGTCCACTACGAGCACGGTCAAGAAGTACGCGAGAATCAGCCAGGCCGTCCACCAGGGCGAGGACCACAGATCGAACAACTCGTAGAGAAAGAGAATCAGGATAAAGAGTGCCAGGGAAAGCCACTTGTTGCGCAGCGCCCGCGGCCAGTCGAAGCGAGGCGTGAAGAATCGCCGCGCGGCCTGGCGTACCAGCATGAACGGGCAAGCCAGGCAGAAAAAGTTCCCCGCCGCGAGCAGCACCAGTACCAGTACTCCGCGAAAGTGAAGCCAGCTCAGGGTGGTCGCCAGATTCTTCGGGGCGAGTGTGGGGCCGAACAATCCATGCAGGATCATTACGACGCTGACGATGAGCAGTGGAGCCTGGAGCAGCGGGCGGGCATGACGCCAGCGAAACAGATGGCCCAGGCCAGGAACTTGCATTAAGTCAAAGGGCAGCGCTTCGGGAGCTTCCAGGGCCGGGATGGATGATGGGTTCAACAGCTTGCCTAGTTGGGTCGGACGCCCCGCACATCAATCTGGCGTTCCAACTTTTGTCCGCCGGGCAGGGTGACATGGAGGAGGATAACCCAATCTCCCGCCATCTCGAACGTGAGATGAGCCTGGTAGCGGCCGGGCTCGATTTCCCTGACTTCGCCAAAGACCGGAGACATGCCCGCGTGCGACATGTCCGCCTCCAACGCAATGTGCGCTCCCGGAATGGCTTTTCCCGCCGGATCGACCAGCCGAAAGTTCACTACTGTAGGCCCGATCCGAGCCGGTTCGGGCGAGATCTCGTGCTCAATCGTAATCGTGCGCGACGAGTCCGCTGGTCTGGAGCAGGCGGTTATGAGCAGAGTTGCAGCGCAGGCGCACAGCAGGAGTTGCCGATATTTTCCTGGGAGCGTGCGAGCCAGCCACCCGCTCCATCTAAAGGCGAATGCGATCTTGCGATTCCTCGTACTCTGATGCTTTCGGATCAGGCAGCTTGCATCGACGGATTGTGGTCCCATGCGCAGGAGCAAACCATCGCCCTCTCCTCCGCCTCCGACGGGAACATGTGATAGTACATGGCGATGACCATGGGAATAAACACGATCGAGTTGTAGAAGAGATGGAGTTCCACGCGCGGAATCACCAGCTGCAAAACGCTGAACGGCACCGGCTTGCCCCAGAAATTGTGGTGGGCCGTGGCCTGCCAAATCAGCAGGAAATGCTCGATGTGATGCCAGAACTGGATGACCAGCGCCACCGTCCACCAAGTGTGCGCCCGCCCCGTAAATCCTTTGCGCAGGACCCAAATGCCTGCAAGCATGACGATGGCGTAGCCATAGTGCAGCGCTTCGGACTTGATCAACCAGGGGTACCACAAACCGAGAATGCCATTGGCTTTGGGCCGGGGCCATCCCATGACATAAATCTGGTAAGCCTGAGCGAGGTGCTCGCCCCAGTGTGCCAGCACGATGAACATGAAAACCTGCAAGGCGCGTTCGTGCCAGCGGCTGTTTAGCTTCTCGTAGAAGCTGGCATTGGCCGCCGGGGCAGTATGGATCTGGGGAAGCGCAGGATTCGAAACTGCCATGACCATGCTCCTTGAAACCTTAAACTTACCGCAAAAATGTGACCACGATCACACTTTGTCCACTTGGGGTCAATAGTTGAAATATATTATCCCCCCGTGACCAGTCTTAACCACGTCCTTAAAAGTGGAGGTTGGTCTCCAGGTAGGCAAACTGCCCGTTGGGATCCTTGGGATAAATCTTCGCAATCACCGTCTTGCCCCAGGCATGGCCGTAGTACAGCGTAGTACTGAAAGAGCGGGTGATCTGGTAGTCGGCGCTGAGATCCCAGACGTTGGCCAAGCCACTGAAATCGTTGCTGGGACGGCCGGTATAACCAAAAGTCTTCGGCTGAAATGCGCCTCCACCGAGGTACCAGAAATCGGCCGAGTTGGCCAGCCGGAGAGCGTGCCCTTCGGAACGCAGCGCCAGTTTCGAGGTTGGCTTGAGGTTCAGAGTGGCGTAGAAATCCACGTTGTTCATCATGTTGTAGAAGGGAAAGCGCGCGTACTGGCGCGGTGTGGTCAAGACCTGGAAGAAAGTCCCGTGAGTCGAGTCATTGGGATTTCCATCGCCGCTGCCATATGAAAAGCCGGCGCTGAGCCATGGCTTGAGGTGCTTCACCGAGGGCTGCCAGCCGAGTTCGCCCACGAAGGCGCTGGCACGTTGGCTGAGCGCGCCCCAGGAGCCGCCCTGGTAAACGCCCCACACCAGAAAATCAAACTTGCCGGCGTTCGTGGTGCTGATCACCTGCGCGTAGTTGGCGCCGTAGGTGGCCAACTGAACCTTGCCCAGGTCCGCAGTGCGCACTGGCACGGGACGGTTGTCGGTCTTCAATATGGTATTGCGGTCATCCACGTAACCCAGGCCGAACACGCGTAGTTGCGCCTCGCCATGCGGCGTATTGATGGACCGGGTGAAGGCGCCGTAGTAAACCTCGATGTCCAGCTCAGGCATTCCGTCGGTCTGGAGAATTCCAGCAGTCGGTCGAGCGCTGAAAAAGGTGAAGTTGTTCTTTCCGGAATTCAGGGAGAACTGGCCGCCGTCAAAAGTTCGCTGGACCGCAGTGAATCCGAAGTTGGAGATCAGTCGATGCGCGATCCTGCTCTGTACGACGGCTGCGAGCACGGGGTCCTTGGGCTTGACTTCCATGCCATCGAAATATTCGAAGCGCCCCAGTTTCACGCGCGCCGGCCCGAGATGCTTGAAGTCCACGAATGCCTGTTTCAGGAACACGCTGGCGTTGTTGGACTCGTTATTGTTGGCCACATAGTAGGACCCGCCCAGGCCAAGCTGGCCCGCGGGACCCGCGACTACCGCGTCATTGGGAAGACCAAGAATGGACGGCTGTTCCATTTCGGCGAACCAATCGAGTTTTTCCCTGGTCTGACCAATCCCGATACGCAGCAGGGAGTGCCACAACGGGTAGTCGCTGTTTCCCGTGGGCGCCTCGAACCAGTTCCAACCTTCCGCGCGGGTGCGCCAGTTGATCGTAATCTCGAATGGACCCAGCTTATGCTTTTGGGCTTGTGCTGAGGCAGGATGTGCCGCTTGTGGTGGCTTCGGCGCTGCCGCGGATGTTGATGGGGCGGAGACGGCCGCCTGCTGCACCGGCACTGACGGCTGCTCCACGGCGGTCTGGGACTGCTGTCCTACCAATTGTGCAGTACCTATCAGTAAAATCGCCGCGCTGGCATACGCTATTGCTCCCAGTTTCATTTCAAACTCCTTGATCGGGCGCGCTGCACGCGCTCTTGCACCGGGGTTCGCACGAGTCCGCGGGACCCTGCGATTGAAGATGTCGCAGCAATGTAGAAGTAAAGCCCAGCCGGAGCAATAGCAGAAAAGCACTAGTTGTTATCGAGGAGTTTCCTTTCCTGATGCGGATTGTCTGCACCGATGAATTAAGTTCGCGCCGCTATGAAATCAGCCGCAACCGGCAGCGAAATCGTTACATCCGTAACTTGCCCAGGGGTGACTAATTTCCTAATCTCGCAAGATCGGGTCTCCAGTTAAATTGCAGGACTTGAATGTTTGTGGGCCAATCAAACACATCATGGTCAAAGCGCAGCACGCGCTTTGCGTGCGGTACGCTGGGGCTGGTCTTATTGGCCTTGCTTTCGACTGCTTTTCTCGAGGCCCAGAACGCGCCCGCGATGCGCAAACTGGTTTACAAAGTCGCTCCCAAGTATCCCCGCGAACTGAAGCAGAACGCGATTGGTGGGGTCGTCCGCTTGTCTATTTCGATCAGTCCCAATGGCTCGGTAGGAAAAATCTCGCCCATCGGCGGCAATCCGATTCTGGTGGATGCAGCTACGCTGGCGGTCAAACAATGGAAATATGTGCCCGCCGATCACCCGACTACCACTGAAATCCAGCTGGATTTCATTCCGAATCAACAGTAGCCGTTCCACCCCGGGTGCGGCCGCCGGGATTATGACCACCGAACCCTGGCAGGAATGCTAGGCTGATAATTGGAGTGTTCCAAATTGCTGTCCTCTGCCAACCACCGCTGCCGCTTGTTGCTTGCCATTGTCAGCGTTGCTATGCCCCTTCTCGGCACCGCCGAAACCCGAATTACAGGTGCGACGGCAGGCGCGAAGAAGGGCGTTGCCAAGCCCTGGGCCATTCGCTGGCAACCGGCACAGCTGGTGAACGGAGCTCCGATTGTGTTTGACGTTGCGCCCCCAGTGCGACTGACAGAGCTCTCCGCCAAGTGGTTAGGACATCAAGTCTGGTTTAGTTACGACGCGGCCAGCAAAGCCTGGTACGGGATCGCGGGAGTCAGTCTCGAAACTCGCCCCGGCACTTACGCTCTGGATCTCATAGGAACCACCTCCCGGGCAACTCAAATCTCGTTTACCCGAAAAATCCTGGTTCGGGCCGCGAAATATCCCAGCATCAAGGTAACCGTGGCCAAGCGATTCACCGAACCCAGCAAAGCGCAGCTGGAGCGCATTCACCAGGACACGACGGTAAAGCAGGACGTGTTTCAACACACCAATTCGGATCGGGAGTGGACAGGGAAGTTTCTCGCACCTGTAGTCGCGCCCGTCTCCGATGCTTTTGGCACCCGGCGGACTTTTAACGGCAAAGTTCAAAGCATGCACCAGGGACTGGACTACGGCGTCCCGACCGGGACACCCATTTCCGCAGCCAATGCGGGAATCGTTCTGCTGGCGGGCCCTTTGTATTTCGAAGGCAACTGCGTGGTACTCGATCATGGGCAGGGACTGCTCACGCTTTACCTCCACCTTTCAGAAATCAAGGTTAAGCAGGGTGAGCGGTTGGCGGCCGGGCAGCAGATTGGGCGTAGTGGAGGGACCGGCCGGGCCACCGGACCTCACCTTCATTTTGCCTTACGCTGGCAGGGCGTTTATCTGAATCCTGCAACCCTGCCGACCCTCAAACTTCCCTGAGACGTTACAGGCAACGTCGCTACCTCCGGCTCATATAGGCTGCACTCGGCGGTTCACAAGCGGCCATCCAGCACTCTGCCTGTCCCACTCCGGAGCGCGGGGAAGGAGCGAATCGACGGTCGCAGGTTCAGGTTCCTGACCAGCCGGTGCAGATAATTCGCGTGTACTCCCAGGGTTCGAGCCGCCTCGGTGTAATTGCCATTGGTTTCTTCCAGGGCGGTAAGAATGAGGTGTTTCTTCAATTGAGTGACCGCCATGTGATACTTGGCCTCGTGCGTGCCGGGCGCAGGACCCTTCTCTAGAACTGATTCCGGCAGGTCCTCCGGACGAATGGTTTCCGAGACGCCCAACACCAGGGCTCGCTCGATGGCATTTTCCAGCTCGCGCACGTTGCCCGGCCAGTCGTAATTCATCAGTCCGGCCATAGCCTCGGGAGAAATTTTTTTGGCCTTGACTTTGCATTTGGCGGCAAACTTGGCGACAAAGTACTCCGCTAGGATGGGAATGTCTTCCACACGCTCGCGCAGAGCGGGCACCACCATAGAAACGACGTTCAACCGGTAATAAAGGTCCTCGCGAAATGTTCGGGCCTTGACCGCTGATGCCAGATCCTTATTGGTGGCCGCGATCAGACGTATGTCGATCGAGATCGGGCGGGAGCCGCCCAGGCGCTCGAGCTCGCGCTCCTGCAGCACGCGCAGCAACTTAACCTGCAGCGCCGGCGCCAGTTCCCCAATTTCGTCCAGAAATACCACGCCTCCGTCGGCCAGCTCCAGCCGGCCTTTCTTTTGACCCGCAGCGCCGGTAAATGCTCCTCGTTCATATCCAAAGAGCTCGCTCTCCAGCAGACCTTCCGGAATGGCCGCACAATTAATGGTGACAAATGGCCGGCCAGCGCGCGGGCTGTTGCGATGAATGGCCCGCGCCACCAGTTCCTTTCCCGTCCCGCTTTCGCCACCCACTAGGACCGTCGCATCCGTCGGCGCTACCCGCGACAGGAAACGGTACACCTCCTTCATCGCGGGGCTTTCGCCGACCATGCTGTGCTGCAGATTGATTTCCGCCGCCAGGCGAAGGTTTTCCTGTTCCAGCCACAGCAACCGCCGTGAGTTTTCCAGCGCCACCGCCGAGATGCCGGCAATGCTGGCGACGAGTTCCAGGTGATCTCGATCAAAACGGGTGCCAGGGCTGGTGGTGTCCAGGTAAATGCATCCGACCACCTTCTGAAAGACGGTCAGGGGCACGCACAACAACGAGCGCACGCGAAAACTCACCAGGCTTTCTACTCCGCTTAAGCCTCCGCTGGCGGGCACATCCGCCCCCAGGATCGCCACTCCCTGCTCCATCACCTGGGTAGTGATGGTGCGGCTTACCCGGACTGGTTCTCCCCGTTTTGCCGGATAGGCGAAGAGGGAGGAGAACTTCTGGCTGCCCTTGCCATCCAGCAAGATTGCGCCGCGTTCGGCCGGCACCACTTCAAAGATCAGTTCCAGGATCTGCTCCTGCAACCGGTCGAGGTCAGAAATGGAGTGCACCACGCGGCTGATTTTCAGCAGCGCATTGAGGTTCCGCCCCAGGCGCGAAGTTGCCGGCAGCTCTTTCAGGATGCGTTCCGGCTGGAGATAGAGAACATCCCGCGGGTGGACCTGGGTCGTGGCCTGAGTCAGGCAATCGTCGAACTCCACAGCCTCAGCGGTCGCTCCGTCCGAGTCCTCCTTCGTCAGGAAGACAAAAACAGATTCTCCCACTGAGATTTGATCCCCGTGGTTCAGCCGCTTTTCCGACACCACGCCACCGTTAACGAATGTTCCATTGCGGCTCTCGAGATCGCGAAGCCTGTAACTATCCTCCTCGCGCATGAGCATGCAATGGCGTCGCGAAAGCGAAAGATCGCTGATTGTCAACGAGTTAGAAGGATCTCTGCCGATCCTGATTTCTGCTTCAGTCAAAAAATAGATGGAATCTGCCAAGGGTCCGGCCGCTACTTGAAGTCTGGGCTTCACCGTTCGCACACCTCACATGCGGCCTACCGTGTAACACATTTTTCTTTCTTGCGGAATATGGTTATCCGTCCTGTTCGACTATCCGAACAGATAGCCACTCTATCCGCCTGGATAGAACGGGGCTCAATTCCGGCCTGAGGCCATCTCCGTATTAAGGCTATAAAATACAGATAAATAATGACTTATGAGAAACAAGTGCAGTTTGCCACCAGTGTATTGCGATGGCCGAATACGTGCTCTTAAGCGGGCAGCGTTGGCCGGCAAAAAGCGACGGGGGAAGCGCTTTCAGAAGTTCCGCCGGAAGTTACGCTGGTCGGGAATCCGAGGGACCCCCTCATCGGGTTCCCGATCGCTTTTTTCATCCCAACCGCCAAGAACTCACAACTGACAACCGAGAACTGAATCTAGAGTTTGATTTTTGTCACTCGCCCATCGCGGTCAAGCGTTGCGAATCGAGTGCTTCATGCACAACGACCCCATCATGGAAGGTCACAGTTTTGCCCGAGATGGCAGGGACGCGTTCCCCCGGCAGTAGAATTCCCACCAAATTCAGGGGATCGGCGGCCGACAACACAACCGTCTCTCCCGTGAGCGGCATTTTGCGCGTCGCCCGCAACGATTCCACCGCCACCGGTAGGGCAAACTGTTCCCCGAGAAAGCCATCCACGAAACGGCCCCCTCGAATCTCGCCCCGGTCTTCCAGCCGCCGGAAAGCCATCTGCAATTCGCGCCACTTGGGAAGATTGGTCTCGCGGGCCAGCAAATCACGAAAGACGATGCCGTAGCGTTTCAGCAGCATCCAGCAGGTCGCCTCCACGGCGCGATTGCGGTCCGCTGCCTGGTCCGTGTACAACAACGCCCAGCGGCCGGTACTGTGCCGGGGCCGTGCCGCCCGCCCACTGCCTTGCCCGGCGCGGCGCTTGGGATCGATCAGGGAGCGCAGATTGTCGAAACCATCGGCAGTGATCAGACCACCCGCTACCAGTTCCCAGAGGGAAGTCTCGACCTCAGCCTTCAGCCGCCCCGTGCTACGCACGATGTCAGCGAAAAATGATGCTCCACGCTGCCGCAGGAATTCCAGCACCTGGCGCGCGCCTTCGCTGAGTCCGCGCGCCTCGGGCTGCTCCGAGTCGGGACGACGATGCGGAGTCATCCAGTCGGCTTCTTCGCGCACGAAAAACGTAATCGGAGCCACACTGGTCGGAATCACGCGCCGTTTTCCGGCCACGGTGTCATCAAGAGTCGCGGGATGGGGAGACAGCCGCCCCCAACCTACAGCGCCGGTAAGACACAGTTGGTCGAGCCACTTGGGGTCGTAGTTGACAATCCGCCGGCCCAGAATCTGCCGCTCCCAGGCATTGGCGGGAATTTCAAATCCCTGCAACTGCCGCAGCACGTCAAGCGTGGCGCGTTCACCCTGAACTTGTGCTCCGGACGCGACATGCTGCCAGCGCAGGAGCCAGCGCATGAATTGTGCCGCCGTGACCGGTTCAATCTGCTTGCGCAACGTGGCCACAGTCAGCCGGTGAATGCGCGCCAGCAAGCGCCGCTCGCACCACTCCAGTTCGGGTGGATCTGATTGAACCAGCTCTGACTCATGTGGTCGCGGGCGACTCGCCCGCGAAGCATTGTCGGTAAACTGTCCGCGCAGTACCGCACCAGAGGCTTCCATTCGAAGCAATGCCTTTTCAACCTCGGACGAAGGAAGCCCGAGCACAGCGCCAAGTTGCGAAGCTGTTGCCGGGCCCAAGTGCGACATCCAACCAGTGACCAGGGCCAGCAGAGCATCGTCGGAAGACGGTAGAGTCGTCTGAATCTCGGCGACCGGATGATCAAACTCGGCGTCCGGGAACAGCAGTGAGAATGTCCTTGCTCGTTCCGTCGCTACCCAGTAACTCACTCCAGCGTGTTGAGCCGGCGCGGCGCGCCCTTGTTCGCGCAGTCTCTCGAAATATTCCTGCCATGCACTGCTTACGTGGGGGCAGCCGCCCTCGGCTGTCCCGTCGAGTGCAGCTCGACCGTCCTTGCCAGCTTCATTTAAGCCGACCAAACTCAGGGGAGCGGCATCCGCTTGGGCGGGCGAGTCGCCCGCCTCCACACGGGCCGGGAAAGCAATCAAGGTGTGTAATACATCGTGTAACTCGTCCGCGTCGCGCACATCGGGCCAGGCTTCTTTCCGCACCTGCGCGATGGCAGCCTGATCGAGCTTGCCTACTTCCTCCAGCACCGATTCCGGCAGTATGCGACGCATCTCCACGGCGCGGGCCCGCCGTTCCTCGATAGGCGCGTCATCGAGATACGCGTAGGGATTTGCGTTCAGAATCTCATGCGAGAATTGCGATGGCACCGGAGTGTCCACCGCCAGGCAACGGATTTGTCCCTGCTGGATGCCGCTCAGCAGCGCCCGCAGCCCGTCCACATCCATGGCCTCAGTGAGGACATCTTTCATCACTTCCTTTACCAGGGGGTGATCGGGAATCTGAATGTCGCCCACGATATTTTCCTGGCACGCGGCCACGTCGGGGAAAACCGATGCCAGCAGATCGTCGGAGCGCATGCGCTGAATCTGCGGCGGAACTTTCTTGCCGCCCTGAAAGCGCAGCAAGGCCAGAGCGCGATTGGCGTCCCAGCGCCAGCGCGTGCCAAAGAACGGAGAAGCCAGCGCCGCCTGTTCCAGAATCGGTTGCACGGTTTCGGCGTTGAGGAAATGAAAAACGTCAGCCAGCGGAAAGCTGTGCTGCTCCGCCAGAGCAATATTGAGGCCGTTGTCGGTGGCTGCGGCCTGCAACTCAAAATTGAAGCTGCGACAGAAACGCTTGCGCAGGGCCAGGCCCCAGGCTTTGTTGATGCGGCCGCCGTAAGGCGCGTGGATGATCAGTTGCATCCCACCGCCTTCGTCGAAGAAGCGCTCGGCGATGATCGTGTCCTGAGTGGGGACATCCCCCAGCACAGCACGGCCCTGCAAGATGTACTCGACGGACTGTTCGGCGCCGGAATCATCCAGTCCGCATTCTTCCTTTAACCATGCGATGGTTTCGGCAACGGCGGGCTGACTTGCTGAAATCGCGACCGGAGAAGTGTCACGCAGACGGTCGCTGATTTCTTTACGCAGACCAGCCACGTGTGCCGAAAGCTCCTGGGTGCGTGCCGGGGCCTCGCCTCGCCAGAAGGGAACGCTGGGCGGCGCGCCGTGAGCGTCTTCCACCAGCACGCGTCCGGACTTGCCCTCCACGCGGCGGATGCGCCACGAGGTGTTGCCCAGCAGCATGATGTCGCCGGCGTTGCTCTCTACCGCAAAATCTTCGTCGAGAGTGCCGACGACGATGCCGTCCGGCTCGGCGACCACGGTGAAGAGCGCGGTCTCCGGAATAGCGCCGCCGCTGGTGATGGCCGCGAGCCGGCTGCCCCGCCGTGGCCGTAGCCTCCGGTTCACCCGGTCGTGATGGATGTATGCGCCGTAGCGCCCGCGCCGCGACGCAATGCCCTCGGAAAGCATTTCGAGGATCGAGTTGTAAGTTTCGCGAGAGAGATTGCGATAGGGATAGGCGCGCGTGACCAGGGCGAAGAGTTCATCTTCGTCCAATCCGTCACTTGTCGCGCCGGGATGCGTAGCGCGGGCATCCTCGCCGGCTGGCCCGAGGGCATCTTGCCCTCGATGGTGAGGGCGGGATGCCCCCACGACAGCCGCCGGGACGGCGGTGCTACTGGTTGCCGCGCAGGTTGCCACAATCTGCTGCGCCAGAATATCCAACGGAGCATCGGGGATGATCAGCCGGTCCAGATCTCCTTGCCGGATGGCGCGCACCAGCGCACCGCATTCCAGCAGATCGTCGCGCGTGCCGGCGAAGAAGCGTCCCTTGGGCACCGCGCCGCGCCAGTGGCCGGAACGGCCCACCCGCTGCAGGGCGACCGCGATGGCGCGCGGAGAGCTGATCTGCACCGCCAGGTCCACGGTGCCGATATCAATTCCCAGCTCCAGCGATGCCGTCGCTACGAGAACCTTGACTTTGCCTTCTTTCAATTTCTGTTCCGCGGTGAGGCGCAGCTTGCGCGACAGGCTGCCATGATGCGCGGCTACGTTGTCTTCGCCTAATCGCTCGCCCAGGTTGTGCGCAATTCGCTCCGCCAGCCGCCTGGTATTGACGAACACCAGCGTGGAACGGTGCTGCTCCACCAGCTCCACCAATCGGTTATAGATTTCTTCCCACATCTCGTTGGTGGTGATCGGCCCCAGGGATGAGCCGGGCACTTCCACCGCGAGATCGAGTTTCCGCTTGTGTCCAACATCGACAGTCACCGGCGCCGGGCGTCCGTTGCCGGTCAGGAAGTGAGCGACCTCTTCGATGGGCTTTTGAGTGGCAGAGAGTCCGATGCGAACCGGCGTTCGATACGTCAGCGCCTCCAGTCGCTCCAATGAGAGCGCCAGGTGCGCGCCGCGTTTGTCATCGGCGACTGCGTGGATTTCATCAACGATAACGGTTTCGACATCGCGCAGAATCGCGCGACTCTTTTCCGCGGTCAGCAGAATGTAGAGCGACTCGGGCGTGGTGACCAGAATGTGCGGCGGCCGCTTCAGCATCGCCCGGCGCTCGTGCATGAGTGTGTCGCCGGTGCGTACCGCGGTGCGAATCTCCGGCATCAGTAGCCCGCGCTCACCCGCCATCTGAAGAATCTCGCTCAACGGCACCTCGAGATTCTTCTGGATGTCGTTGCCCAACGCCTTCAGCGGCGACACATAAAGAACTTCGGTGCGATCGTGCAGGTCCCCGGCCAAGGCTTTGCAGACTAACCGGTCAATGCAGGCGAGAAATGCAGCCAGAGTCTTGCCAGAGCCAGTAGGGGCGGAAATGAGGGTGGTTCGTCCCGCCAGAATATGAGGCCAGCCCTGCTCCTGGGGCTCCGTCGGCGTGCCAAATTTCCGCACAAACCACTCCGCAACCAGCGGGTGCGCCCAGGCGAGCGAGGAAGGAGAGGAAAACATCGTTGGATATTCTAACATGGGATTTTCGCAAAATGTTCGCCTACGCGCGAACCACGTGGGCCCGGACGCCTCGTCCGGGCGGGCGAGCGAAGCTCGCCGCAGGTTTTGCGCCGGGGTGAAGCAGAATACTGGTCTATGGTCGCAGCGAAGCGGCGGAGCTTCGCTGCGCTGCGCCGGAGCCTGAATGCTAAAATCCCGGCAATGCCAATAACATCATCCGCCAAAGCCCGCGCCAAGAAAATCAAACTGCTTCTCTTCGACGTAGATGGCGTACTCACCGACGGCAAACTTTTTCTCTTTCCCGTTCCCACCAGCCAATCCAGCGGTCCGGCCTCCGGACCAATCGTAGTTGAAGCCAAAGGCTTCCACGCTCAGGACGGTGCCGGCATTTCGATTGCCCGCATCGCCGGCATCAAGTCTGGACTCATCACCCGGCGCAACTCTGAAACTGTGGCTCTGCGCGCCCGCGATCTCAAGCTGGAGCAGGTCCACCAGGGCATTCAGAACAAGTTGAAAGCCTTTCGCGAAATCCTGAGTGCGGAAGGGCTTAGCGCCAGCGAAGTTGCCTTCGTCGGGGACGACGTGATCGATCTTACTGTGATGCGCAACTGCGGTTTTTCCGTCGCCGTTGCGAACGCCCGCCGCGAGGTCAAGGATGCCGCCCATTACGTGACCCCTCATGCCGGTGGCGATGGGGCCCTGCGGGACGTGATCGAATTTATCCTGAAGGCGCAAGGAAAGTGGAAACAAGCGGTTGAGAAGTACATCGGGAGGGAAAGCGGGGACAGCAATTAGCACTTGGCAATTAGCCAACCCATCCGCAGGTTGGGTTGAGCAGATTGTGACTCCGGGAAGTTAATCGCCCGGCATTGGCCAAGTGCCAATTGCCAATCCCCGCGCCGAAGCCACCCGCCCAGCCAGGCAAACAAAAACCCACCGGTCGTCTGCTTGGGGCGTGCTCGGGTCGACGACCGATGGGCTACCGTTTCTCCTTACTCACCCTGTTGTTTTCAGGAGTAATTAATTTCTCTAAACCCCGGTCGCCGAGAAAGTTTCGCGGATTTTTGTAAATGTTTGTAAATTCACCGCTTATTCCGGAATTGCGACTGGCCGGGCGGCCATGAGTTCGGTAAACCTCGGGTCTTTGCGGAGGGCGGCGAACTCGGAGTCTTTATACACATCCTCAATCCCCTTGTAGCCTTCTTCCATGGCCCGCCGGAGGTATTGCAGGGAGCGGTCGGCGATCCCGCTTTTGGCGTAGAGCTTGGCCAGCACGTAGTCAAAATGGGCGCGGTCGCCCGGTGATGACATCTGGGCCAGAACTCCAGTGTGCGAAGTGCGTTCGAAAATATCCGGATCCAGCTGCAGGGCCTGGTTGTAGGCCAGGCTGGCCTTCACGTAGTCCTTCTTGGAGAAGTACGCTGCCCCTAAATTGCTGAAAAACGAGCCGGAATCCTGGCGCAAGTTAATGGCTTTCTCGTATTCCTTGATGGCTTTTCCGTACTTTTTTTGCAGATAGTAAATTACGCCCAGATTGTTGTAGGCGTCGGCAAACTGGCGGTCATTCTTGATTGCACGTTCGAAGTCCTTGCGGGCATCGGCGAAGCGCGCCATCTGCAATTCGTTGATGCCGATCTTGTTGTAGATCCTGGCGCTGCCGGGCTGTTTTTTCAGCGCAGCCCGGTAATAATCCAGGGCATCCAGGTAGAACTTTTCGGCCCGCAAGGCGTCGCCGCGAGCTTCCAGGTCAGCGGCTGCGGCATCGGCCGGCGGGGGATCGGCTCGCCGCACTGGCGGCGGACTGATCTCAACCTGCTCCGAGGAATGAGCTTGAGCAAAATGATGGACCTGAGCCGAAGAAAGAGTGGGGAAAAGCGAGGCAAGCAGGAGGTAAAGCAGATATTGACGACCCATAAGTCCGCTCCTGAAGACAGAGCCAACTCGGCGCGAGCTCGTCTACTGAGGACCCTTACCGTCCGTGTCCGCCGGTTTGGGTTGCGGATCGTTAGACGGTTTGTCATCCTTAAAGATACCCGCAATCTTGCCGAAAAACCCTTTTTTCTTTTTGCTGGGATCTTCGACCGCGGTGCCCGTTGGCCCAGGCGGCACGCCGGGTTGGGCGCCGGGAGGTGGAGGCGGAAGGGCCTTCTCGCCGCCCAAGCCAAAGACCCGGGAGAAGAAGCCGCGCATTCCCGCTCCCTGGTCACAGGTCTCGCTGGGTTCGGTTCCCGCGATGAACGCGGCACTGTAGGTTTCCGGACAGGAAGGCGTGGCCAGCAGATTGGTGGTCTTGTCGAGTTGCACATCCACTACGCCTGAGGGTTGCAAAAACGGCCGCGCGTCGGCGTACTGCGGCAGCGTCACTGCCTTCTTCATGAACTCTGCCCAGATCGGGGCAGCGGTCTGGGCGCCGCTCAAACGAATATCGCTGTAGTCGTCGTAACCTACCCAGACAATGCACAGCAGGTTGCTGGTATAGCCGGCGAACCAGCCATCATGCGAAGTTCCCGTCTTGCCGGCTGCGGGAGCCGTGAACCCGCGCTGGCGTACCGCGTACGCCGTGCCGTAATTCATCACCCCTTCCATCATGTCGGTCATGAGGTAAGCCACGCGAGGATCGAGCACGGGGTGGGTTTCCGGCTTGAAATCCAGGATGATATCGCCGTTGGCATTGCGCACCGAGTTGACCACCGTCGGCGAAATGCGCACGCCGGCGTTGGCGAATACGGTGTAAGCCGCCGCCATATCCAGGGGAGTGGCATCGTAGGCGCCGAGTGCCATCGCGGGCGTGGCTTTCACTGACGTGATCCCGGCCGCTTTGGCCAGGTCGGACACTTTGTCATAGCCCACCTCTTCCGCCAGCTTCACCGTCGCATTGTTCAAGGACATAGCCAGGGCATAGCGCGCGGTCACGTCGCCGTGATACTCCTCCTTGTAGTTGCGGGGCTCGTAGATCTGGTCACCGTAGGCAAACGTGCTGGGCGCATCTGCCACCAGTGTGGCCGGGGTGAACACGGGATTAGCGCCGTCCAGCGCCGTGTTCATGGCAGCGGCGTAAACAAACGGCTTGAAAATTGATCCGGTGGGACGCTTCGCCACCGCATGGTTCAACTGGCTGACGCCATAATTCCGGCCACCCACCAGCGCCAGAACTTCACCTGTGTGCGGATCCATCACCACCATCGCCACCTGGGCTTGAGGTCCGGGCAGGACTTTGGTCTCGAACTTGTTCTTTCCGATCTTCGTCCGTTTCGTGCGCAGCTTGGTTACCTGGTCGTCCACCAGCTTCATTCCGGTCTGCACCGCTGCCGCTGCAGCTTTCTGCAGGTCGGGATCGATGGTCGAGTAAATGCGATAGCCCTGGTCGTTCATCTGGCGCTCGTCGAGCTTGCTGATCAGCGTTTCGCGCAGCAGATCAACAAAGTAGGGAGCGTCACTGGCCTCAACATTGGGCGGCGCCAGCTTCAGCGGTGTGGCCTTGGCTTTTTCCGCTTCGGCCTGGGTGAGGGCATGAGTTTCGACCATGCTGTCCAGGACCAGGTTGCGGCGTTCGAGGGCCCGCTCGGGATGGCGATAGGGCGACAAATAGCTGGGTGCCTGGATAATTCCAGCGATCAGCGCAGCTTCCGCCGGGGTAACGTCCTTCAGGTCTTTGTTGAAGTAAGCCTGTGCTGCCTGGCCAAAACCGCTGATGGTGAAGGAACCGCGCTGGCCCAGATCGACACGATTGGCATAGAACTCGAAAATCTGCTGCTTGCTGAGCTTCTGCTCCATCTCGACCGCGATCAGCATCTCCGACAATTTGCGCTTTACCGTCTTCTCCGGGGTCAGGAAGAATTTTCGGGAAAGCTGCATGGTGATGGTGGACCCGCCTTGCTCATGCCGGCCGTGAATCACATCAATCCAGGTGGCCTCGGCCAAGCGCAAAAAGTTCACGCCACCGTGTTGAAAGAAGCGCCGGTCTTCGATGGCCAGCACCGCATCCACCATCAACTTCGGAATTTCATCGTAGGTAACCAGTTGCCGTTTCGACCGCTCGCCGGCGTCGAACAAGGAAGTGATCATCTGCGGTTCGAGTTCGTAGGCTGCCAGATCACCCGATTTGCTGGTAATACTTTCAACCTTGCCGTCCCGGACCCGGACGGTGGCCGACTCTGGGCTGTGATAGGAATCGGAACCAGGCTTGATCTCGATGCCGCCTTCCAACAGGCGGTAACTGCCCATCGGCGACTTGCCGTTCTGGTCATACCCGGCGCGACGCAACTGGATCGCAATCTCTTTGGGCTCGATCTTTTCACCTACCTGGACCGGGCGTGCGACGGCGTAAATTCGGGCGGAGTTGCCAAACACCGGACCTTTGAAACGCTGGTCGATCATCCGGCCAAACTTGACGTAGTAATAAGTGAAGAACGCCCCGCCTACAGTGGCCAGGACGAGGAAAACCACCAGGGCCGCGCGCAGCAGCGGATCCTGGAAGGACCATCCCCTTCCGGACTTGCCAGTTTGCTTGCCTGTCGGGATCTTGAGTCTTATGGCCACAATTGAGATGAGCGGAGGCGCCTCTACTGTCTTAGACGATGGAGCGCACACTTGCCGTTATCCGACACCAGGAAATCTCTTTCCCGGCCATACGGAGCGCTCCCCATCCTCGATTGAGTTCGGATAGACATCATCCATTTTACCCTGCCGGCCCGGTTTTCAACCTGCCGGCTGGTTGGCAGCCAGGTACCGCCCTGGGTTTCAATCGGTGGGAGCGAACACCGCATTGTCCGAGACCGTCAAATCCGGCACCGTGTGCGTAAGGGCGCCGGTGGAAGTACTGGTATCCAACACCGAAAAGGCGCTGGTGGCCGCGTCGGCGCAGAATGCTTCTCCGCCTCCCTGGTCCCACTTGCAATCCAACACAATGGGCAGGGTGGTGAACGGTGAGCCCGCCAAGGCAGTCAACGCGCCGCTGCTGGGATCAATGGTGAAGCCCTCGACGGCCGCAACATTGCTGTTGTTGTCGACTCCGAAGGCGTAAACAAATTGACTGCTGGGATGAATCCGCAGGTCCTCCGGTTCAGCCATAGTTGTGGCGAAGGGTGAATTCGTTACCCCCGTCAATGCACCGGTGGTGGGATCAATGGCAAAAACGTACAGGTTGTTGTCGCCGAAAATCCCGGAGAGCCCTATCGCGAACTTGCCGGTGAAATCGGTTCGCACCCCCGCCACACCCAGCCCAAAAGGACCTCCCACGATCTGGGAAAGCGCGCCGCTATTTTGATCAATGGAAAACCCATAGATGGGCAGCGCCGACAAGCCTTGACCTGCGTACAAGAATTGTCCGGTTCCGTCCACTGCCAGAACGTGAACGAAATCAAGATTGAAAGCAGAGAACGGCGAGCCTGGAGCGGCTACTAGGGCCCCGGTTGTGGCGTTGATCTGAAATACCGAGATCTGGCCGGTAGTATCGTTACCCGCGAACAGGAAGCGACCGGCGGGATCGCTGGTGATCGAGTCCGCGCCCGCAGTGGGAAACGGACTTCCGGTAATGGTGGTCAGAGTGCCGGTAGTGCGATCTATCGTGAACGCCTGAATGGTCAGCGAATCATTCTGCGGCAGGTATAGAAATTTCTTGTTGACGATGGCTATGTCATTGCCCGCTCCACTCGGAAGCGTCGGCAGCGTGGCTGTGAGATTGGCAAAAGCCCCCGTCGTACTGAGGCTGGCACCGAGAATCTTGCTGTTATTGCGGTCGAGGTAGTAGAGCAGGGAAGCGGTGTTTCCTCCTCCGCCCGGGTTTGTCCCCGGTCCGCAAACCGTCCCGCCGGTTGACGTTCCACTGGTGGAACCTCCGGAGCTGCCGGAGCTGCTGATGGAAGTGGTTGGGCAGCCACCTCCGCAACCCGACCAACCCACCATTGCAACCGCAGCCAGCACCAGCAAGAGCAGCCTGTTTCCCAGCTTCATACATCCTCCGCACAGTTTCGGACGTCACGCCCGGTCTTGCACATGCGGTGCCGATCAGGCGAAAAACGCCACTGCCAGGCACGCCCAATCGGGCCGTTATCTGGGCAGGTATTCCTGAATGGTAGGTAGTTACCGGATTGGGAAACAAGAGTACCGAAGTAAGAGGGGGTTGTGTTCCAGGTTCCTGCTTCGGGGCGCGAATCAGGACGACCGCGCTGGCGCCGCCAGCACCTCTAGAAAACGCCTTTGTTTCGGGCCGAAGCGTCGAAGTGCAAGTCCATAGGATATCCGGGCAGGTTCACGTGCACCGTGTAGCTGGCATCGATACTGACAGAACCGGTACCGACCACTCCGTTGCGCACCACTTTGATTTGTTCCTTGGTAATCGGGATATCCATTTCCTGCGCCTTCTTGAAGACTTCATCGCGGATGACATCCTCGGTCTTGGTGGTGTAGGTGCTCATCTGCGATTCAGTCTTGAGGGCGTCCTCGAACTGATAATTGCTGAAGTAGGGCGGCGCCAGCGTCGCGATCAGAATGACCGCGGCAACAATGATCAGAATGCCGATAACCATCTTCATAGCGCGCTCCGCTTCCGGTTGCGCGCCAGGTGGTTCAGGGCGCAGACCGTAGATTCTTTTCGAAATATTCGGTTATTGCGGAGATGCTAGCATCCTCCATCTGCCGAGTCGAGCGCCGAACCACTTCCACAGTACCTTCGGTAACCTTCTTTCCGACATTGATACGAAAGGGGATACCAACCAAATCAGCGTCCTTGAACTTGACCCCTGGGCGCTCGTCCCGGTCGTCGAGCAGCACCTCGTAGCCGGCGGCCTCGAGGCGCTGGGCAATGTCCACGGCAGTGCTCAGGAGTTTTTCGTGGCCCACGTTGGTGGGCGTCACTACGATCTCGAAAGGCGCAATCTGGGGAGGCAGCCAGAAACCGTTTTCGTCGTTGTCCTGCTCCACGGCGGCAGTCAGGATGCGCTCAATTCCGATGCCGTAGCTGCCCATAATCGGTGTGACTTCTTTGCCATTCTTGTCGAGAACGCGCGCCCCCATGGACTGAGAGTACTTGTAGCCCAATTTGAAGATGTGTCCGATTTCGACCGCGGTATCAATGCGCAGAGTCCCGCCACAATTGGGGCAGTCTTCACCCGCCGTTACGCTGCGCAGATCAACGTAGGCCGTAGGCTGGAAGTCGCGGCCCGGCGTGATGTTTTTCAGGTGATAGTCCTCTTTGTTGGCCCCCCCAATCAGGTTGATGCGGCCTTCGAGCGCCTTGTCCACCAGCAACATTGGACGCTGAACGTCGTTCGTGTCCTTAGCCCACGCGATGCCGATGGGCCCCAGGAATCCGGCTGGAGAATTAAACAGCTGCCGGATTTCCTCTTCCTGCATGGGACGGGCTTCCTTGCCCCCTAGCGCGGCCGACAGCTTGACCTCATTCATCTGATGATCGCCGCGCATCAGCAGAATGACTGCGCGCGCCGACGCTTTGCCCGTCTTCGGATCGAGGGCTTCTACCATCAAGGCCAGCGTTTTCATCTTGTTCCTGGGCGAAACGCCCAGGAACTTGGCGACATCCTCGATGGTCTTCATGCCCGGGGTGTGGACTTCGAGCGGCTTGCCATCGCCGTCAGCCTTAAGGTCCTCGACCGCGGCCAGTCTCGACGTTGCCTTGTCCAGGTTGGCAGCGTAATTGCATTTTTCGCAGCTCACGATCCGGTCTTCGCCGGCCGGCGTCCGCACCATGAACTCGTGGGATTGCGATCCGCCCATCGCGCCTGAATCCGCCTCGACCACCATGTACTTCAATCCACAGCGGTCGAAGATGCGGCAGTAGGCGTCGTAATGCTTCTGATAGGAAAGGTCCAGGCCGGCGGCATCGATGTCGAAGGAGTATGAATCTTTCATGATGAACTGGCGCACCCGCAACAGGCCGGACTTAGGCCGGGCTTCATCGCGAAACTTGCTTTGAATCTGGTACCAGATCTGGGGCAGCTGCTTGTAGCTACGCAACTCCTTGCGCGCAATCTCGGTCATGACTTCTTCATGCGTCATGCTCAAACACAGATCGGCGCCCTTGCGGTCTTTCAGCCGAAACATGGTGTCGCCCATGACAGCCCAGCGCCCGCTGGCCTCCCACAGTTCGCGCGGATGAATCGCCGGCAGGTAGAATTCCTGTCCGATCTTGTCCATCTCTTCGCGAACGATGCCGATGATCTTGTTGAACGAACGCTGTCCCATGAAGAGATAGGAGTAAATACCAGCGGCCAACTGGCGGATGTATCCGGCCCGCACCAGGAATTTGTGGCTGGCGACTTCAGCGTCCGCAGGCGCCTCGCGCAGAGTAGGAATAAAGAGTTGAGACCAGCGATGCATAGTTAGTGGTCCTGGGTAGCAGGGAATTGACTATTGTAAATGATTGGGAGGTCTGGTCTCTGCTGGCGTAGGCCCGGACGCCCGCGTCCGGGCGGGCGAGCCAAGCTCGCCGGAGCTGCGGAGATTCGCTCCGCTGGGCAGTTGAGGGCACCCGCCCCTACGTGCGCATTGCCGGGATTTGACTTAGCTCGCCAACTGCTTCAGAATTTCTTTCCCCAGCTTCTGCGCCTCGCCGAAAAATTTCTGGTATTCGACAAACAGCCGATTCAACTCCAGCGATTTGTCCGGGCCAAGCTTTTTGCGCAGGATCATGTCGCGCACGTGGACGGGGTTCGGCAGGGTGGCGTCTTCGGTCAGTTCTTCCAACGCCGTGTTTGGATCGTAATGGTACATAAAGACTCCATTGTGCAATTTAGTAATTGAGTAATCAGGTAATTGAAAATCCTCTTTCACGGCGGCGTCCGCGGGCTTTCCATTGCACAATTTCTCAATTACCAAATTACACAATTCCTACATCATCTCCGTTCCCCACAAATCGTGCAGGTGGACAATTCCCAAAAGACCGTGTGCGCCATCAACTACCACCAATGACGTGATCTTCTTTTCTTCCATCAACGCCAGCGCGGTGGCGGCAAATTCATTCGCCCCGATGGTTCTAGGATTCGCTGTCATACACTCACCCGCGTTGAGATCGAGCACATCCTTACCGCGCTTTTCCAACAATCGCCGCAGGTCGCCATCGCTGATCACTCCCACCAGCTTCTGGCCGTCCACCACGGCAGTCACGCCCAGTTTCTTCCTGGACATTTCATAGATCACATCCGGCATCCTGGTTTGCGGAGTGACTCTGGGCACGGCGTCTCCAGTGTGCATCAGCGATTCCACCCGCGCCAGACGCTTGCCCAGCTTTCCGCCAGGATGCAGGTTGGCGAAATCTTCTTCCTTGAAGCCGCGCTTTTCGGCCAGAGTCATCGCCAGGGCATCGCCCAAAGCGAGCATGGCCGTGGTTGAAGCAGTAGGTGCCAGGCCGAGCCCACAAGCTTCCTTGGCCACAGAGCAGTCGAGTGCGACATCCGCCGCCGCCGCCAAAGTGGATATTTTTTGGGTTGACTGTGTGGCGCGGGCACCCTCGCCCGCGTCTTTTTCAAAGACCGCATCCCCAGTGAAGCTGATCAGCGGCACTTGCAGCCGCTTGAGGGTAGCCAGCAAGCGCAGAATTTCTTCTGTTTCGCCGCTGGCGGAGAGCGCCATTACCACATCGCCCCGCACCACCATGCCCAAGTCTCCATGCACCGCATCCACGGGATGCATGAACAAAGCCGGAGTTCCAGTCGAACTGAGTGTGGCCGCGATCTTGCGCGCGATGATGCCGCTCTTGCCCATGCCCGTGACCACCACCCGGCCGCTGCAGGCATGGATCAATTCGACGGCTTTGACGAAGGCCGCCGCCATGGGGCCCGCAATGCGATCGGCCAGCGCGCGCAACGCCTCAGCCTCGATCCGGACTACGTTTTCGCCAATGTGTTTCATGGAAGGAAAAGATGTTAGCACGCGGAATCCAGCTGTCAGCTCTCAGTTGTCAGCTTTCATTCGCCACGAACTGGGGGAAGTCTTTCGCAAGCTGACAGCTGCCTCAGAAATGATCATCCATCGACTGCACCCGTCCCGCCAGACTTCTGGCTTGAATCGCACGGTCCCAGGGACCGGCCTGCCAATTATCCTTTTGCTTCTCGGGATGGATCCACGGCGGCAGGGTGATCGAAAGGTTGGCGGCTATGGCCACCGCATACGGTTCATACAGCGAACGAAGCTGGCTTAGCTTCTCCTCGAATGCGGCGCCCTCGTGCAGCTTTACTCCACGCCCCGCCAGGCTTTCGCGCAGCCGGTTCAGTTCCTGTGCGGGCAGTCGGTCAGGGGCGGTTGGCGCGTAACGCGCATTCACCACCTGGGCGAGGTCAACCACGGCATGCCGCGCCATGGCGAAGGTGATCTTGGACTGTTCGAAGCGCAACCCGTCCACGCCCGCGATAACCAGCGCGGTGGCATCCAGAATTGTGGTCAGCGCTCCCAGCCAGGATTGATTGTTATGCTGCGAGCGAAAAAAACTCAACACGGGATACGACAGATGGCTCTCCAACACCTCCGCTGCCCAGCGCTCCCAGTCCTTGAAAATCTGGTCGAGCACCGCTTGTTGCGGACAATTTCCGAACCTTGATAACAGCTCAGCCGCCGATGGGGGCGAGCCGGCGCGCGCGTCGAGCAGGGAAATTTCGATCTCGCGACGGGAGAATGACGAATAGATGGTTGGCAAATAACCAATCACGACGCCTAAAAACGCGAATCCCATGCCGGCTTCGATCACGGCCAGGGCCCGGGCCACGCCGGAGCTGGGGATAATGTCCCCGTAGCCCAGGGTAAAAAACGTCTCGCCACTGTGGTAGAGCAGCACCCCAAACGTAAGCGGCTCGCTGCCCAAACGGAAGTGTTCGCCGGCGCCATATTGGAGCAAGGCAAAACCAAACACCAACGCCGCCGCCCACAAAATCAGCAGGAAAATGAGCGATAGTGGTCCGAAGTAGCCAAGAAAATTCTCCCGCCGCGCCCGCGAGGGTATGCGGGCCGCGAGCTTTCTGTAGGGAATCCAGGTACGCCGGTAGAACCAGCTGGTCAGGCGGAAAAAACTGCGCTGCACCCGGCGCGGTAGAACCACGGTCTCAAACGCATCCAGCAGGATGCCAAGGATCAAAACAATTCCGGCAATGGCGCAAACGATACGCATCAGACTGAAATCTCAACCTAGGGGCGCGAGCGGGACGCTAGCGCCTACATTGCATCGCGCACGAAATCAGTGCGATCCTCCATCCCCCGTGAGCCGGATCGATTTCCCCGAGGCCGCGGAGCGCCGGGCTGCATCGAGAATTTCAGCAACGATCACATTGGCTTCCAAAGACGAAGGCGCGCCAGGGGGAGCTCCATCCAGTACGACGGCCCGAAGCAATGACAACGAGTCATCATAAGGAGCGGGAACCGGCTTGGCCGCGATCTGTTGCTCTTCTCCTCCTTTGAGCCGCACCCGCACGTCGTCGCGGCGCACCGTGATCACGTAACCGGTCTGGCCATAGACCTCCATATCCTTGCGATCGAACGGCCAGTTCCACGACGCCTGCAGAATGGCCTGCGCCTTGGGATAGGTCAGGATGATGGTGGCTTCGTCATCCACACGCGGATAGATTTCTGGTTTGATCTGCTGGGTGACAGCGGTCACCGACGTGGGCCGTTGCCCATTCATGAGCCAGGTCATCAGATCGGCGCCATAGCAGCCGAAATCATAGAGCGCTCCGCCACCATCGAGTTTGGGATCGTTAAGCCAGGCCAGAAACTCAGGTTGTACGTTGATTTCCTTCGGGCCCTGGTGACCGTCGTGGACAACTACCTTGCTAATGTCGCCGATGCTCTGCTCGTGAACCATGTCGTAGGCCGCATGGTTGCTGCGATACCAGGAGGTCTCGTAATTCACCAGCACCTGGATCTTGCCCTTGCGCGCAGCGTCGGCGATGGCGTGCGCATCCTCGGCGCTGACCGCCAGCGGTTTTTCCATCATTACCGGGATGCCTTGCCGGGCGCAGGTTTCCACCACCCTGCGGTGATCGTACGTATTGGTGTAGGCCAGGACCGCCTGGGGGCGGGTCTTCTGCAGCATGTCTTCCAAATCGGTAAAGAGCAGGCCACGGTCGAGATCAAACTTAGCCGCATAACGCTCCGCCACTTGCTGGTCAGGCTCGGAGATTCCGACAATCTGGATATCAGCGCGATGAAGTGAGTGCTGCAGGAAACCTTCGACGTGACCGTGGACCATGCCCGCGATTGCGACTCGAAGCGGCACCCCGGATGCAGCGGTTTGTGCCCTGGAAGCCGCGAGCGCAGTCAACAGGAGAGCAGCCAAAAGTATCCGGAAGAGATGTTTCATTGATGCCTCAGACCTGCGACTAAATGCACGGCGGAATGGTAGCAGATTCACGCGGCGACGCCGGGTCACGGTTTGACGTGTGCTGCAACCAGTGCGTTCTGTACCGCCTGCAGTTCTTTCAACACCTCCCGCAGTCTGGTTGATTCGAGCGCGTTGGCCCCGTCGGATTTGGCCTCTTTGGGATTATCGTGGACTTCCATGAATATTCCATCCACACCCGCCGCCACGGCGGCACGCGCGAGGACGGGGATGAATTCCGGCTGTCCTCCGCTGACCGCGTGATCTCCGTCAGACGCAGACGATGGCAGTTGGACCGAATGGGTGGCGTCGAAAACCACGGGAACGAACTTTCGCATGATGGCCAGGGAACGCATATCGACCACGAGATTGTTGTATCCGAAGCTCGATCCGCGCTCAGTGACGAAGACTTTGTCGTTGCCCGCGGTGCGGCATTTCTCCACGATATACCGCATATCAGCGGGCGAGACGAACTGGCCCTTCTTGATATTTACCACGCGCTCGGTCATGGCCGCGGCCACGACCAGATCGGTCTGGCGGCAAAGAAATGCCGGAATCTGCAAGATGTCCGCAACTTCCGCGACTTTGGCTACGTCGGCGGTTTCGTGCACGTCGGTAAGGATTGGCACGTGCACTTCGTCCTTCACTTTCTTCAGAATGCGCAAACCCTCTACCAGACCTGGACCGCGATAGCTGCGAATGGAAGTCCGGTTGGCCTTGTCGTAGGAAGCTTTAAAGATGAAAGGGAAATTCAGCGAGCGCGTAACCCCCTTGATCACTTCCGCCATGAACAGGGCATGCTTCTCGCTCTCAATGACGCATGGGCCGGCGATGAGAAAAAGGTTTCCCGCGCCGATTCTGACATTGTCGATTTGAAAGGAAGTGGTCATGTTCGAACCACGGAGGACACAGAGGGCACGGAGAAATCAACTGGTTCCTCGGTGTCCTCTGCGTCCTCCGTGGTTAACTATCTCCTTCCAACCTTCTCTGGCCGGTGGAACATTTCCACTTCCGAGGTCGCCTTCTCCGCCCGCCGTTTAAGCCCATGCTCGTATGCGGCTCCGATAAACGTCCTGAACAGCGGATGCGGCTCCAGCGGCTTGGACTTGAACTCAGGATGAAACTGACAGCCGATGAAGTGCGGATGATCGGGCAACTCCACCATCTCCACGTAAGTTCCGTCCGGCGTCGATCCGGAAATCCGCAAACCTCCCGCCGTCAGCGTTTCTTCATATTCGCGGTTGAATTCGTAGCGGTGACGATGACGTTCGCTGATTTCGAGCTTGCCATAGATCTTGTACGCCAACGTGCCGGGTTCGATCTTGCAGGTCCAGGCCCCCAACCGCATGGTTCCGCCCAGTTCTTCCACGCCCCGGAGCTCACGCAGTTTATAAATCACACGATGTGGCGTGGCGGGATCGAATTCGCTGGAGTTGGCGTCCGCCAGTCCGCAGACGTTACGGGCAAATTCGATACAAGCAGTTTGCATGCCCAGGCAAATGCCAAAATACGGCACCTTGTGTTCGCGAGCGTAACGGATGGCGATCAGCATGCCCTCGATGCCGCGCTTGCCGAAGCCGCCCGGCACCAGCAGTCCGTCGTAGTCGGCGAGCTGTTCTTCATAGGTGCGGTCCCCGGTCTCCAGCCCTTCGGCTTCGATCCAGTTCAAGTTCAGCTTCAAGTTATGCGCCAGTGCGCCGTGCACCAGCGCCTCTTTCAATGACTTGTAGGAATCTTCGTACTCTACGTACTTGCCCACGATTCCGATCGTGACTTCGGCCTTCGGGTTATAGACCCGGTGGACGATTTCCTCCCAATCCTTGAGGTCGCGATCCTTGGCTTCCAGGCGGAGGTAGCGAAGTACCAGCGAATCCACACCTTCGCGCGAGAACACCAGCGGCACTTCATAAATGGAGGCAACGTCCTTGGCGGTGATGACCGCCTCTTCTTCCACGTTGCAGAACAGCGCAATTTTCGACTTAATCTCCTTAGAGAGAAACCGGTCGGTGCGGCAAAGCAGAATGTCGGGCTGGATCCCAATGCTCAGCAGTTCTTTCACCGAGTGCTGCGTCGGCTTGGTCTTGAGTTCCTGCGCGGCGGCGATAAACGGCACCAGAGTGACGTGCATGAATAAGGTGTGGTCGCGGCCCAGTTCCTGCCGCATCTGCCGGATGGCCTCCATGAAGGGCAGCGACTCAATGTCGCCCACCGTGCCTCCAACTTCGACGATGGCGACATCCACATCCTGCGCCACCTTCTTCATCGCAGCCTTGATTTCATTGGTGACATGCGGAATCACCTGCACGGTTTTACCCAGATAATCGCCGCGCCGTTCCTTGGCGATGATCTGTTCGTAAATTCTCCCGGTGGTCCAGTTGTTATCGCGAGAGAGTTTGGCGTGCGTGAATCGTTCGTAGTGGCCCAGGTCGAGATCGGTCTCAGCCCCGTCGTCGGTGACAAATACCTCTCCATGCTGGAACGGCGACATGGTGCCCGGATCGACGTTAAGGTAGGGATCAAACTTCATCAGGTTGACTTTGAGCCCGCGACTTTCCAGCAGGCAGCCAATCGAGGCCGCCGCCAGTCCCTTGCCCAATGAAGACACCACGCCGCCGGTCACAAAGATGTACTTTGCCGACATCGATTCCTCACCTTAGATTGTCTTTGAAATTTTGTGCAGGATGGGTGCACAACCAATTATGCCAGAAATGTTTTGCGCTGACGAGAAATAGTTTCGCTCGGCGGCCTCGCATAGGAGAAATCGAGCCCAGGCGTCCCGGCGGCGCGACGGGCGAGACGCCCGTCCTCGATCTTCACGGCGGAGACATCCTACGGAGTACACTGGGCAACGAAGGCTGCATCTAAGTAGTTGACTCTATGCGTCAGCTCTATCGCCTCGTGGTCGGCCTGGTGGCGGGAACTACTTTGTTCCTGATGGCGGCCACGCCCGTCCTCGCGCAACAGCTCGCCAAGCGCCTCATCCTCAAAGATGG
>JAIQFF010000243.1 GCA_020073395.1 Terriglobia bacterium
GTCAGTCTCATCGACGAGGCGGTCGATGTTGCAGGTGGGGGAGACTTGGCTGTCTACCGTGGCACCTATAACGAAGACAACGGTCTCGATGGCGTGTTGATGACCCATAGAACAAACTTCCTTGCGGAGTTCAAACGTCAGAGCGATGGCTCTTGGAGGATGGTATGGTACAGCGTTTCCAATATGGAACGATCGCATCCGAAGTAGTTGTCGGATTCGGGTAATGATCTAAGGCGAGGAGCGAACGCTATGAGGATCGCAATACTAACTTTCTGACTGTGCCTGCTCTCGTATTAAGCGTGGGAGTGCCACTGGTAAATCTCAAACTCGCCGGGAGCTATATGAAGGGACCCATGAATCGCAGAGACTTACTCGCAGCTGGCGCAGGATTGACGCTCACCTGCTTTCCTTTCCGTCTTGCATCTTCGCTGCAAGCTTCGGACGAAAGGAAACACGCCTCGGATCAAGGGACCGCGCGACATCCCGTGCTCGTTCGCTCTGGTTTCACACGTAAACCCAACGGCGCCGATGAGCGCGCACCCTCGCCGTCAGGGATGTTCGACACCGAGGTTGTCCGCTCCTCCGACTCTGAGGGGCGCCTTGCGATCTTTGTCTTTCCACCAGGAGACCATCATCCCTACCGCGGTGCGCCGCTTCACGTTCATCACGAACAGGATGAATGGATCTATGTCATGACGGGTGAATTCGTCGCCGAAGTTGGCGGCGAGCGCATGCGGTTGAAGCCTGGCGATTCCTTGCTGATGCCAATGAAAGTCCCGCACCGGTGGAGTGTAGCCCAGGATTCTCATTGTGGCGCAATTCATCTCTACACACCCGCCGGCTTAATGGAAACAGAATGGGCGTCGGTCGCGCAAAGTGAAGATCCGAAGAATCAGGAAGCACGCAAAGCCGAATTTGAGAAGCACGGTTTGACACTTTTAGGAGAGGCGCTCAACAAGGAAGAGATCGATCGAACCCTCTAATGCTGCAGGCAATATTTGCCATGCGACAAAACACTGAGAAGGGCGGACAACAAATGAAACAATGTTTCCGTTGGTGGTTTTTGCCTGTTGCCACATGCCTCTTATTGACGATCGTGCTGACAGTTGTATCTCCAGTATGGTCACAGACCAGCGCCGAGCCAATTATCGACATGCATCTGCACGCGAAGCGCGCAGATGAGCTCGGGCCACCCCCCCTCTATCTTTGCGCACCTTTTTTGACCTGGCCGGTCAAGGATACTCATGAAGATGCGCAAACATATTTTGCCCGCGTGCAGAACAAACCCGCATGTCCATCGCCTCTGCGGTCTGGTTCGAATGACGAAGACTTGATGCGGCGCACGCTTGCAATCCTGAAAACACGAAATGTGACCGTTGCAGTCACGGATGGCAACCTCGAGGTCATGGAAAAGTGGAAGCAGGCATCAGAAGGCCGCATTCTCCCGGCCCTGCCGTTCGACCCGGAGTCGGGAAAACCCAGCGTGGATGAATTACGCCAATTGGTGAATAGCAGGCGAGTCATGGCGTTTGCTGAAATCAGCTCGCAATACGAGGGGATTGCCGCCACCGATCCGCGAATGGAACCTTACTTTGCGCTGGCGGAGGAACTGGACATTCCCGTCGGCATTCACGTGGGACCTGGGCCGCCGGGAGCTCCCTACGTCGTCACGCCTAGTTACCGCATGCGCTTGTCCAGCCTGCTGACCCTCGAAGGTGTTCTCGTGCGGCATCCTAAGCTTCGCCTTTGGGCCATGCATGCCGGCTGGCCCTTGGCGGACGATACCATCGCCGCGCTCTATGCCCATCCTCAACTTTATGTGGACATCGGGATCATCGACTACGCTTTTCCCCTCAAGCAATTCTACGATTTCTTGCATCGTTTGATTGATGCCGGATTCGAGAACCGCATCATGTTTGGCTCTGACGAAATGGTTTGGCCGGATGCGGTCTCAGCCGCAATCGATACGATTCAGAATGACCCTGCGCTATCTTCCGGGCAAAAGCGTGACATTTTGTACAACAACGCCGCTCGCTTTCTCCGGCTCAAGCGATGACGGCCCGGCCTTGTCGGGAGACTTGCAACACCACGCACGACCACAGTAACCTCTTCTCGCGAGCGGGCGGAAAAGACGGGGAACGCAATAGCGGAGTTTGGGTCAGAGCAATCGGATGTGTCATGCCGTCACAATCACACCCGCGCACGGACCTTTGCTAGCGCGGTGGTAGCTGTGACGCACTCCCGAGTCAAAATAGACCGCGTCTCCTGCTTCCAGGGTGAACGTCTCGGAGGCGATCGTTAGTTCTAACTTCCCAGAGATCAGATAAAGCAATTCCACGCCCGGGTGCTGGTGAGGCCGCGACTTGTCAGAGGAGATGGGTTCGAATTCCGCATAGAAGGCATTCAGCTTGCGCTCCGTTGCCTTGAAGTCCAGGCTCTCGAAGTTGTAAGCAATGCAGCCTCCGCCCGGGCTGTCCGGAAACCGCAAGCGTTCTTCTTTGCGTGCAATCGCCACCACGTGACGCTTACGCTCATCAGTAAAGAAGTATTCGAGCCCCACCCCGAACACCAAAGCGATACGTAGCAGCGTGGGGAGTGTGGGGAACAGTTTGCCACGTTCCAGTTTTGAGAGCATGGCCGCCGAAAGGCCGGTGTGCTTGCCCAGTTCCACCAGACCCATGCTCTTTCGCAGCCGCAGGGTCCGGAGTTTCTCGCCCAAGGCATAGGGCTGCAGCGCTTCGACAATTGTTTTGTTGAGCACTCGCTTTTCCTCGTTTTCCCACCAGTACAACAGCGGGTTGGATTCTTGACTGGTACTCACATGAACTGCAGGATCTCGTTTACTTTGCGTGTTGCGACAATAATTGTTCTCTATAGTTAATACAGCAAATGGGAAAAAGTGCAACAGAGAACAGAAGAACAAGAAAATGAAAACAGGGAGACATAACGTGAAAGTAGCGAGTTTTGCATTGATTCTTATTGTCCTGGCAAGCGCGATGCCGGTAGCGGCCGGCTCTGCACAAAAGGACATCGTTGATACGGCGGTCGCCGCGGGAACCTTCAACACCTTGGCCGCGGCGCTACAAGCCGCCGGTCTGGCTGACGCCCTTAAAGGTAAAGGACCTTTCACCGTGTTTGCTCCGACAGACGAAGCTTTCGGCAAGCTACCGGCAGGCACGGTCGAGTCGCTTCTGAAGCCGGAGAACAAGGAGAAGTTGAAAGCCATCCTGCTCTACCACGTGGTATCGGGCGACGTGACTGCGGCGCAGGTGGTGAAACTCTCTTCGGCGAAAACCATCAATGGCCAGGACCTGAAACTGACGGTCAATGACGGCACCGTCATGGTCAATGACGCCGAGGTCGTGAAGCCGGATGTTTTGGCCTCTAACGGCGTGATCCACGTGATCGACACCGTGCTTCTACCCAAAGACTAGGTAAACGGAGGAAAAGGATGAAAAAGTTAGATGTGATCGCAGCTGTGCTTCTAGTAATTGGCGGACTGAACTGGGGTCTGGTGAGCGTTGCGCATTTCGACCTAGTGGCCGCTATTTTCGGAATGAAATTCGGGGAAACTTCAACACTCAGTTCCGTCGTCTATGCCCTGGTTGGCCTGGCGGCGCTGTACCAGGCCATCTCTTTCAAGGCCATTCAGCATCGCTGGGGACACGATCCGGCTCCGGCCCGCGCTCGCTAGAGGAAGATGGAAGACGGGGAGAACGTATCTGCGTTCTCCCCTACTTCACTTGGGATGAAAATCCACACACTCAGTCTCGATCCCCGCATCACCGTGCGGAAACCCGGAGCGCCGAATCCAGAAGGAAAGTGCGTAGTCTACTGGATGCAGCGCGCCCAGCGGGCATTGGATAACCCAGCTTTGGATGTGGCGGTCGAGCTTGGCAACCAACTTGACAAGCCGGTCGCGGCTTTCCTCGCTCCGGTGCCTTTTTATCCGCACGCTAGTCTGCGTCACTACCGCTTTCTCGCCTCCGGAATTCCAGACATCGAAGAGGGACTCTCCAAGCGCAATGTCGGTCTTGTACTGCGGACCTATCCTGATGACAGCCTAATCAAGTTTTGTGAACAAGTCCGCCCGGCGATCGTAATTGGCGACGAAAATCCCTTGCGCGAAGCTGAGCACTGGCGAGTCCGCGCCGCTCAACACTTGAAGGTACCTTTCTGGACCGTTGATGCCGACGTCGTCGTGCCCTCGCGGCTGCTTGGCAAAGAGCACTATGGCGCCCGCACCATCCGGCCCCGACTCCAGGAACTGTTGCCCCAGTTCCTCGTTCCAACGAAAGTCGTCAAAGCGCGAATACCATGGAACACGCGACGAGATCTGCAGTCACTTTCAGCGCATGAGGATTTCACCGCCGGCTGGTCCCTCGATCGCTCTGTTTCGCCGGTCGAGAACTGGCAGGGCGGAACCAAGCGTGCGCTGAGCGTTCTGGCTGACTTCGTCAAACATGGGTTGCGGAACTATCCCAAAGACCGGAATCATCCGGAACTTTCTGGAACCAGCCACCTCTCGCCGTACCTTCACTTTGGCCACATCGGCCCGCTCACTATAGCGCACGCGGTGCAGACAGCATCGGCGCCGGCAGCCTCGAAACAGGCATTCCAGGAGCAATTGATCGTCCGACGCGAGCTCTCGGTGAATTTCGTCCGCTACAACTCGTACTATGATTCCTTCGAATGCCTCGAGCCCTGGGCGGATCGCTCTTTTGCCCAACACTCGGGCGACCGTCGTCCAATTGTTTACAGCGAGGCGCAACTGGAGCAGGCTGAAACT
>JAIQFF010000061.1 GCA_020073395.1 Terriglobia bacterium
CACACTGCACCAGGGGTTGACATAAGCCATAAAAAAGTTGTCGGGGATCTTTCTTTTTCAGTACTTTAGCGGCAGGGCGCACAGCTTTTCATAGACTTGCCGGAAGAGCGCGACATAGGGGTAACCACCGGCCAGCGAAACCCCAGTGTCAGAACACACGGATTGGATGAAGTCGTTGCTAAGCTGCCATCACGAACCGCTTCGCTTCGAAATCAACTGGAGCGGGTTGCGGGAGACCAAGAGCGACGCAACAACGCTCTTTGGGCCAAAACAAGTCTGCTTTTGATGGACCTGAAGGAAGCGCCCACGGACCAGCAAATTGTCTCCAAGGTGTTGTCGGAGCTCAAGGGCATCGTCGCGCAGATGGACGGCCTAATTTCGTACCCTATCGAGGTCGTCTCGAAGATTGTGCAAGAAATGGGTGATTTCCTTGGCAGCAACGCTGCGTACGATGACCTCTGCGAGTTATTGACCGAAACGATGGGCCAAAGGGCAAGTGACGGCGAAGCTGGGCGAATATTGCTGGCCCGCGCACACCACAAACTTCGCAATCGCAAAGTCTATGATGCGATTCGGCTCTACGGTCGTGCGCAGGTCAGGCTCGCCAAACGCGAATATCGTCTTGAACTCATAGCAGCACTCGTCGGAGGTGGCTTGGCATACGAGTCGGCGGGGCTGCTCTGGGCTGCTCGGGCCAACGTTCTTGCCGCCGCTAACCAAGCCTTCTCGGAGTTCCTCGAGCACGGAGAGCTTCTTCCCCAGTCTCTCGCATGCCTACGGAAGCTCGCTTGGTTGGAACTTCAGTTGGGTAGGGTTCCAGCAACCTTGCAGTGGATCGATCTCGCGAGCGGAGTCGCGCAAAACCTCGGTATATCGGGCAAACGCAGGCAAGTCTTCTTAGAGGAACGCGCTATCCAGGACGGAGTCCTAGGAATTCTCTTCTTGAGAGCCGATCTTTCCCAATTAGAGCTGCTCTCAATTCTTCCAGACAAGCTAGAACTCGTTGGTCTGGAAATGTCGCGCATTGCGCTGCTTTACTCTTTAGGGTACGAAGACGAACTAAGACGCGAGGGCACAATTCCGAAAGAGGACGACTCGGAAGCTGTCCTCGACTTCATTCGTAAGTGGGCCAAGCAGCCAGCTGGCCTCGACTTGCCGTCCAAGCCAGTGCTGGGAGAGGGCGAGCAGGTAGTGTTGCGTTCCCGGGTGCTCGGTTGCGAAATCAAGGCATTTGTCGCAAACAACTTTGCTTCGATGTGCCTAGCGGAGTGGATACTTGCAGCCACTGAAGGATTACTGGCAACGAGTCTAGACGCCGGCCTGTTCACTCACGCACAGGATTTCTCGCTAAGGATCTCCGCTAAGAAGGACTTGGTTGGGAAACCTCAGTACAGTTTCGAAAAAGCCGACGGGCATCAGGTATTGGAGGTTAGCCACGGGGAATCGGAGTCGGCGATCGGCAGGACTGGTGCGGATTCTCAGTTCGTGCAGAAAATCATACTGGAAATTCTACCGCGAATAGCTCTGCCAAGAAACGTGAAGCAATATGGCGAGCAGGTCTTAGGACGCGAAGAGGGCTTCAGTCGTGCGATTACTTTTTCCGATCCTGGTGTGCCACTGAACAATATTCTCGGTGAAAAAATCGCAAGGAGGATTTCAGAGTGGAGATCCGAGCAAACCTATAAAACCTTCCAACTCAGGCGCAGCCAGCCCTGGTTTCACGGTTTGGATCTTGAGCCCCCAAAAGAAAAGGCTGCCGGAATCCTCGAAAATCTCGGTGAGGGCGACCCACCGCGTGAACTGCTGGACTTCTCTGCCGTCAAACACTCTCAGGTTCGTGTTTTTTCCTTGATAGATATGCCGCTCTGGGATAAAGCTGGGTGGCACGGTGTTGGATTTGCATTTGGCCCCGACTTGAACGAACCGCCGATCATGGCTCTGGTTTTCCGCAACGCTGAAGCTGCGAAAGAAATTTTCGAGGGTTGGCGAACGAAGCTGGGTGAGGTGGACGAAGAGGATCAGCTTCACTTGTCACTTATTACAGGGGTGAACAAAGGACTTCCCCACAGCTACGCAGTTGTGGTCGGCTCGAATCCTACGACCTCTCTTATGCACGGCCTTCACCACGCTGTGCATGTTTCACGAATACACCGCATGGATCCGCAGGATTCCAGGAATCTGGATGTTTTCGTACCTCGGTACGAACGCTTAGGACGATACGTCCTAGTTCCGGCATATTATGCGCCAGGATCTGAGCAGCCCGAGTTTTTTTATGATTTGTGGATTGGAAAGCAGGCGTTGCGAATCATTCCCGCCTGGAAGCTTGGAAGAAATGACCCCGACGGCGTTGGTCTTCAACCAGAGGACGATCCAATAATTCCCGATGGGATGGAGAATGCACCGGTACTAGGCATTCTGGAACGCCGCAGAACACAACATAGGAATTCCTAGGAAAATCCATCAAGAAACGAAACACACAGATCGTCCGCATTTGAGGTCGGGTAGCCCTCGGGATTTCGCCTCTTGCCCCGCCCTCATACGAATCGCAGTTCTTGGAAATAAACCGGGGCGGCTCACGCCGCCCCGGTTTGGCCAACGGCCAAAGACCAATGACCAACGACCGCCCCTAAGTCCCCTCGCTCCAGCCAGCCAGATACTCCTCCTGCTCTGGCGTCAGCTTGTCGATCTTAATGCCGACCGACTCCAGCTTCAGTTTGGCGACGCGCTTGTCCAGATCGTCGGGAACTTTATAGACCCGCTTTTCCAGCGTCTTGTAGTTCTTCACCATGTACTCGGCTGACAGGGCCTGGTCGGCGAAGCTCATGTCCATTACTGATGGTGGGTGGCCTTCGGCGGCGGCCAGGTTGATGAGGCGGCCTTCGCCCAGCAGGTTGATCTTGCGTCCGTCCCGCAGAGAGTACTCTTCGACCGAGCTGCGGGTGGTGCGTTTGGACGATGACATCTTTTCCAGGGCCACGATGTCGATTTCGACGTTGAAGTGGCCGGAGTTGGAGATGATGGCGCCGTCTTTCATGACATCGAAGTGTTCTTTGGTCAGCACGCTCTTGTTGCCGGTGACGGTGCAGAACACATCGCCCAGTTTGGCGGCTTCGGTCATGGACATGACGCGGAAGCCGTCCATGTGTGCTTCGAGCGCTTTCGTGGGGTCAACTTCCGTGACAATTACCTCGGCGCCGGCGCCGCGGGCGCGGCTGGCCAGGCCTCGTCCGCACCAGCCGTAGCCGGCAACCACGAACTTCGATCCCGCCAGCAGGAAGTTGGTGGCTCGAATGATGCCGTCAATGGTGGACTGGCCGGTGCCGTAGCGGTTATCGAACAGGTGCTTGGTATCGGCGTCGTTGACCGCGATGATGGGGAAACGCAGCACGCCCTCTTTGGCCATGGCGCGCAGACGAATCACGCCCGTCGTGGTTTCCTCGGTGCCGCCGATCACGCCTTCAAGCGCGCCCTGACGCTTGGTGTGCAGCAGGGTGACGAGGTCGGCGCCGTCGTCCATGGTGATGTGGGGCTTGTGGTCGATGGCGGCCAGGATGTGGCTGTAGTAGGTGTCGTTGTCCTCTCCCTTGATGGCGAAGACGGGAATATTGTGATCGCGCACCAGGCTGGCGGCCACGTCATCCTGCGTGGAGAGGGGATTCGAGGCGCACAGTACCACATCGGCGCCGCCGTCCCTGAGGCAAATGGCCAGGTTCGCGGTTTCGGCGGTCACGTGCAGGCAGGCCGAAACGCGGATGCCCTTCAACGGCTGGTTCTTGATGAATTCCTTGCGGATGATTTGCAGAACTTTCATGGACTGGTTGGCCCAGTCAATCCGCTTCTTGCCCAGATCGGCAAAATCCAGACTCTTCACATCACAATTCAGTTGGGTCGGTGTGGTGGACATACTTCTCCTATGGCGCGTGTCTTATGAACTTGATTAACAAACCTGTTCAACCACCAGGGACACAAAGTAAGACGAAGGAAATCGAAGGATTTCGAGTTGCTTCGCGGACCTTTCGTGCCCTTTGTGGTTACAGGATTACTTGCGAGCCTGTACTGCGGGCTCGCGCAGACCAGCATCACTGGCCAGTTTGGCCGCCTTGTCGGTGGCTTCCCAGGTGAAGTCGGGATCGCTCCGGCCAAAGTGTCCGTAAGCCGCAGTCTTACAGTAGATCGGGCGGCGCAGCTTCAGTGAATCGATAATGCCTTTCGGGGTCAGTTGGAAATTGGCGCGTACCAGATCAGGAATCGTGTCAGGATCGACCTTGCAGGTGCCGAAAGTATCTACCAGTATGCTGACCGGTTCGGCCACGCCGATGGCATAGGCCAGTTGCAACTCACAACGATCCGCCAGGCCGGCAGCTACGATATTCTTGGCAATGTGCCGCGCCATGTAGGCGGCAGAACGATCAACCTTGGTTGGGTCCTTGCCGCTGAAAGCACCGCCGCCGTGACGACCCATGCCGCCGTAGGTATCCACGATAATCTTGCGTCCGGTGAGGCCGGTGTCGCCCATGGGGCCGCCGATCACAAATCGTCCGGTGGGATTGATGTGGTACTTGGTGTCTTCGTCGAGCAACTGGGCGGGAATGGTGGCTTGAATGACGTGTTTCAGAATATCGCTGCGCAGTTCCTCGTTACCCACGGTTTCCGAGTGTTGCGTGGAAACCACGACCGCATCCACCCGGAACGGATTGTGGTTCTTGTCATACTCGACCGTGACCTGCGATTTTCCATCGGGGCGCAAATAAGGAAGCCGGCCATGCTTGCGGACTTCCGAAAGACGCATGGTCAACTTATGGGCCAGCGAGATCGGAGTGGGCATCAGTTCCGGATTCTCGTTGCAGGCATATCCAAACATCATTCCCTGGTCGCCGGCGCCGCCGGTGTCCACGCCCATGGCGATGTCGCCGGACTGTTTGTTGATGCTGGAGATGACGGCGCAGGTATTGGAATCAAAGCCGTAGAGCGCGTTGTTGTATCCGATGGAGGAAATCGTGCCTCGAACCAGCGACTGGAAATCCACGTACGCCTTGGTGGTGATTTCGCCCGCGATGACTACCAGGCCGGTGGCGGTCAGAGTTTCACACGCCACCCGGCTGAACGGATCTTCGGCCAGACAGGCGTCGAGGATAGCGTCAGAAATCTGGTCGGCGATCTTATCGGGATGGCCTTCGGTGACGGATTCGGACGTAAAAAGATAGCGGTTACGAGATGACAAGCAGCTTCTCCTTCATGCGATTTTGGCCGGCGATCTGGACTTTACTTCCTGGCGGGGTCAGAACGCGACAGATACGCAACAGACTATAAATGAGCACTTTCGGACTGCCATAACCGTACCAAAGAAAGGGGCGGGACGCAATGATTTCAGGGCTGGGAGCGAGTTAAGCGCAGCCACCGGGGAACGCGGGCAGCTGGCTGGTCATAGCAGGAAGTTAAATGGTATTTTGAGGTTCGGACCGGCGCGACCAACGGCCAGCCGTCTGTCTTCCGCGGACTACCGTCGCAGGCCGTTGGGGTCAAAGGTCAGGGTCTTTACCTGGTTGTAGTCGCCCTGTGAGGCCAGCTTCTTTCCATTGAAGGAGATATCCAGGGCGCCGACGTTCCCCGTCTTGATCACGATCTGATCGCGGGCCGCGATGGACTGTTCCGTGGGAGCGGCGAGCGTGTCCTGAATGATCTGCTTTCCGTCGGCGGTGATCGCGACCCAAGAGTCCTGCCGCGCTTTGATCAGCACGTGAAAAAGCCCCGCATCGGTCGCCGGCTGCGCTGGCGGTGTGGAGGTTGCGCTTTCCCGGTTGCCCGGCTCAGGCTCGGGGGAGTTCGGCTGAGAGGTCGCGACGGTCGGTTTCGGCGCGGCAGATTCGGCCGCACTGCGGGGCGCGTCCTTTTGACCGCTCAAACTGGAAGCATCCGGCCTGCCAGGGCCAGGAGCCACGACGCTGGGGCTGGGGGACTTGTCGCGTGTATAGAAGCCCCAAACCGCAAATCCGCAGGCCAGCACCAAAAGCACGATGGCGATAATGCCCCACGGGATACCGCCGTCGCCTCTACTCTTCCTCTGGGTTTCCGGCACGGCCTCCGCCAGGGCCGCGAGTACCGGGGTGTCCTCCGGCTGCGGCTCAGGCAGGCTGGGTTCGGTGGCCGCCACAAAATCGGCGATGGCCTGGTTTTCGTCCATGCCCAGGTGGCGGGCGTAGGCGCGGATAAACCCTTTGTTGAAGATACCGCCGGGAAGCTGATCGAAGCGGTCCTCCTCGATGGCGGCCAGGAAGCGGGTGCCGATCTTGGTGGACACAGCAATGTCGTCCAGCGTGATTTTGCGCTGTTCCCGCTCCCGCTTCAGTCGTGTCCCAAAGGATTCCACCTGGCCGTCTTCCCGCCGCCTCAGCTAGCCCTGGCCGCATCCAACATGTAAGAGTAATCTGAAGATAAATATATGTTAATCAAGGCCCTCCGGGCCCATGAATTTGGGGTGAGAGAGCCGCATTGTTAAACCACTCGGTTGAGCCATGCATCTGCGCCGGCACTCTACCCCCGACCCAGGGCTTGGCTTCAGGGGTTCTGGTTACTAAGGTTGATTGCCGCCGCTTTCCGGGGCCGCATATAATTTCAACACTTCCTGCCCACATCGAGGACCGCAGTTCATGACCAAGGCCGCCGCCGACCGCAAAGTGCAGGAACTGGGCATCTTTCATGATGTGGCCAAGGCCCTGACCTCGTCTCTCGACCTCGACTCCATCCTGCAGACCATCATGGAAAAGATGGCGGAATACTTCCGTCCCGACAACTGGTCTTTGCTGATGGTGGACGAGGAGCGGGATGAACTCTACTTCGCCATCGCAGTGGGCAAGGCCTCCGAGGCCCTCAAAAATGTGCGGCTGAAAGTGGGTGAAGGCATCGCGGGCTGGGTGGCGAAACATGGCGAGCGCGTCGTAGTGCCTGACGTATACACCGATCCGCGCTTCGCCAAACGCATTGACGAGATGACCCAGTGGGAGACGCGCTCCATCATCTGCGTGCCCCTGCGTTCCAAGCTTCGGGTGCTGGGCGTCATTCAACTGGTCAATGTAAGGATGGAGAATTTCACCGACCAGGAGTCATTTTTCCTGCAATCGATTTGTGATTACGCCGCCATTGCCATCGAAAATGCACGTGCGGTCGAAAAAATTCAGGAACTCACCATCACTGACGATTGCACCGGACTGTATAACGCCCGCCATCTCTACAAAACGCTGGAGACGGAGGTGTATCGCTCTGCGCGCTACGGTTATGAGTTTACCGTGGTGTTCATCGATCTCGACCACTTCAAACAAGTCAACGACACTCACGGACACCTGGTAGGGAGCAAGCTGCTGATGGAGATCGGATACCTGATCAAAGCGCAGCTTCGATTAATCGACTACGCCTTCCGCTATGGTGGGGACGAATTTGTGGTGCTCTTGCCCCAGACCGGAAAAGATGCCGCCCTGATCGTGGCCAAACGCCTGCGCGACAGCCTGCGAACCAGCATGTTCTGCCAGGAAGAAGGATTGAACCTGAACGTTCGCGCCTCGATGGGCGTAGCTACTTATCCGCACGACGCCAAAACGCCGCGCGAAATCATCCGCCAGGCCGACGAGATGATGTATCTGGTGAAGAACACCTCGCGCGACAATATCGGGATTGCCGCACGTGGGGTGATGAAGTAAATCAATCTGGCGGTTTCGACTCTCCGCTTATCTTCGTTGTTTCCACACCGCGAAAGTCAGGTCTTGCGGGTCCTGCATCACTGCCATCTCGTCCCCCTCGGGCAGCACAGTTGGAGGGATTATTGCCTTCGCGCCCATCTCTTCCGCTTGTTTGACGCATGCTTTCACATCTTCCACGGCAACGAACAACTGCACGAAATTCGGCGACTGGGGCGGGGCCGGCCAGATGCCGCCCTGGATGCCATCTTTCGATCCGGTTTCAATCCGGCGGTACCCCATGGCGTTGTTGTCGTTCACCTTCCATCCAAACAGCGCCGAATAAAAGTTGGCGGTAGCTTCTGGTGTTTTCGACAGGATCTGAAACTGCGTTACTGGGTTTCCCATTTATTTCTCCTCATTCTCTGGAATCTACTGTAGCTTCAGCGGCCTTTTCCCGGATTCGCACCAAGGCCAACTTTCGGAATTCACGCTCATTGCGCGCGCCCGTCAGGTCTTTCCACCTTCCCGATGCACCTACTTGCAACAACCGCAGGCGCAACAGACGTGCCAGTGCGAGATTGACCTCGTCCACGCTCACATTTATTTTCTTAGCAAGCCAGCGGCAATCGGCGTGGAAACCGGGCATACGCGACAGGCGCAGAATCTGCCAGTGAACAGGTGTGGTGGCAAGGCTCAAACCCTCCGCAGTCCAATGGCGTAGTTGCTCCAGCCTGCTGGTCTCCGCGGCGTCGGGCAGATGCTCAGCCGCGATGTAGGCCGCGGCTTCTTCCGGGGACATCTTTAGCTTTCGTCCCCACTTCCGAATCTGGGACGGCGGGGTTCGCCGGATGGCACGGAGGATCTGCGAAATCACGGAGTGGTCGGCACCCAGGAAACGGGCAAACGAGCGCAACGAGTACCGTGGATTTTTCTCCCGGCGCATCCGGAATTCCTGTTCGAGTCTTTGCCGGAAGCGGTGTTCCTGCATGCTGCTCATGCTAGCGTGCGACCTTGGGATTGACAATGGATTCGCGCGACGAACCGGGGCAAACTCTTGCCCCAGGGCCCGAGGCAGATTTGACTTTTCGGATTCATCGACAGGCCATCTGCCTGCCAGATGAACGGGCTACTTTGCTAGCTCTGGGGCAGGCTGGTTCATGCGAGCGGCTTGCAGTTTTCGGTCAGGTGCGGATTGCTGTAGCCACTTGCGGATTTCCGGCAATGCGGCGCGGGTTGCAGTCTCTCCCGCTCGAATTAATCCGGCGGAGCGCTCGAAGTCGTCGTATTTATAGCCGTTAACATCGGGATCGATGACCAGGTCGGCGGCTGCCTTCCAGACTCCGCAGTTCATCTCCTGGGCAATGGCGAAGCACTGGCCGATCACATCGAACAGATGTCGAGGACCGGTATCGCCGTTGGTCCAGGTTCCCCTGAGATGCACCGCCAGCACTCGCTGCGCGCCCATGTGTCGCAGCGGAACCGTGGGTACGGCGTGGGCCAGCATGCCATCCACCAGCAGACGCCCGCGAATCTTTACCGGGAGAAACATTCCCGGGTAGGCGCAACTGGCGCGCACCGGGTCAACCAGAGGTCCGGAGTGGAACACGACTCCCGCGCCGGTAGAAAAATCCGTAGCAGTCACGGCCAGGGGAATCTGCAATTCTTCGAATGTCTTGACCTTCAGAATGCTGCTTAAGAACTTGATCATGCGTTCATTGCTGGCAAATCCGTAACGCGACAGAGTCCAACGGGCAAAGTCCTTGAAGCGCACCCGGGCGGACATTTGCTCCAGCTCAGGGATGGTAACCCCGCTGCAGTAGGCTGCGCCGATGAGCGCTCCGACACTGGTGCCGGCTACCACACTCACCGGAATGTTTTCTTCTTCGAGGACTTTGAGCACGCCGATGTGGGCGATGCCGCGAGCGAAGCCGCCGCCGAGAGCCAGTCCAATGGAGCCGGACGGCTGCGATGGCTCCGGCCCGGACAGGCTTGACAGGCCACGCCCGAAGGCCTGCACCGAACGAATGATCTTGCCCAGATGCTTCACCGGAACCTCATTTCACCCGCCCCGGTCTTACGCGGTCCACCACCACTACTTAGCAGCTAAGATGCCAGTTCCCGGAGAATAGTTCCAGGCACGTCGGTCCTCACCTGGGTGTTACTTGTGGAAGGCCTCGCGCTGGGTGTGGTCCCGGTGACTAACTCCAACAATCCTGTTAACTTGGGGGCCATGGTTCGGGAAATCTCCGCCGGAGGGGTGGTGGTGCAAAGGGCCGGCGAGAGCTGGCAAATGGCCGTCATTGAGCCCCAAAGCGACGCCTCTTCGGCGCGCCCCGCACGGAAAAGTTCACAAAAAGTGGTATTGGCCCTGCCCAAAGGGCTGGTGGATCCGGGCGAGAAGTCCGAGGAGGCGGCCCTGCGCGAGGTGCGCGAGGAGACGGGACTGATCGCCACGCCGATCACCAAGCTGGGAGACATCAAGTACGTTTATGTGCGCTCCTGGGGAGACGGGCAGCGGGTGTTCAAGATCGTTTCGTTCTTCCTGCTGCGTTATCATTCCGGCCAAATTGATGATGTTTCGCGTGAGATGCGGGCGGAGGTAAAGCGTGCGCTCTGGATTCCGCTGGAGGAAGCACCGCGCAAGCTGGCGTATCGGGGCGAACGGGATGTGGTCCGGCGGGCCCAAAAATATCTGCAATCTCATCCGGAGGTCTGATCATGCCGCATGAACATGTCGAGACCCACTTCATGGCCACCAATCTGGTGCGCGACGTAGTCATCGGCATGGCCGATGGCCTTACGGTGCCCTTCGCTCTGGCCGCCGGACTTTCAGGCGCGGTGCAAAACACCCGGCTCATCGTGGTAGGCGGGCTGGCTGAGATCGCGGCCGGCTCCATCGCCATGGGCCTGGGCGGATATCTGGCCGCCCGCGGCGACGCCGAACACTACGAGCAGGAACGGGCGCGCGAATATCGGGAGATCAAGGAAATTCCTGAAGAAGAGATGGCCGAAGTGGGACGCGTCTTCCAGTCCTACGGCATGACTCAAGCGGAAAGTACGCCGGTCGTCGAAGCGCTCAGCCGCCGTCCCGACGCCTGGGTGGATTTCATGATGCGCTTCGAACTGGGTCTGGAAGAGCCCGACCCGCGCCGCGCGGTAACCAGCGCTGCCACCATCGCCGCCTCTTATGTTGCGGGCGGCATGATTCCACTCTCGCCCTATATCCTTCTCTCCAGTGCCGTGCACGGGCTTGCCTACTCGGCGGTGGTGACCATGGCCGCGCTCGGCATCTTTGGCTACATGAAGGGTCGTTATACGGGAGCTGGCCCAGGGCGCAGTGCGTTGCAGACGATGGTGATCGGCAGTGTGGCGGCAGCCGCGGCCTTTGCCCTAGCCAAATTGATTTCATAAGTTTAGTGTGGCGCCGGCGCCCTCGCCCGCGTGCGACGGGCGGGGACGCCCGTCCTCCTCGTTCTTCCGGATCGCAGGCTGCAAGAGAGAACCTCGGTGGTGTCTTGGAGTAATTTCTGCCTTCCCTCATAATTTAAGTGTGAACAGTGAACTTGCAGGGCCGACGTCTCGCCGGCTGTCGGGAATGCATCTTGCCTTCCCGCTCATCATTCTTTCGGTGGCACCGTGGTTGTCCACGCCGACCGCCGCCAGGAACAAGCATTCGTCGTCCCTTGCCGTCCCTGATCGCGGCTACAGTTCTGCCCTGGCGGCGGCCAATCGCTTTCTGCAGGCCTGGCAGAACCAGGACCACGAAACTGGGCTGCTCATGCTTACCGATGCTGCGAAACAGAGCAGCTCGCAGGAGCGCACGGACAGTTTCTTCTCTTCCGGAAACGATGCGGCTTACGAAATCGCGCGAGGAAGAAAGCTGAAAGGCGGGCGCTACGCCTTTCCGGTCACTTTCTTTATTTCTGACTCAGAGTCGAACCGGTCCGGCCGAACCCAGAAATCGCAAATCATTGTCGTTCGGGCCGGCAAAGACGAGTGGGCTATCGATAAGGTGCCCTAGCAGAGCCCCGGATATCGGAGTACACTTTTTTGTTGGCCGCCTTTGACGTTGACTGGATAGACTAAAAACCACAACCAAGAGAATCAAGGTCAAAGGCGGCGGACAAGAGTGTCCGCCCCACACATGAATTGACTCGCGCTGCCTATATTGTGGTTCCGTCGTCCCTCAGAGGTTTTCCATGAAGCGAATTCATAAAGTTGCCGTTCTCGGCGCCGGAACCATGGGCGCACGCATCGCCGCCCACTTTGCCAATGCCGGCGTCCCCAGTTATCTGCTCGACATCGTTCCTCCTGATGCCGACGGTCCTGCCCGGAACAAAATCGCCGCCGCCGGCCTGGAGGCGGCCAAGAGATCCAAGCCCGCGGCTTTCTACGAACCTGGATTGGCGCGCCTGGTCACCATCGGGAACTTTGAAGATGACCTCAAGCGCTTGAGCGAGGTGGACTGGATCATCGAAGCCGTCGTCGAAAATCTCGACCTCAAGCGAGCGCTCTTAAAGAAGGTGGAAGCCATCCGTAAGCCGGGGACGATCATCACCACAAACACCAGTGGCCTGCCGGTGGCAAAGATCGCCGAAGGCTTTTCCGACGATTTCCGCAAGTGTTGGTTCGGTACGCATTTTTTCAATCCGCCGCGCTACATGCGGCTGCTGGAGATTATCCCTACACCGGAAACCGGCCGCGCTGCCCTCGAGGCCGTCGCCCACTTCAGCGACGTGAATCTCGGCAAGGGCGTGGTGTTCGCCAAGGACACACCCAACTTCATCGCCAACCGTATCGGCACGTTTTCTGTGCTCAACGTGATGCGGCTGATGCAGGAGATGGACCTTAGCATCGAGGATGTGGATGCGTTGACGGGGGATGCAGTCGGCTGGCCGAAGTCCGCAACTTTCCGCACGATTGATCTGGTGGGGCTCGACATTCTGGGTCATGTGGTCGGGAACATGGAGAAAGCAGGCGGGCAGGAGTGCCTGCCCCACACCAGCAAGCTGCCTGACTTCTACAAGCAAATGCTGGAACGCAAGTGGCTGGGGGACAAGACCAAGGGCGGTTTTTACAAGAAGAGTGGAAGGCGGGCATCCTCGCCCGAAGATGCCGGCAAATCGGCAGAGGAACGGCTCGCACTCGACTGGAAGACGCTTGAGTATCGGCCCCGTCAGAAACCCAAGTTCCCAGCTCTCGACCTGGCGAAAAACATCGAGGATCCGGGGGCGCGCCTGCGCACATTGCTTGGCCTTGAGGGCAGCCCACAGAAAGGGGACAAAGCGGGCGCATTTTTGTGGTCTGTTCTTTCCGATCTGTGGAACTACTCTGCCAATCGGGTTCCCGAAATCTCAGATTCCATCGTGGAGATCGACCGCGCCATGCGCCTGGGCTTCAACTGGAAGCTGGGCCCCTTCGAACTTTGGGATGCCGCCGGCCTTGAGGCGACTGTGGCCCGCATGAAAAAGGAAGGCCGTCCAGTCGCGGCAAACGTCGAACAGTTGCTCACAGCGGGGAAGAAATCCTGGTACCAGGACGATCCCAAGGCCGGTTCGGGCCGGTCCTACTTCGATTTGAAGACGGCGAAGTACGAACCTGTGAAAGTTCCTGAAGGCGTGTGGTCAGTCGGGGTGGCAAAGAAATCCAACGGTGTGGTCAAGGAAAACTCCGGGGCATCGCTGATCGATCTGGGTGATGGAGTCGCCTGCATCGAGTTTCATTCCAAGATGAACTCACTGGGCGGCGACATAGTCAGCCTTATTACTCAAACCATGAAGCCGGGCGGCCCCGGCGATGGATTCGACGGTTTCGTCATCACCAACGACGCCGACAACTTCTCGGTCGGCGCCAACGTCATGCTGCTGCTTATGTCTGTCCAGGAAGAAGAGTGGGACGAGGTTGATCTCGCCATCCGCCAGTTTCAGGGCATGACCCAGGCCATCAAGTTCTCGACTAAACCGGTGGTGGTAGCGCCTTTCGGGCTGTGCTTAGGCGGCGGAACTGAAATCTCACTGCACGCCGTAGCTCGCCAGCCGCATGCCGAACTCTACGCCGGACTGGTGGAAGTTGGCGTCGGCCTTTTGCCGGGAGGAGGCGGCTGCAAAGAGATGCTGCTGCGCGCGGTGGACAGTGCGGCGACGATTCGTCCGGGGCGCGGCGAGTCCATCGAACTCATCGAGGCCATGAAGAAGGCCTTCGAAACCATCGCCACAGGCAAGGTCGCGACCTCCGCCCCCGAAGCGCGCGGACTCGGTTTCCTGCAGGAGTCCGACAACATCACCATGAACCGGGAGCGCGTGCTGGCCGATGCCAAGGCGCGCGCATTGGAGCTGGTTCGCGCCGGATACGAACCCCCGCAACCCCGCACCGATATCCCAGCGCCCGGAGAAAACGTCCTGGCGGCATTGAGGCTGGGAGTGCACATCATGCGGCAAGGGGAGTACATTTCCGACCACGAAGTGAAGATCGCCACCAAAGTTGCAGAAGTGCTGTGCGGCGGCAATGTGACTTCGGGGACGCCGGTGAGCGAGCAGTACATTCTGGACCTGGAGCGCGAGGCGTTTAAGTCGCTGTGCGGCGAGAGGAAGACGCAGGAGCGAATTCAGTACACGCTGAAGACGGGCAAGACGCTGCGGAATTGATGCATTACGTAGGGACAATTGTCCGCAGCTGCCTGGCGGACGTAGTCCGCACTGGCGAGCTTCGCTCGCCCGCCCAGACGAGGGCGTCTGGCTAGGTGGTCAAATTATGGTCCCCTTGATCAATCCCTGACACCTGCGGGAAACGCCGAACTGCTGGTTGCCTGCCTCGCCTAGCCCTCCAGAGATCATACTGGGCTTGCATGTTGATCCAGAGGTCAGGCGAAGTGCCCAAGGCAGCTCCCAGCCGGAGGGCCATGTTGGCGGAGATGCCCGATTTGCCGTTCAGCACTCGCGACAGAGTCACCCGGGTAACCTGCAGGTGTGCAGCTGCCGCCGACACCGCCATGCCTCCGAGGTACTCGCGGAGAACCTGTCCGGGATGCGGCGGATTGTGCATGCGCATAGAGAACTCCTAGTGATAATCCTGATAGTCAACGAGGATCACGTCCTCGCCGTCAAACCTGAAAGTCAGACGCCAGTTCCCGCTGACCCAAACAGCCCAACGGTCACGAAGCTTTCCGGCCAGAGGATGCAAGTTCCAGCCCGGGGCGTTCATGTCGCCGGGCCGCCTGGCGTTGTCAAGCGCAAACAACTGCAGGCGAAGCTTGGCGGCATGCTTCGGTTGAATCCCTGCCTTCGACCCCGTGTGGAAGAACTTTTCAATTCCCCGGTGGTGAAAGCTCTTGATCACCTTGTATAGTGTAACGATACGTGTTATGCATGGCAATGGCAAAAAGGCCCTGCTGCGAGGGGAATGGAATGGTCGAGGTGCCAATCGGGATTGCCATGCGTACAGATGCTGATTGCTTTTGTCCTTCCGCCCGGACGCGATAGCTAGTGTTAGACTGGTTCTTACCAGCCCCCGGAAAACCGTTATGAGAGAAGTCGTCGTTGTCTCCTCCGTTCGTACTCCTGTGGGACGCGGGTTTAAGGGCACACTGCGCGCTACCCGTCCTGATGAACTGGCCGCCACCGCCATCAAAGGCGCGCTGGAGCGCGTGCCGCAAGTAGATGCCAAAGAAATTGAAGACGTGATCCTGGGCTGTGCCATGCCTGAAGCCGAGCAAGGGATGAACGTTGCCCGCATTGCCGCGCTGCGGGCTGGATTGCCGGTCGAGGTTTCCGCGATTACCATCAATCGCTTCTGTTCGTCCGGGCTGCAGGCGATTGCCATGGCGGCCGAGCGCATCATGAGCGGCGGCGCGGAGATCATTGTGGCCGGCGGAACGGAATCGATGTCCATGATTCCCATGGGCGGGCACAAGATATCGCCGAACCCGTGGCTGGTTGACCACTATCCTGACGCGTATCTCACCATGGGGCTGACCGCCGAACGATTGGCGCAGCGTTTCGGCATCACGCGGCAGGCGGCGGACGAATTTTCGCTCCGCAGTCATCAGAAGGCGCTAGCTGCCATCCAGGAGGGGAAGTTTGCCGATGAAACTGTACCGGTGAATGTGAGCTTCACTACACCGAACGGGTCGAAACCGAAGCGGCAGGAAATTGTCTTCAAGGTGGACGAGGGGCCGCGGGCTGATACTTCGCTTGAGGCTCTTCTCGCCCTCAGGCCGGTCTTTCACGCCAAGGGAACGGTGACCGCCGGCAACTCCTCCCAAACCTCCGACGGAGCAGCCGCTGCGGTTGTCATGTCGGCAGAACGGGCTGCGGCGCTGGGAATCAAGCCGCTGGTCCGTTACCTTTCTTTTGCTACGGCGGGATACAAACCCGAAGAAATGGGACTGGGGCCCGTGTTTGCGATCCCGAAAGCCCTGAAGATTGCGGGGCTTAAACTCTCTGACATCGACGTGATCGAATTGAACGAGGCTTTCGCGGCGCAATCGCTGGCTGTGATCACAGAAGCCGGGCTTGATCCGGAGCGGGTGAATCCAAATGGAGGAGCGATTGCGTTGGGACATCCGTTGGGATGCACCGGGGCGAAGCTGACCGCCACCATCATCCGCGAAATGAAGCGGCGCAATGCACGCTACGGGATGGTGACCATGTGCGTCGGCGGGGGGATGGGGGCTGCGGGGATCTTCGAAAACCTCAATTAACCACGGAGACGCGGAGTTGCTGAAAAGAAATTTGATGATACGAGCTGGTCAGGTTGTCGCCGTGACTTCAAATTCCGCTGTTTGCGGCTTGGCAAACTGGCCGTTTCGCCACCTGACATAAAGTACAATAATCCCAAGCGAGTTCCCCGCCCGGCGTCTCTGAGGCTCCGGGGTGGAATTGGCTTTTAGGAGGTAACCATGGCTACGACTTACGCAATTCCCAGCACCAGAACTTCCGGTGGCAGCTTCCTGCTCGAAGAGCCCAAAGTTGACCAAGTCTTTACTCCTGAGGATTTTACAGAGCAGCACCAACTCATTGGGCAGACCGCAGAAGAGTTCGCAATCAACGAGATCCTGCCTAATGCCGAGAAGATGGAACACAAGGATTTTGCCATCACTCGCGACTTGCTGAAAAAGGCCGGAGACCTGGGACTCAGCGGCGTCGAAATTCCTGAGGCTTACGGCGGCCTGGAAATGGACAAAGTCACCGCCGCCGTGATCGCCGATAACGTCGCCAAGTATGCCGGCTTCGCCACCACTTGGGGCGCGCATTCCGGTATCGGCACGCTGCCAATCGTTTACTTCGGCACGGAAGAACAGAAGAAGAAATATCTGCCCCGACTGGCCGCCGGTGAGATCGTCGGGGCATATGCGTTGTCGGAGGCGTCTTCCGGTTCCGACGCGCTGCACTGCCGCGCTCGGGCCCAGCTCTCGCCCGACGGCAAGCACTACATCCTCAATGGCGAAAAGATGTGGATCACCAACGCGGGCTTTGCCGACCTGTTCACGGTGTTCGCCAAGGTGGACGGCGAAAAGTTCAGCGCATTTCTGGTGGAAAGAACTTTTCCGGGATTCTCGATCGGCGCGGAAGAGCACAAGATGGGCATCCGCGGTTCTTCCACCTGTCCCCTGATTCTTAACGACTGCAAGGTCCCGGTTGAAAATCTGCTGGGCGAAATCGGGAAGGGCCACGTCATCGCTTTTAATATCCTCAACGTGGGGCGCTTCAAGCTGGGTGCCATGTGCGTCGGTGGAGCGCGGGTGTCGCTGGAAAACGCCATCGCCTATGCCAAGCAGCGCAAGGCGTTCAGCAAAGTGATCGCTGACTTCGGTCTGGTGCGCGAGAAGCTGGCAAACATGGCAACGTTGATTTACGTCGGCGAGGCGCTGGTCTACCGCACCGTCGGCATGATGGATGTGGCGCTCAACGAAGTGGACAAGGGCAGCGCCGATGCCGCCAAAGAAACTCGCAAGGCGATCGAAGAGTACGCGGTGGAATGCTCCATCCTCAAGGTCTGGGGCTCGGAGATGATCGATTACGTGGTGGACGAGACCGTGCAGATCTACGGCGGCTACGGTTTTGTCGAAGAATACCCGGCCGAACGCGCGTACCGCGATGCGCGTATCAATCGCATCTTCGAAGGCACCAACGAAATCAACCGGCTGATCATCACCGGCTTTCTGCTTAAACGTGCCATGTCAGGACAGTTGCCGCTGATGCCGGCGATCAAGAAACTGATGGACGAGGTGCTCGCCGGCCCCAGCGTCGGAGAAGAACTGGAAGGTGCGTTGGCGGAAGAGCGCAAACTGGTAGCGCAGGCCAAGAAGCTGGGCCTGTTTGCGGCCGGGGCTGCAACCCAGAAATACATGCAGGCGATACAGGACCAGCAGGAAGTGATGGGGGCTATCGCCGACATGGTGATCGAGACGTATGCCATGGAGTCAGCCGTGCTGCGGGCGCAAAAGATGCTGCAACAGAGGGGCGAAGCGGCAGCGGCGTTTGCCATCGCCATGACGCGGGTGTACCTCTCGCAAGCCATGGACAAGATCGAAGCGGCGGCGAAGAAGATCGTCGCGACGGTGGCTGAGGGTGACATGCTGCGAACACAATTGGCGATCCTGCGCCGCCTGGTGAAGCACGAACCGTTCAACACCATTGCACTGCGGCAGCAGATCGCGCAGAAAGTGATTGAGCGAGGCAAGTACACGCTGGCGTAGCAGATCGTGTGGGGCGGACAATCTTGTCCGCCGCTTTTGACCTTTGAATCCTGGTATTCAGGGGTCCCAAGACTTCAAGCAAAGGCTGTCAGGACTAAACCACGTTCAGCTTCAGAGGCGGCGGACAAGAGTGTCCGCCCCGCACACGGGGAAACCGTTCTCCGCAATCTGTTGCAAGTATCGCGATGACAATTCTCAACACTTGCCGTGTCGCGTGTGTTGGGCTCGCGCTCTGCGGGCTGGCGGCCGCGCAGTCCAATTCGACCCCATCCGCGGACTCCGCTACGTTCGATGCCGACGGCACGGCGCACCTCACCCGTGTCGTTCCCATGCCGTCCACCGTCAGCCCGGAGGCGCAGAAGTGGCTGGCCTCACTGACGACGAAGAAATCCCAACCCCAGACTCTGGCTGAAAGACGGATCGCGACCGATGCCTGGCGCAAGTGGGACTCCGCCGAGGCGCGCAAGCTCTATCCCGTGAATGTCGAAGAGACCAGCATCGCCGGCGTTCGTACCGACATCATTACTCCGCTCGTGACACCGGAGGTCAATCGCGGGCGAGTGCTCATCAACCTGCACGGCGGTGGGTTCGTTTCCGACTCGGGATCGCTCATCGAAGGCATCCCCATCGCAAACCTCGCAAAGATCAAGGTCGTCTCCGTGTACTACCGGCTGGCCCCGGAGAATCCTTTCCCGGCCGCGGTGGACGATGTGGTCGCGGTTTACCGGGAGTTACTGAAAACCTACAAGCCCCAGGCCGTCGGAATCTTCGGCACGTCTGCGGGAGGCATTCTGACTTGCGAAGTTACTATTCGCCTTAAAAAGCTGGGACTGCCACTTCCGGCGGCGCTCGGCATTTTCTCGGCCTTGACTGACTTCAGCCGCCCCAGCGATTCGCGTCAAATCTTTGCTCTGGATGGGCTTCCCGGCCAATTGCAGCCCAGCGACCCCAAGCGGCCACCCGACGATCCTTATCCCGGCGCCACTGACCGCAAAGATCCCGTTTTGTCGCCGCTGTTTGCGGACCTCAGAGAAATGCCACCGAGCCTGCTGGTGACCAGCACTCGCGATTTACTGCTAAGTGATACAGCTCTGTTTCATCGCGCCCTGCTTGCCGCCGGGAACGATGCGCAGCTGGTTGTGTTTGAGGCCTTGCCGCATGCATTCTGGTATCACTTCCAGCTTCCCGAGACCAAAGAGTGTCTCGAACTGATGGCAAAGTTTTTCGATCAGAAGCTGGCGCGTACGAAGTAGCGGAGCGGCGCCCGGGCAGGCGCCAGTAAAGTGAAAGGCGGTGCAGGCGTTGTCGCTGTTCAGCCAGTCTCCTTCGGCTGCTGGCTCAATTCTGCCATCACGCTCTGAATCAGTTCCTTGGCGTCCGTAAGTCCCTTCATCACGAGTTGGATGTCGAGGACCGGTTTGCCCGGCCAGCGCTGGCTCTGGCAATAGACGCCGTGCTGGCCGACCAGCGCCATGGCGTCGGTGATCATGTCCATGGTCACCGCCAGTCGTCCGCGCGGAACGCCCATCATGGTTTCGTAGTGTTCCAGTTCTTCCCGCATTTCATCGAATACCGGCATGGCTCGATTGTATCGGGTGGGTGGGGTGGAGCATAATTGCGGGCGTCCTGCTGTCCAGGTTTTCGGAGTTACGTCAAAGCTCTTAGGAGACGCAGCTGCTAGCTGCTGGCTTCTGGCTACTGACTCTTGCTAGAAGCCAGAAGCTAATTACTCAAGGAGAGATCCATGAAAATTCGCATCGCAATCGTCGTCCTATTGTTGCCCGTGTTCGCTCTGTTCGCCTGTGCCCAGGACCCGAGCAAGCGTCCCAGCCCGGCGGCGCAGGCCCAGTGCAAGTTCAGCGACGGTAAGACCATCAAGACTGACTACTCCAGCCCGCGCATGAAAGGCCGCAAGATAATCGGCGGACTGGTACCTTACGGTGAAGTATGGCGAACCGGCGCTAATGATGCCACCACGCTGGTCACAGACACCAACCTGAATATCGGGGGCAAGGATGTTCCAGCGGGGAGCTATACAATTTTTACCCTTCCCAACGCCGACAAATGGGTCCTGATCATCAGCAAGAAGACCGGGGAGTGGGGTATTCCTTATCCGGGCGAGGGAGAGGATTTTACTCGCGTGGACATGCGAGTGTCGCAACTGCCTTCGCCGGTGGAGAATTTCACTATCGGCTACGATCAGACCGGCTCGACCTGCGCAATGCATCTGGACTGGGAGAAAACGCGCGCTTCGGTGGACATCAGCGAGAAAAAATAGAGGCGATGGAATTGGGCCAGCGGCGGTGGAAGTCAGCGCGCTTTTTCGGACAGCGCGTCCACCGCACGCTGGGCTTCTGGCAGATCGGGTGAGAGTTTCAACGCAGCCCGGTAGGCGGCCAACGCTTCTGGGCGACGGCCAGCGTTCTCAAGAGCATGACCCAACAGCAGAAATCCCGTGTCGGTAGGACGCAACTCGACCGATTTTGAATAGCTGTTGATCGCGTCATCCAGCCGGTTTTGCTTTTCCAGCAACTCACCCAGACCCAGGTACGCGTTGTACTGGTCCGGATTCAGCTGCAAGGCCTGGTCATAACTCGCGCGAGCCTTTTCATCTTGCCCGAACTGGCGATAGGCGGCGCCCAGATTGGCGTAAGTGGAGGCGAGCAGGCCCGCATCCGAAGTTAGACTGATGACGCGGTTGTGCTGCTCAATGGCTTCGGCCAGCTTTCCATGTTCCTGCAGGTAGGCACCCAGGTTGGACCGGCTCATGGGATCGAGCGGATTGATCTGCGCGGCGGCCTGGAAATGTGAATAGGCTTCATCGGGTTTGCCCAGCCAAAGGAGCGCGCCGCCCAGGTTGTCCTGGGCGATGAAATTTCTGTCGGTCACCGCGAGCGCGTGCGTCCAGAGATCGTAGTTGCTCGACCAGTAACCCAGCTGCCGGTTGGTGGCGAAAGCGAGTGCGAGCAGAATGCACGCCGCTGGAATCACGCGTGCGCTAAGACCGATTCGTTTCGAATCAGCCAGGTCCGCGACCCCCCAGGCAATCATCACAAAAATTCCGATGAGCGGAATGTAGGCATAGCGGTCGGCCATAGCCTGGTCACCGACTTGCACCAGTCCGATCACCGGAACCAAAGTCCCCAGAAACCACAACCAGCCCGTCAGCAGATATCGCCTCGACCGGAACTTCAACGCCACGCCAGTCACCGCCAGCAGCACCAGGGCTGATGTCCCCACTTGCCACGCGGCCAGAGAATCTCCGGGATGGGGATAGATTGGAGCCAGATGGGACGGCCAAACCATCTTCCACAAATACATGGCGTACGCCACAACTGCATTTTCCAGACGCACGCCGAACGAGAACTGCGCCGTGGAACGCATGGCTCCTCCGGCCTGCTGCGCCTGCATCGTGATTACCGCGCTGGCGGCGGAAAGCGCGAGTAGGGGTAATTTCTCGACGATAAGCTTCGATATCGGCGCTTGTGCCAGCGTATTGGACGAGCCCCCTTGAATCCTGCCCAGCGGCCAGTAGTCCAGCAGCAAGAGCACGAACGGGAGAGTGATCACCATCGGTTTCGACATCAGCCCCAAGACAAACAAGCCGGTGAACGCCAGGTATCGGCGCCAGCCGGGCTTCCGTGCATACCAACCGTAAGCGATGAGCGCCGCGAAAAAGAAGAACGTACTGAGGACATTCTTGCGCTCCGCTACCCATGCGACCGACTCGACATTGATGGGATGAAGCGCAAAGAGCACGGCCACGAATAGGCCCGGCCCCGGGCGGCCGGTGGCATACATTAGAAACAGGAATAGAAGGACAGCGTTCGAGGCGTGAATGAGCAGGCTGGTGAAATGGTGTCCGGCGGGATTCTGGTGAAACAGTTGATAGTCGAGGGCGTGCGACAGCCAGGTAAGGGGATGCCAGTTTCCCTGTTCGGTGGCTGTGAGGGCCCATGTGATCGTGGGCCAGGTCATGCCGCTATGGACGTGCGGGTTCTCTGTGACGTAGCGGTCGTCGTCATAGTTAACAAAGGGGTGGCGGTTGACCGGGTTGTACAGCGCCAGTGTCGCTACCACCAGCAGGAGACACAGAATGACGTTGCGCTTTTCGGGCGATGAGAAAAGACCTGGAGGCTTTTCGGGCACGGCTGCAAGGATTTAACCACAGAGGACACGGAGGACGCAGAGGAGTTCTTTGTGACGCATCTCCTTAATCATGTGACGAACGTCACATACTAGTGGCGGCCTTTCCAGTAGAACCACGGAGGACACAGAGTGTATGCATTTCAATGAAATCAGCGGTGCGGTGGTTGATTCTGCCATGAAGGTCCATACCGCTCTGGGGCCCGGATTACTGGAGGGCGTGTATGAGGCTTGCCTGGTCCACGAACTGAGAAAGCGCGGCTTGCGGACCGCCTCGCAGCTTCCTCTTCCGGTGAATTACGACGGCGAAAGGATCGATCTGGGTTTTAGAGTGGACATTCTGGTAGAGAACACCGTCGTGGTTGAAATTAAGGCAGTGGACGCTATTACGCCGGTGCACTTGGCACAACTTATTACTTTCTTAAAGCTGAGCGGGAAGTATGTCGGCCTGTTGATGAATTTCAATGTGGTGCATCTGCGTGATGGGATCCGGCGCATGGTACAAGGCGAACCACCCTCCGCGTCCTCTGTGTCCTCAGTGGTTAAGACCCTGGTTTCCACCTGAGCACAGGCTTGCGGGCGGCTGCGGTTTCGTCCAGGCGGGACACGCGTGTGGAATGAGGCGCGTCCAGCACGGTTCGCGGATCTTCCTCAACTTCTTCAGCGATCGACTTCATGGCTTCGACGAAGAGGTCCAACTCTTCCTTGGGCTCACTCTCCGTCGGTTCGATCATCAACGCGCCGGGCACGATCAGCGGAAAGGCGGTCGTGTAGGGATGGAATCCGTAGTCGATCAGGCGCTTGGCGAGGTCCATCGTCCTTACGCCTTTTTTGGCTTGCAGCTTATCGCTGAAGACGACTTCATGCATGCTGGGCGTGGAATAGGGCAGATCGTACACCCCTTCGAGGCCCTTGCGAATGTAGTTAGCGTTGAGCACGGCGTCTTCTGTGGTCTGGCGCAAGCCGTCAGGACCGTTGGCCAGAATGTAGGCGAGAGCGCGCACGAACATTCCGAAATTGCCGTAAAACGCGCGCACCCGGCCTACCGATTGTGGCCGGTCATATTCGAAACCCAGGGTACCGTCTGGCTTGGTCACCGGGACGGGCGTGGGCAGAAATGGTTCGAGCTTGCTTTTCACAGCCACAGGACCGGAGCCGGGCCCCCCGCCACCGTGAGGGGTGGAGAAGGTCTTGTGCAGGTTCAGATGCATCACGTCGACGCCGAAATCGCCAGGGCGGACTTTTCCCACCAGGGCGTTCATATTGGCGCCGTCCATGTAGAGCAAGCCGCCCTTGGCATGCATGATCTCTGCAATCTTGTGGATTTCCTGCTCGAACACTCCCAGGGTGTTGGGGTTGGTGAGCATCAGCGCCGCGACGTCCTGGTTCATCTGGGCCGCGAGCGCGGCCACATCAACCATGCCCTGGGCATTGGATTTCAGGTTCTCTACGGAGTAACCGACCATGGCCGCGGTCGCGGGGTTGGTGCCGTGCGCGGAATCAGGGATCAGGATCTTTTTGCGGGGATCGCCCTTTGACTCGTGATAGGCGCGGACCATGAGCAATCCGGTGAGCTCGCCGTGCGCTCCGGCGGCGGGTTGCAGCGTGATGGCATCCATGCCGGTGATTTCAATCAGGCATTCGCTCAGAGTCTTGATAATGCGCAGCGCGCCCTGCGAAATCCGCTCGGGCTGGTAAGGATGCCCGTTGGCCAGGCCTTCAAGGCGCACGACCAGCTCATTCACCCGCGGGTTGTACTTCATGGTGCATGAGCCCAACGGATACATGCCGAGATCGATGGCGTAATTCCAGGTGGAGAGCCGGGTGAAGTGGCGGATGATTTCGATTTCGCTCACTTCCGGCATGTTGCCCAGGTCTTTCCTTTCGGAGACCCCCAGAAGGGCGGAAGCGTCAACTTCCGGGACATCCAGGGGAGGCAGCTTCCAGGCTGCTTTTCCGGATGACGACTTCTCGAAGATCAAGCCTTCATTCTGGCTGACGTGGCGGGTGGCCTTGCGGGTCATATGCTTCACGGCGCCACCTCCTGCACATCGACTTCTTCCCTTGCCGAGCGCACCGACCGCTCGCTTTCGGCCACCAGCCCAACCGCGGTATCAATCGCGCTGCGCGTGGTCAGCTCGGTGCAGCACCACAGCGCGGCGTTGCCCAGCTCGGGATAAAACTTCTTCAAGGGAAGCCCACCTACTATTTTGTGTCCCAGAAGGCGGCTGTTGATGGCGTAGGGATCTTCGCTGGTCTGCACTATGAATTCGTTGAAACGCGGCGGCCCGGAGAGAAGCACCTTGGCATGCTTGCTGAATTGAGCGGCGGCATAAGCCGTCTTGGCCAGATTTTGTTTGGCCAGTTCCTTCAACCCGACTTTGCCGTAGATAGTCATGAAGATATTGACCATCAGCGCGACCAGCGCCTGGTTGGTACAGATATTCGACGTCGCTTTCTCGCGGCGTATGTGTTGCTCTCGGGTGGCCAAAGTCAGAACGAAGCCGCGTTTGCCGTTGCGGTCCGTGGTCTGGCCGGCCAGGCGCCCGGGCATCTGGCGAACAAACTGTTCGCGCGTGGCAATGACACCGCAATAGGGACCACCGAAGCCCAGGGGCACGCCGAACGATTGCGCTTCCAGCGCGATTATGTCCGCCTGACGCGGAGGTTCGACAATGCCCAGGGAAACTGCTTCGGCGATCGACACCACCAGCATCGCGCCCTTCTTGTGCGCGATCTCGGCGATGGTGGCCGCGTCTTCAATGGTTCCGAAGAAGTTTGGCGATTGAATCAGGACGCAGGCTGTATCCGGCGTGATGGATTGTTCCAGCTCTTCCAGGTTCAGCCGACCATCTTCTTTGAACGAGGAAGTGGAGAGCGGCAGGTTCTGGTGATGCGCATATGTGGTCAGCACCTCGCGATACTCCGGATGCACGCTGCGCGCAATGACCACCGAGCGCCGCCCGGTAAGACGCACAGCCATCATCACGGCCTCGGCGGCGGCAGTCGAACCGTCGTACATGGAAGCGTTGGCGACTTCCATGCCGGTAAGCTCACAGATCATGGTCTGAAATTCAAAGATCGACTGCAACGTGCCCTGCGAAATCTCGGCTTGATAGGGAGTGTAGGCGGTCAGAAATTCGCCGCGTGAGACCAGAGAATCGATGATCACCGGCCGGTAGTGGTAGTAGGCGCCGGCCCCGAGGAAGGTGGCGTACGTGTCTCCGTTTTCGCGGGAGCGCTCGCGAAACCAGTCCACGATCTCAGACTCAGCCATCTGGCGCGGCACTTTGAGGTCCCGTTCCAGGCGGTATTCCGCTGGGATAGGAGAGAATAAATCGTCGATCGAACGCGCGCCGATGGCCTGGAGCATGGCTTTCCGGTCGGCGGGGGATTTAGGAAGATAGCGCATAGATCTTCTTTAGATGTACTTCTAGGCCACTTCGATTGTTGAGTTGGTGCGATGGGTCATCGTTGCGGTGGATCATCGTTGTGATAGGTCAGTGTCCACCCTCTTCGGCGACAAACTTCTCATAGTCGGCCGCAGAGAGCAGAGAGTTGAGCTCAGCCGGATCTTTCAGCGTGATCTTGATCATCCAGGCGCTATGCGCATCTTTATTGATCTTTTCCGGCGCTCTTACCGGCGCTGAGGTCGGCGCCAGGCTTGGGCAGATCAACAAAAACGATGTCGCCCAGCGACTCCTGAGCGTAACTCGTAATGCCGATGGTGGCATTCTTGCCGTCGGCTTTGATCCATTCGTGCTCTTTGGTGTACTTGTAGTCAGTGGGAAACGACATTTCTCGTTTGGCTCCTGTGGGGATTGCGTTTTCTGGTTTCAAGTCTCTAGTTTCTGGTCTCTGGTTTTCAGTTCTTAGTTCTCGGTTCTTAGCTTTTTCGGGCGCTTGTAGAAAGGGGTTGGCACCACTTGTGCCTTCACGCCCTGCCCGCGGATTTCGACTTTCAATTCGGTGCCCAGGGTAACGAACTCTTTGGGCACATACGCGAGCGCAATATTTTTCTTCAGAAAGGGCGCGGGGGACCCGCTAGTGACGTAGCCGATCTCGCGGCCGGTCAGATCGAGGACTTTGTAACCGTCGCGTGCAATGCCACGTTCCAGCATCTCCAGTCCAACCAACTCGCGCTTTGTCCCTTCAGCTTTCGCCTTCTCGAGCGACGCCCGGCCGATGAAGTCTGGCTTGTCCATCTTGCAGAAACGATCAAGGCCCGCTTCCCATACGTTGATCGTATCGGAAATTTCATGGCCATAGAGCGGCAGCCTGGCTTCGAGGCGCAGCGTATTGCGGGCACCGAGCCCGCAAGGAACCACTCCGAATTCTTTGCCGGCCTGCAGGATTTCGTTCCACACCCGGGCGCTGGTTGGTTCATCGCTGGGGACATAGATCTCGAATCCATCTTCGCCAGTGTAGCCAGTGCGAGCAATCAGAGTATTTTTCAGTCCGCAGACGGTTCCCCGCGTCACCCAATAGAACTTTACCGTCGAGAGATCCGCGTCGGTAAGCTTCTGCAACAGACTTACCGCCTTCGGGCCCTGAATCGCAATTTGAGTGAAGTCGTCGGAGAGATTTTCGACCGCACAATCGAACTGCCGGGTGTGGTCGCGCACCCAGTTGAAATCCTTTTCGCGAGTGCCGGCGTTAATCACCAGCAAGTACTCATATTCGCCCAGGCGGTGGACGACCACGTCATCCACGAAAGTCCCCTGCGGATAAAGCAGCGCCGAATACTGCGCCTGGCCGATGGCGAGACGCGAGGCGTCGTTCATGGAAATGTGCTGGACTGCGGCCAGAGCCTGCGGCCCCGCTAACCGGATGTCGCCCATGTGGCTGACGTCGAAAATGCCCACGCCGGCCCGTACCGCATTGTGCTCGGCCATTATGCCGCCCGCAGACGGGTATTCGACGGGCATCCCCCAGCCGTTAAATTCGACCATCTTGGCGCCCATCTGGCGATGGACAGAATTGAGCGCGGTCTGGCGGATGGCTGGCGTGGTCGTCTCAACTGCGGGCAATGAAACCTCGATCAACAGCAGTGGCTGGGCCGCTGAAATGGTGAGACTGACTACCCTAACACGCTCTCGGCGGTGGCTTCAACTGACCGGGCAACGCGTGGGATTGGCAGCCTGGAACAGTTGTTACCAACGGAACTTTCCACCTTCCCTAGACCCGCGCTAGAGTTCGCCCATGACCACAACCACCAAGAACAAGTATCACTGCATGCAGTGCGACATGACGGAAGACAAGTGCGATTGCGAGAAGTACTGTTGTTCCTGCCAAGGGCAAGTTGACATCCGCTTGTGCAGCGATGGTCTCTACTATTGCCCGCCTTGCCGCCAGGCGTGCGGCTACAAAGTCTCCGACTAGAGGCCAGGCCTCGGTTCTCGGGACGCGCCCCGGCGCTCACAGGGAAAACTTACGTAGGCCGGGACGCCCTCGTCCGGGCGGGCGAGCAAGGCCCGCCGTCGGAGGCGAAACACCTCTGCGGATGTCTGTTGCATTTCCTTGCAGGACAAAAGCGGGAGAACTTAGAGAGGGAACTTGCTACAGGGGTCCTTTGACTACGCGCAGGATGACAGGAGTTTCAGATAACCACGGCTTCTTTGTACTCTCCGAAAACTTTTCTCATGGTATCGGAGATTTCGCCGACGCTGGCGTTGGCCTCGACTGCGGCCAGGATTCGCGGCATAAGATTTTCTCCGGAGCGGGCGGCGGCTTCGACATCCCGAAGGGAGGACTGCCAGGCTTCGGGATTGCGGCGCGCACGCAATGCGCGCAATCGTTCGACCTGGTTGCGTTCCAGCGATTCGTCGATCCGTTGGATGGGAATGGGTTTTTCTTCCTCCAGGGCAAAGCGATTGACTCCGACCACCACCGCTTCCTCGCGATCGACCTGCTGTTGGTACTCGTAAGCCGCGTTCTGGATTTCCTGCTGCACGTAGCCGCGTTCGAGGGCCTTGATCATGCCGCCGAGAGCTTCAATCTTTCCCAGATAGTCGGACGCGCGGGTTTCAATTTCATTGGTCAGGGCCTCGATGTAGTACGAGCCGGCCAGCGGGTCAACGGTTTGTGGGACTCCGGACTCGTAAGCCACAATTTGCTGGGTGCGGAGCGCAATGCGGGCGGCCTGCTCGGTGGGCAGTGCAAGAGCCTCATCGTACGAATTAGTGTGCAGTGATTGAGTGCCGCCGAGTACCGCGGCCAGCGCCTGCAAGGCGGTGCGGGCGATATTGTTTTCCGGCTGTTGCGCGGTCAGGGTGGAACCCGCGGTCTGGGTATGGAAGCGCAGCATCCAAGAGCGCGGGCTTTTTGCACGGAAATGGTCCCGCATGATTCCAGCCCACATGCGGCGGGCGGCGCGGAACTTGGCAACCTCTTCCAGAAAGTTGTTGTGGGCGTTGAAGAAGAATGAAATCCGCGGAGCAAACTTATCGACATCGAGACCGGCGTCGATGGCACCCTGCACGTAGGCAATGCCGTTGGCCAGGGTGAATGCAACTTCCTGGACCGCGGTCGATCCGGCTTCGCGCATGTGATAGCCGGAAATAGAAATCGTGTTCCACTCGGGAGCGTTCTGATTGGTCCAGGCAAACAGGTCGGTGATGATCCGCATGGCCTGCGCCGGGGGGAAAATGTATGTGCCCCGGGCGATGTATTCCTTGAGAACGTCGTTTTGTACGGTACCGGACAACAGGCGGATATCGGTGCCCTGGCGGCGGGCGACGGCGACATAGAGCGCCAGCAGAATTGACGCCGTCGCGTTGATGGTCATCGAGGTGGAAATTTTGGTCAGATCAATGCCATCGAACAAGCGCTGCATGTCCTCGATCGAGTCAATGGCCACGCCAACCTTTCCGACTTCGCCGACGGCCAGCGGGTGATCGGAGTCCAGGCCGATCTGAGTGGGCAGGTCGAACGCTACCGAGAGCCCGGTAGTACCGTTTGCCAGCAGGTACTTGTAGCGTTTGTTCGATTCCTCGGCGTCCCCCATGCCGGCGTACTGGCGCATGGTCCAGAGCCGGCCCCGATACATGGTGGACTGCACGCCTCGAGTGAAGGGATAGTCGCCGGGGTATCCGATCTCGCTTTCCTGGTTGTGACCTTTCAGATCGGCGGGCGTGTACAGGGCGCGGATGGGGATGTGGGAGGAAGTTTCGGGATCCGCAGGGGCCGCATTAGCGGGATTAAGTTTGTTGGAAATAGCGATCCTCCGATCCTGCGAAACCCGATTTAGTGGGCACGGACGTTTCTTTCGCCCCGCTGGGCTCTCCCGTTTCCCAACACTCTACCCAGGGCCTGCGCCCTGGACTGCATTCTTGTACCGCTGCGCGGCTATTTTTGCTGGTTGCATCAGCTCTGGAGTCTGAGTCGAACTCTGCGACAGCCCTTGCTCCTAGCCTTTTTTCCATACTCTCCAGAATGAGCTGGCGCCGAACCAAGTGAAGGTCAGAGTGAAAATAATTGCGACTAGTACGCGTCCCAAGGTAGTCTGGCCGGCCTGGTAATGGGCGTACTCGCGAAAGAAGGCGCCCGCGCCGATGAATGCTAAAGCCAGGAAAACAAAGCCTGTGACCTCGAGGAAGAGCTGACGCAGCACGCGGCCGAAATGGACCGCGGTGGTGCGGGCCCCTTTCAGCACCGCACTTACGGTGCGGGTGCGTCCGGCATGCTGGGCGGCAATCCGGGCCGCGATGCTCAATTTGCGGACTGTCGAGACATTCACCATCAGCGTCGATTTTAACAGTGTTCGGGGTTACAATGACGGAGCATGGCGGTGGCGTCGCGAAGCCGGGGTAACCCGATCCGGCATCCAAGTAACTGAGTACTGCCGTTTCAGGGGGTCAAGTGGACCAGCAATTAAAGCAGCTGATGAAAGAACTGGGCGAGGCAATCAACGAATCGCTGGCGGACAGCGAGCAGATTGCTGAAGTCGTTTCCAAGATCAAGGACAGCGGATATGACATTTTTCTGGTCCTGGAAGCGACCATCGGCGTAAGCAAACCGGGCGAGAAGTCCGATGACAAGACCTCCCTGGTGACCACCCTGACCACCAATCCCGAGTTCAAAATCAGCGACCAGGACCTTAAATTCCTGAAGTCGCTGCGCATCAAAATCGAGAACGACGCGGCGTAGTAGTCTTCAGTCGTCGGTTTTCAGTCTTTAGCAGATCCAATCAATTTTGTCTTCCATCTCTGGAACAGGCGCCACACGAGCGAAACGCTCGCGCCTACGTTTTTCCTGGCTGAAAGCTCGTAGCTGACGGCTGACACCTGTGTTACAAACACGTCTTGCCCGGGAACGAACAATACGGCCTGGTGCGCGCCATTGGACGATGGAGCCTGGCGGCGCTGGTGGTCAACTCAATCATCGGTAGTGGAATTTTTGGATTGCCTGCCGACGTAGCCCGGCTCATTGGCCGGGCCAGCCCCTGGGCGGTGTTGCTGGCAGGAGCCGCGGTCGGCGTCATCATGGCCTGCTTTGCGGAGGTGGCTTCGCAGTTTACCCAGGCCGGCGGGCCCTATCTCTACGCTCGCGCCGCGTTTGGTCGTTTTGTAGGAATCGAAATGGGCTGGATGCTCTGGCTGGTGCGCCTGGCTGCACCGGCAGCCACCTCCAACTTGTTCGTCATTTATTGTGGCGAGTTTTGGCCGCACGCCAAGGAACCTCTTCCCCGATTCCTTATTCTGACATTTCTGTACGGCGTCTTGACCCTGATCAACTATCGCGGAGTTCGCGCGAGCACGCAGGTCAGCAATGTGTTCACGGTGGCAAAACTGGTGCCGCTGTTTCTGGTGGCGATCACGGGCTCGTTCTACCTGCTTGCAGGCCACAAAGCAGCGCCGGTATTGCCGGGTGGTGCCGGAGTCGGCGCCTGGCTGCAAGCCTGCCTGCTACTGGTCTTCGCCTACGGCGGCTTTGAAACTGCGCTCACGCCTTTGAGCGAGGCCAAAGATCCCCGGCGCGACGCCGCCTTTGCCCTGTTCACGGCGCTGATCACCTGCACGCTGTTGTATTCCGCCATTCAGTGGGTGGTGGTAGGCATTCTGCCTGACCCGGCGCACAGCGAACGTCCTCTGGCGGACGTGGCGCGCCTCGTTTTCGGCAATGATGGCGCCGCTTTTGTTTCTGTGGGCGCGCTGGTTTCAGTCGTGGGCTATCTCAGCGCCAATATGCTGGGCGTGCCGCGCATCACCTTCGCGCTGGCTGAGAACGGAGACTTCCCTTCCATGTTCGCGGCGGTCCATTCCCGCTTCCGTACTCCCTATGTTTCAATTCTTGCGTTTGCCCTGTTGAGTTGGCTGTTGGCGCTGTTGGGTAGCTTCACCTGGAATGCCACTCTGTCCGCAGTGGCGCGTCTCCTCTACTACGGCCTGGTTTGTGCGGCCTTGCCCGTGTTCCGCCGCAAACAGCCGGGAGCTGCGATGTTTCGCCTTCCCGTAGGAAGTTTGTTTGCCGTGTTGGGTGCCGGGATTTGCGCCGTATTGATTACCGGGGTGAACCTCAGCGGATCCTTGATCCTTTTGGCCACCGCGCTGGTGGCAATGATCAACTGGCTGGTGGTCAGAAAGCGGCCGTCGGGCGAAGCGCTGTCGTGATTCTTGTATTGAACGCCGCGAAACTGCTAGGCTACGCCGTCTCATGAAATTGAAATTCCTTCTGCCGCTGCTTTGCGGAGTAAGTCTTCTCGCCTCAGCCCAACAAGTGTCTCCTTCGGGCGGGAATTTCGTGGTCGAGAAGAATGTCGTGGTCCCCATGCGCGATGGTGTAACCTTGCGCGCCGACTTGCTTCGGCCGAGTGGCGGAGGAGCGTTCCCTGTCCTCGTTTATCGCACACCCTACGGCAAAGAACCGGCATTGGAGGAATACACCACTTTTCGGCATGCCGTCGAACACGGATACGCGGTCGTGGTGCAGGATGTTCGAGGACGCTACGCTTCCGATGGCGAGTTCCGCCCTTATGAGAACGAAGGCCGCGACGGCTACGACAGCATCGAGTGGGCAGCGCGCCAACCCTGGTCAAATGGCGCGGTTGGAACTTTCGGACTTTCTTATCCCGGGGCGGTGCAGTGGTTAGCCGCAGTGGAGAACCCGCCGCACCTCAAGGCCATGGTCCCGGCCATGACTTTTTCCTCGGCACAGAATTTCTTCTATGCCGGCGGTTTGTGGGACATGTCGTGGATCGAATGGATTTGGGACAATATCGCGCCCGATGTTCGGACTAAGAGAAATCTACCGGGCCCGAAGACCCCTGACGAAGCGATTGCCGCGTGGAGCCAGGCCAGTCCAAAGATGCTGAACACGATGCCACTCGACCAACTGGAAGAGTTGCGCGGTATCGCTCCTTACTACTATGACTGGCTCACGCATCCCTACCACGATGCCTGGTGGGAGTGGTGCGATCTGCGGAACAAGTACGGCCGCGTGCACGCCGCTGTACTCAATTTTTCTGGGTGGTATGACGACAACTACGGCCCCGAAGGTGCCAGCACGAATTTTGCCGGCCTGCTGAAGACCCGGGCCGACGCTGGCGATCCTCAAACCCATCTGCTGATCGGTCCCTGGGTACACGGCGTGGCGTCCACGGCAAAATCGAAATCCGGGGAACGCGAGTTTGGACCAGCGGCGGCGATCGACTACGACGAAGTTGTCCTGCGCTGGATGGATCACTATCTGCGAGGCAGCGCGAATGGAGTAGAGAAGGAAAAACCTGTCCGCTACTTTGTGATGGGAGACGATCAGTGGCGCGAGGCCGACGCCTGGCCACCTGCTTCGAAAGCAGTGTCGTACTATCTGGTCAACCCGAAATCTGGGGAGAATCATGGCAGCCTGTCCGCCGAAGCGCCCGGGGAGAGGAAGGCGTTCGTGTCCTTTCTGTCCGATCCGGAGAAACCGGTGGTCAACTCGTACAGTAGTTCGGGCGCGCACGACTATCGGGATTTGGCCGAGCGGCGCGATGTTTTGACTTTCGACTCGGCCGCAGCCGAGCGTGACACTGAAGTCACCGGGCCGATCCACGCGCAGATTTATCTGGCCTGCGACTGTCGCGACACCGATTTGTGGGTGCGCTTGCTCGATGTAGCTCCGGACGGTACCGCGTTTAATCTGATGAGCCCCGGCCTGGACGTGCTGCGCGCCAGCTATCGCGACCTGAAAAAAGGCCGGCAACTGCTTACGCCGGACCAGGTCTATGAGCTGCGTCTCGACAACCTGATCACCAGCAACGTCTTTCGGAAGGACCATCGCATCCGGGTACAGGTTTCGGCGACCTTCTTTCCGAATTTCTCGCGCAATCTGCACACCGGTGAGCTCGAAAATTCATCTGCCAGAATGCAGAAAGCGAACATCTCGATCTACACCGACCGCCGTCGACCTTCACGCATTGTTTTACCGGTGGTTCCACGGTAGTGCGTACGATCATGCGGAGACTCGGAGGAGTCCTTGCCCCAGCGAAACCGGATTGAACTGCTGCTCCTGCTGGCCGTCGCGTTTCTGGCCACCGCGCCTCTTCCAGTTCGAGCCCAGCGCGAGCCCGTGCTCAAGCAGATCGACGTGCCGCACCCCTACTACTTCCGCGAGATGTACCTACCGCAGCTCACGACCGGCCCGAGCGCGGTAGCGTGGGCACCGGATTCCCGCAGCGTGGTGTACTCCATGGCCGGATCGCTGTGGCGGCAGAAGGTCGACTCCAGCGTGGCCGAACAACTGACCAGCGGCTCCGGCTATGACTATCAGCCTGATTGCTCATCCGACGGGCACTGGGTCGTGTACGCCACCTATGCCAGGGATGCGGTCGAACTATGGTCTCTGAATCTGGATACGAAAGCCACGCGGCAACTCACGGCGGGCGGCGCCGTCAACGTCGAGCCCCGTTTCTCGCCCGATGGCAAGCGGATCGCCTTCGTTTCCACATCGTTCAACGGACACTTTCACATCTTCGTGGCGCAATTCAGCGACGGCGAACTGAGAGGCGTCCAGCGTCTGACCGGAGAGAATCGCAGCACTCTCAGCCGCTATTACTACAGCCAATTCGACCATGAGATCAGCCCAGCCTGGTCGCCGGACGGAAAAGAACTTCTTTTCGTTTCGAATCGTGGGCACATCTACGGCACCGGCGGATTCTGGCGGATGAAAGCGGAGCCCGGTGCGGAAACACGAGAGATTCACTACGAAGAAACCGCCTGGAAGGCGCGCCCGGATTTTTCGCCCGACGGCAAACGTATCGTTTACGCGTCTTATCTGGGACAACAGTGGCACCAGCTTTGGGTGTTGCCGTCGGAGGGTGGCGACGCCTTCCCACTCTCCTATGGCGACTTCGATAGCGTTGCGCCTCGCTGGTCGCCGGATGGAAAGCGGATCGCTTTCATATCCAATCGCGGCGGCAACACTTCTTTATGGACACAAACAATTCCCGGCGGTGCGCAGAACCCGCTCATCCCCAAAGAAAAGCATTATCTGAACCCGGTGGGCCAGTTGAGCGTTGCGGTGCTGGACCCGGCTGGACATCCCACACCGGCGCGGGTCTTCGTCGTGGGTGAAGATGGCCGGGCTTACGCTCCCGATGACGCCTGGATGAATGCTGACGACAATGTCGTGCGCTCTGAGCGGCCGTTTGAGGCCCACTACTTTCACACTTCAGGCAACGCGGAAATGACACTGCCTGCCGGACAGGCGGAAGTCGAGGTCATGAAGGGCTTCGAATACAGTTTCGAGCGGCAAAAGGTAACTATCACCGCCGGGCACAAATCCAACGTGACGATCCATCTGCGGCCGCTCGACCTTCCCAAAGAAGCTGGCGCGCAGTGGGTCAGCGGAGATGTTCACGTACACATGAACTATGGGGGTGCGTACCGCAACACGCCGGCACACCTGGTAACGCAGGCGGCAGCAGAGAATTTGCAGATCGTGGAAGACCTGGTGGTCAACAAGGAGCAGCGCATTCCGGACATCGCATACTTCAGCCCCAAGCCTGATCCAGCCTCGACCGCGACCGATCTTCTGCTGCATGGTCAGGAATTTCACACCAGCTATTGGGGGCACCTGGGCCTGTTGAATCTCACGCGGAATTTTATTCTGCCCGGCTACGCCGGATATCCCAACACTGCCGCAGCCAGCTTATTTCCCACCAACGCAAATGTGGCTGACATGGCGCATGAGCAGCATGCCCTGGTGGGATACGTTCATCCCTATGACGCCGTGCCCGATCCTGCCAAAGACCCAGCCTTGAACCATGAACTGCCGGTGGACCTGGCATTGGGCAAGGTGGATTACATCGAGGTGGTCGGATTCGCGGAGCACAAATCAACTGCGACTGTCTGGTACCGGCTGCTCAACTGCGGATTTCGTCTGCCGACTGCGGCCGGCACCGATGCCATGGCCAACTTTGCGTCTTTGCGCGGACCGGTTGGATTGAACCGGGTTTACGCCAAAGTTCCCGCGGGCCCGCTCAACATCGGCGCCTGGCTGGATTCGATCAAGCACGGCCGTACTTTCGCCACCAACGGGCCCTTGCTGGGATTCTCGCTGGGTGGCAAGCAGCCTGGTGAAGAAATTTCTCTGCCGGCTGGCGAGAATAAACTGAAGTTCACGGCCTGGCTGCGCTCGTTTGTGCCCGTCGATCATCTCCAGGTGATCTGCAATGGCGAGGTGGTGCGCGACTTGAAGCTGAGCGGCGACCGCGAAACGGCTGACGTGGAAGACACAATTCCGGTTTCGCGCAGCGGCTGGTGCCTGCTGCGGGCCTGGAGCGACAAGGCCGAGCATCCTGTGCTGGATATGTATCCCTATGCAACCACCAGCCCGATCTACGTAACGGTTGCCGGTTCGCACCCCAGGCCTACAGAAGACGCAGCCTATTTCATCGCCTGGATCGATCGCATGATCGACGCCGCGAAGTCGAACCAGGATTGGAACACGGAGGCGGAGAAGACCGCGGTGCTGGAAATGCTGTCGTCGGCACGAAAGGTCTATGCTGAGAAGTGATCAGGGGCGGGGCTCATAAGCGACAACCTAAGGAATCCCCACCGGTTTGCCGAGTTATATTGTAGCCGCCCACCTTGACATTCTAGTGGAAGCGCTATATCGTCACCTAGAATGTCTACTAAAGAACGGAAAAAACGCATCGAGTTGCTGCAAGGCACGCTGGATCTTCTAATTCTGCGCACACTGCTGCTGGGACCGACGCACGGCCATGCCATCGCGAAAGCAATCGAGTTCAACTCCGACGACGTGTTGCAGGTGGAACAGGGGTCGCTCTATCCCGCGCTGCACCGGCTCATCAAGAGGAGATGGATCTCGGTCGAGGAGGGTACGTCTGAAAACAATCGGCGTGCGAAGTTTTACCGACTGACGGGGAAGGGCAGGCGGCAACTGGTGGTCGA
>JAIQFF010000244.1 GCA_020073395.1 Terriglobia bacterium
GCGATTCAACGGGCAAGACGTTAATCATCGCCCTTTCTTGGAGGCGATGTTTGAACCTCAGAATACGCCGCGGGTGGGCTGCGATCTACCCGATCTACCTTGCAGTGACGGCGCGTTGGAAAACGTGGCCAAACTCGACTCCTCGGAAACCCTGTGATCATTCGATTTCTCGACCGCCATTATGGGCGTTAGCAAAGTGTAGTTTTTTAATCTGCGGCTTTTCTCGTCCGCGCCTTGCCCCCAATCGGCACTCCCCTTGTGCTTAGAATGGTTGGCACACCGTGAAGGCGACTACATTCATCAAAAAAGATGATGAGCCCGCGGTTTGGTCTGAGTCTCTGGTTCACGCTCGTAACTTGCCATGATTACCAACGAGCGGTCACCGACGGTCCCATCAGATAAGTCCAGCATATTGTGTGGCGTCCGCATTCGTTCAGGGCCGGCAAGACTTCGGTCAACGCCCTCGAGTAATCTCGTAGGGTCAGGGCCCTGCTGCCATAGTCAGCAGCCATGACATACTTTCCCCAACCAAATCCAGCGCAACCTGCTCTTCGTTTGAAGCTTGATGACGCCGTTCCCGTAGCGATTCGTGTAGCGGGTACAACCTCGGTTCGAGGCAAATTGCACGAGCTCTCTGCTACAGGAGGGCTGCTAGCCTTGGCGAAGCCGCTTAACAAGGGCGAGTTCGTGGAGCTCGCGTTCCCAACGAACAATGGTGCTGTTCAGGGTATGGCGGAGATCCTCGAGCCAAGAGTGAAGGCGAGCTCAGGGTGTCTGCAGCCGTTTCGGTTCATAGCCCTCGAAGACGAAGCCAGCAACAGCCTTCAGATGGCTTTGGAATCGCTACAGGATCGAGTTACGGCGGGAAGAGGTCTCCGTCGAGGCTGACGCTAACGAAGCGTAGGCACTTTCGTGCAGTTGATGGAACCAATACACCGGTGAATCTGTTGCCCGCATCATCTCAACGGCTTGGCATGAGGTATTCGGCAGCTGCGCGATGAGCGCGAAGTTCGCCGCCGCGAAATGAAAATGGATGACCAGAAAAGTTTGCTGGAGTCGGCCCCGCTGCGTACGTGGGCTGAGAAGCATCGCTTCCGCGCTTACATCCACACGGAACTACTGGCGGCGTGGCACTTGCCGGTTCCCGAAGCACGGGTCCCCGACATCGCCCTAGACTAAGTGCCCGGGCGTTGCTTGTCTTTGCCTGCCTGAATTACGCGTTCCCCTTGAAAGTCCCAGACGCGCCTAAGTGATCGGTTTGGGGTTCACACCTGTCTAGTGCCGGTCGTGATCACGGTCATGATCGTGGTCGTCATGACGGTTGTGACGCCAGTCCCAATATTGCTTTTGCTCGTCCCGATTCAATTTGCGAAAGTCGCGGTTATCGCGATGATTTTCGACGATCCACCGCTGGTAGCGGTCCTTTTCATTGCGGTCCCAGCGATGAGAATCGTTGTAGTACGGGTCGTGATAGGTTCGGGCTGCACAACCGGTAGTCACGGCGGGCGCGAGGAATGCGGCGGCCAATAGAAGCGAACTGAGATAGCGGAATCCAGAATGCATAGCGACATGCCTCCTTTGACAATGGAGGGCAGCGACAGTCTACAAAGTCCTTCCGAACCGCTCGGGCCGGGGCGTCGAAACCCCTGGGTACCTGACTTACGCTTCGTGCCTTACCGCTGCCCATTCCAAGGTGAAAACTTAATTGACTCGCATCCAGACCGCCGTGATCCGTGTCACCGATGGACGTGACGATGATTACGTGCCTAATGGGACAAAGTGGGACGAACAGGGGATTTCTGTGCCTCCACGCCTTTCCCTGCAACGCAATTCCTCAAACTCGCCAGGAATTCATGCGGCAAGGCTGCCGTGGCTGAGTGCGCTGCTGCGGATCTTTGATCTGCTCTAACTGCCGTACGGAGTGCTGCGGAGAGTCGTTCTGTGATCAGTGCTACGACTACCACGTCGCGCATTCATGCGTGAGGAAGCCCTTCCAAAACGAACGCCATTATCCAACTCTTGGTTCGACCGACAAGACGGGGTAGCGCCCGCACGCGCGTTTTTCACCACTGCACCGGAAATTAACCGTATAGCAGGCTGCGGAAAAATGGATGATGTGAGTTAGATCCTGTCCCCAGTTCGAGATTTTATGACTCAGAGAGGAGCTTTGGCTGCCTACGCTGGTGGCCAGAAGATCCTTTTCGGCCAGTGGAAACACTTCGACTTTGGCCTACGTCGCTTGAATCGTCAGATTCCGCATGCGGATTAAGTTATAGGCGGCGGCCGCGAAGGTGAAGTTCCATGCCACCTTGAAGATTCCACGGTGCCGAACCTTCCGCAACAACGCGATCGTCTTCAGCCATCCGAAGCACTCTTCAATGCGCTTCCGCTTTCTCTGACTGATGGCATATCCGACGTGCTGCGTCGTGCGAGCATCAATCGCGCTCCCACCTGGCCGCTCGAGGTTTTGGGCCACGTGTGGCGTGACCTTTAAGTTTCGGCACTCGGCCACGAAGTCTGCCGTGTCATATGCCTTGTCGCCTCCCACAGTCACCTGTTTCGTGCCCGGGATTTGTTCCAGCATGACCAGCGCTGCATCGCGCTCCGCCGTTCCGTTGGCCTCGAACACCTCGGTGTTCACGATCAGCCCGTTGCGGTTCTCCACCAACAGATTCCCGTTGTAACTCAGCTTGGCTTCTTTGCCCTTGCCTTTGCGCGCCATCTTGGCATTCGGGTCCGTCTTCGATGCATGAGTCTCGTTGGACCGCTTTTCCCCGTGGAAGTCTACCGTCGCATTGCCAGGATCGTCCGGCGGAGCCATGGGCTTGCCATCCTTTCGTTGATAACTCTTCACACTCGCCCAGGCCTCCAGTAGGGTTCCGTCCACCGTAAAGTGCTCGTCCGAGAGCAGACTCCGCTCGCGTGCCTGCGTGAGCACCGCTTGGAAGAAGACTTCGGCGATGTCCCCATCCAGCAGGCGCTCACGATTCTTGGTGAACACGGTCACGTCCCAGATGGAGTCATCCATGTTCAAGCCCACGAACCATCGGAACAGCAGGTTGTAGTCCAGCTGTTCCATTAGCATCCGTTCACTGCGCACCGAGTACAGAGCTTGCAGCAGGAGCGCCCGCAACAACTTCTCCGGCGCTATCGATGGCCGTCCAGTCTTGGCGTACAAGCGGTTGAACCGAGGTCTCAACTGCTGGAGCGCCTCATCGGTCATGGCACGCAGCGAACGCAGCGGATGGTCCTGCGGAACTCGCTGCTCGGGGCTGATGTAGCTGAACACGTCCAACTGTTGCTCGTCTTTTCCGCGCATGCCTTCTTCTTATCAGTTCGTACTGTGGAAACAAGAGAGTTTTCTGATTCCACCCGCGTTTTTCCGCATCCTGATAGAGGGATCAGGACGGGCTCGAGCGCCAGGGTATGCAGCGCGGTAGGCACGCACAGTCATCTCGTGCAGTCTCCACAGATGGCCCCTGTGGCCCCCCAAAGGCGACTGCAGTTTTGCGCCACACTCTCGACAGACGACGCAATTTGCCATGCCCTGCCGTGCCTCCCATGCCGGGTCTAGGCGGCACGCCTCCAGCTGTTCGGGCGTAACGTATGGTAGCCTTGCGGCCCTGGCACGAAGTTGCGCCTCTTTCATGCGCTTCCGCTCTTCGGGGGAAGCATGGGAGCCCTTCTTCATTATGCTGGGCCTTCTTCTGCTGCTTCGCCTTGGCCGTCCGCTTCTCGGCGGCAGCCTTAGATGCTACCCAGGTGAGCCAGATTTTATCAGCAATGGCCATTCCTCGATGGGTGGTGTTGGCCGGCAGGGATAAAGAACAGGGTAGTTAGGGAAAATTGCGTGCAAGAGCCGTGCGCTTTCCTCAACCTTCAGCCCATCCGATATGGGTGGCGTAGCCATAAAATGTTGCCGGTTCCCTCGGAAGCTACGAAAAGCTCGCCCGCGGCTAGGAAAAACTAAGCCGCGATAAACCTGTTCGGCGTCCTGCTCTTCAGCAGCAAGCGCACATATCCGAGAGGAACTACTTGGCCAGAAGCAGAATGAAATATCGAAACAACGGCCCGAAGTCCCCGCGCGTCATCGCAGCGCTTGACGCGGTGGCGTACTCTGCCAAGGGAGCACTCGGCCATGGCCTGTTGACATAAAACGGCATTCTAAAGCCATATCGGTTAAAGAAGAAGTTAGCTGTCAATCGCGCAGTGCGGCCGTTGCCGTTTAGGAAAGGGTGGATCTGGATGATGTTCGCTGCAGCGAAAGCCGCAAGTTGGGCCGCAGCCTTCAATTTTGGTTCGTCGCTCTTTTGAGTGCCATCCTGAAATCAAGCAGTACAGCGATGAATTGAAGCAACTCGCCCGAATCCTGGGCTGAACCTGGGCTGAAGGCTTTTCGGAGTTTCGACTTAAGTCCCTTTGAAATGTGGTGGCCAGGGACGGAGTTGAACCGCCACTGTTGATTGATCCGCTGGATGTTATTGATTCTACAAGGGACATAAGAGGCAGATCGGACTATCTGGACATATTTACAGCACGTATCCAGTACACGGACTATGTGCCCGACGCGCCAAGTTGACCAACTCGATTTGGGTTTTGAGCGTTATGACGATTTTACGTCAATAATCCTTGCGAAACACTGCCAACTCTTCGCGTTTCATTGACTTGCCCGTTAAACCTTAGTGCCAATTTCTGCAGGCCTATATCTGTTCCCGGGCGAACCGATCTCTGTGTCGAAAATCACAGCATCGCTGTTGCGGTTGCCAATATGCTTTGGGTG
>JAIQFF010000245.1 GCA_020073395.1 Terriglobia bacterium
CGTCCCTGCGGGACTCCGCTCCTATCTGTCCAGCTTTCCCATCACTTCGTGCTGGGCTACATCCAATCGCCCCTGCGGGGCTCCGTGAACGAATCCCCCTGCACCGGCCCATTCGCCTGCGGTGCCCCGTGGGCGAAACTCGCAACTCCAGCTCGGATGGCATTCGAACTGGCCCACTCAAGCCAAAAGAAGGCTTGAGTGGGCCACCGGCCCGACTACCATTCCCAGCCCGGAAACCGTCTCTTTGCCCGCTCGTGCCTCAATATTGCGAGCTTATTATGTGTCTCCTCGCGCCGATCTGGAGAGAAGCTCTCGAGAATAGCTGACCAATTGTTCTCGATCGTTCTTAGCTGTTCGCTGAAAGTTAATACATCGTTGCCTGGGCCTATTATCAGATCTCTCAAAATTGCCGGGTCATACCACTCATCGGGGCTGCCCGCACTATCACTCAGTTCGGCAAACCACTGTCCTCGTTCAGACAATACCCGGACAGAGATGTTGCCATCTCTGTACAATGCGAACTTCTCGCCGTACTTAGGAGAAGTTCCACGTCCCAGGCACACTAAATTTTTCTTCTTAAGAAACTGTTCGAAGCCCGGGAGCACATCAGGCCAATCTAGATTCATATAATGCTATTGGGGAGGTAGCAACTGAGTACCGTTACAACCGACCTTGTATCCTTTGTTCTTTAAGTAATCAATCTCTCGTTCTAAAGTACTACCCGTACGGACGCTGTCGAGTGGCGTGACAAGTCCGAACGTCCCTCCGCTCGAGACGATCTTCTCCAAAAAGGCTTCATTGGCCGCCCACGGCCAATTAGCGACGCTAAAATACCGGGCGCCGAGTTGTTCCGCCACCCCCGCATAGCTGTCCGACCAATGTCCTATCATGGCGGTCGGCGTTTGTTTGCAGGGGATCCGTACTACTACTGCGAGTGACAACTCGATACTTTATGATGGCTACTAAGGTGCTGTAGAACGAGAGTAATCATGAAAGCCTCGAACGGGATGAAGATGAACATATCAATGTTAGGAACTCCATGTTGCACAGCTATAAGAGAGATAATGAGATGGGCCGGAACCCACGTCGCGACAACGAGAATGGCTTTCAATGTTTTCAATAGCCGCCTCATATACCACAACACTGGACCAAGGATCAGCAAGTGACCCATTACAAAGCGCCACCATCGGTCTGATAGATGTGCTTTTTCATCCAAGAACCATGCGGTAAATAGAAGGATAGCTGTGAAAAGGACACCAGCCGCGAAAAGCTTCAACACATCACTTCGCGGGCGGTTCGGCATCCAGAACTCCAAAATCAAAAGGCGAATTCTGCGCGGCATTCGCCGGTTTTTGCAGCATGATATTCTGCCCGCAGCGCATTCAGCAATAAGTAGTCGACTAATGGGGCTGGCCCATCCTTTCCCGCAATCCAATTCATGATGGCTGCCCCATCCTTCCGCCGGGTTTTGGCGGAGGATGGGGAAGTTCCTGCCTGCGCGCCACTCGCAGGGGCTGCCCCATCCGTTCCCGACGAGCGGCGGTCACTTCCGACTCGATCTCGACTCCACCCTCTCCGCCCGTCGCGTAGTGCACAAAGCTGCTCCACTTCCAATCCTCCGGGCGAGTGACCAGGCCGCGCTTGACCGGGTTGCGGTGAATATAGCGCAGTTTCTCCACCCGCTTGCGTTCGCTCCACACCGGCATGTCGTAATAGCGTACCTGCCAGAAGCGGCGCTGCCCCGGCCGGCGCAGCTTTCGCGACACCACCTGCTTCAGCATCGGCATGGCAACCGACAGCGGCGTCCGCTCCGGTTCGTTGACCAGCAGGTGCACGTGCTCGGGCATGACTACATAGCCGTAGAGGCACATGCCGTACCAACCGCGGACGCGCTCAAGATCCGACTGGAAGACATCGCGGGCCCGCCGGGTGCCGAGTTCCGGCTGACGGCGGTAGCAACTGAAGGTGATGAAATGCAGGCAGTGCGCGTCGTGGATTCGTCGCAAGCCCCAAGGCATGGCGCGGAGAGAGTACAACATCGCGCGCGCGTTATCGGTGACGGAAGGGAAGACTTCCGATGGCCTGCGACGCCCCCATCCTCCGCCAAGAGCGGGCGGAAGGATGGGGCAACCTCGTCGTGAATTCACTTTGCTGGAAAGGGTGGGCCAGCCCCCCAACCCGTCGTGAATTCACTTTGCTGGAAAGGGTGGGCCAGCCCCCCAACCCGTCGTGAATTCACTTTGCTGGAAAGGGTGGGCCAGCCCCCCGTGCGACGGGTCTTTTCATGTTCGGGTTGTTGGATTACCCGGACTGGCCGCGTTGCATATTCGACAGTCCGCGCGCCGCGAGGAGGGCGGAGAATGTCCCGGTGACGCCGAGCGCGAGGAGTGTCCATACCCAGAAAAAAATTCCGCTGGAATGGGTGATCCTGCCGCCGACGAGTCCCGCGCCGCTCATGTGGAGGGCAAGAACGCCCGGCGCACTCATCGACCCGAGGAGGTTGATGATGTGCCCCGATCGCCGGTCGCCGAGCACCAGCGTTCCGTAGAGCCAGACGACCATGATCAGCACGCCGCCGAGGCCTGACATCCCTCCCGGCGCGAACCCGCGGACGACATCGTCCGCCCAGTGAAGTGAGAACAACAGCATGGTAAGCAAAGACGTGATGGTTAACAGCAGGTTGTTCTTCATTGGATGTTTTCCTCGACAGGCATCGGCGGAGGCGATTTTCTGTTCATTGCCAGATTGACGCTTTCGCTAGATTGGCCTGCTCCTTCCAACGCGGTTCGTCCACGCCGTAAACGAGGAGCCACGTAACGCTAACCAGCGACCCGATGACGCCGGCGCCAACGATATAGGATTGCAGGCGGAGTGCAAGAGGCTCGTAGAGGTAGATCAGCCAACCCAGACCTCCGACTGCCGACAACACTCCCAGCACGCGAGGCAGGAACGTGGACCGGAACACCAGGTACCCTTTCACGAGTGCATAGAGTCCGAAGAAGATCATGGCGATCGTCTCGGCCGTGTAATTCACGCGGAGGAAGAGTAGCGCGAGCGCCTGCAACTGTTTCGGATCGAAGACGCTCAGGTAGTGCGCGCCTCGCAACACGAGCAAGGGCGCGAAGAAGAAGAGGCGACTCAGCGTCTTGATGGTGCACCCGATGAGGCCGAATGTGGCCGCAAGAATGGACGCGCTCTTGCTCACCGGCTTGAGCAGATCGTAGAAGACCATGGTCATCGTGATCTGGCACGCCATTTCAATCAGGTAAATGGCGAATGCAAGCCGATAGAGCGACTGATGCGCGAGGATGTTGGTGGCGGTAGCGGTGGCGTCACCGGATACGATGAGCCTTCCGGCGAGAAATCCCTGGGCGAATCCACCCGCCACAACGGTGATCAGCAGCAGACCACCAGCCAGCCTTGCCTTCGACTTCGGCGATGTTTCGTTCAGTTGCCCTACGATTGCAGTTGCATTCATATCGCTTCCTCTTCCTGTGCGTGTTCCTGTGCGTGTCTGAACTCCAGCAGGTCACCTGGCTGGCACTGCAGTACCTCGCAAATGGCCTCGAGCGTGGAGAATCGGACGGCGCGCGCCTTTCCGGTCTTCAGGATCGACAGGTTCGCGAGCGTGATCCCGACTTTCTCGGACAGTTCCGTGAGCGTCATGCGACGCTCGTGAAGCATGTCGTCCACTTTGACGATGATCGGCATGGTCAGACCGTCCCTTCCAGATCTTCTCGCATGCGCGCGCCCTGCTCGAAGACCCGCGCCAACACGAAAAGCATCAGCACCGTGAGCCATCGCGTTAGGGAGAAGCCCCAGCCGAATTTGAGCGGCACGGCGGCCGTGGATACGGCGGCCGCAATTGCGCCAACGGCGAAATGCGTCAACTCAAGGCCGAGCACCGCCCAGGCGATCGTCTTCAGGCGGACGGCGTTCGTCAGAACGAAGGGGTCCCCGACGCTGACTGTCTCGACGATGGCCAGTAGCCGCGCCAGAATGATGTGCACAATCGGAACCGAACAAATGCCGATCACCATGATCAGGCGCATGCCTACGAACAGCATCGGATTGCCGGGCGTAGGCCGTGCCCCAAGTGCCCGCATTACCCAGGATTCGGCAACCAGGCTGGCTATGAGCAACGCCAGGATGAGGGCGCCCATCAGCAGGTTCAGCTTGATCAGTACGCGGAGAACCCTCCGCGAGAGCGTCAGAGTGTCAGGGTGCGATTTGGTCATAAGACCGTCTCCTTAGTACTTCATTGAGCGTCACAGCGTGTTATTGATCAACGATATGCTATATATCGTTTATCGTCAATCTATATATTGATATTTGATATTAATTATGTGCGCAGCCAATCAGGCCGGCGTGATCGGGCAGGACGACGTGGGACTGGTGGGGGCAGCTTTCGCCACTACCGGGTCACTCGCCGGGACGGAATTCAAGGTCAGGGGGCTTCGTTCTTCGCCGCGCTGTACTCGGGGCTTGGGACGCTGTACCCTGCCGCTGCACCGAAGGAGGCCCCTTGCGCCGACTGCTTTGTCTGCCCCTGCTTCTGCTCGCCTGCTTCGCCCTCGCCCAGTCCGCTCCCTTCGACATCGTCATTCGCAACGGGCACATCATCGACGGCACCGGCTCGCCGTGGTACTCCGGCGACATTGGCGTCCGCGACGGCCGCATTGCCGCCATCGGCAACCTCGCCGGAGCCGGCGCCCGCCGCACCATCGACGCGCACGGCGCGGTGGTCGC
>JAIQFF010000062.1 GCA_020073395.1 Terriglobia bacterium
GACGATGCCATCCCATGGTTCGAGAAAGCCATTGTTGCCAAACGCTACGAGGCCCGCTGCTATCCTCATTTCAATCTGGGACGAGTGTACGAGCACAACCACAACTGGCAGAAAGCGCAAGCATGCTACGCCGCCGCATACGCGCTGGACAAAAGATATGTGGCAGCCCTGGCAGGTTTGCGACGGCTGAGTGCGGCATGGAATTAGGATGGTTAGCGCGCTTCCGCCGGAACATTCAGTCTTTCCGAATTAGCCCGTTCCGGGAATTCTTGCCCTTCGTGTGATGAACATCACATCTCCACAACCACAAACATTTGAGAATCGAACTGGCCTGTGACTTGTTCTGCGACTGCGTCCGTATCTAGGTCCGTGCCTCGGTCTATGCCTGGATTAGTGCGGTAGGCACCACCGTGGAAGCGCACGGCTTTCAGCCGTGCGAACAGAGTCGCAAAAAGGAGGCGGCTTTAGCCGCTGTGGACAACTTCGCCGAGCGCACGTTCTTCATCACCTCCGTAACTTGGGGACGCCGGTCCCTGTTCCAGTCCGAACGTGCAGCAAGCCTGCTTCTCGACACGCTGTTCGCCTACCGCGAGCGCGAGATATTTCGCCTCTACGAATTTGTCGTCATGCCCGATCACATCCACCTGCTGCTCGCTCCTAAACCTACTGTCGCGCTGGAGCGAGCCATGCAATTCATCAAAGGCGGCTATTCACATCGCTTCATGAAAGAAATCGGGTCAAGAATGGAAATCTGGCAGCGGAGCTTTACCAACCATCGCATTCGGGATTGGGCAGATTTCGAGAAACACCGGCGTTATATTCATCTGAATCCAGTCCGCGCAGGGGCTGGTTGAATTTCCCAAGGACTATCCATATTCGTCGGCCCACCCGGGATTCTCAGTTGATGACGCGCCACAGCGGCTAAAGCCGGTCGCTTGACTCGTTTATCGGCACGGCTGGAAGCCGTGCCCTTCCACGCTGAACCGGGCGTCCGTGCCGGAACGCGGCTCTCTTGACCCGGGCCGTTCTCCCTTGCGAGACCTGAATCTCAATCGGGCGTTCGTCAAGACCTAAAATCAGACTCTCGAACAACCGTGGAAGCGCACGGCTTCCAGCCGTGCGAACAGAGTCGCAAAAAGGAGGCGGCTTTAGCCGCTGTGGACAACGCGCTCCAGGGCGATTCACCTTGCGACCCTCTTCGCCACCCACTCCCCCGCTTCGTGTGTCCCCAGGCTCCCGCCGACGTCCTGTGTTGTCTTCCTTTGACGCACCGCTTCGAGCACGGCAGCTTCGATCTCGTCAGCCTCCTGCGTCAAACCCAAATGCGCCAGCATCATCGCCGAGGTGAGAATCGCGCCCAGGGGATTGGCGACATTCTTTCCCGCAATCGGCGGCGCGGAACCGTGCACCGGTTCGAACATTGACGTCTTTCCGGGATGAATATTTCCGCTGGCGGCCATGCCCAGCCCGCCCTGCAACCCGGCGGCCAGGTCGGTGATGATGTCGCCAAACATGTTGTTGGTCACGATCACGTCGAATTGCCGAGGATCGCGCACCATCTGGGTGCAGAGCGCGTCCACGTACATGTGCTGCGGAGTGATCTGCGGATACTCCCGGCTCACCTCCTTGAACACGCGCTGCCACAGTCCTCCGGCGTGGGTCATGGCATTCGACTTGTCGCACATGAGCACCTGTCGGCGAGGACTCCCATCCTGCTTCTTGTGGCGTTCGCAATATTCGAATGCGTAGCGGACTACGCGCTCCACGCCTTTGCGGGTGTTGATGTCCTCTTGCACCGCAACCTCATCCGGCGTGCCCTGCTTGAATACGCCGCCGGCATCAACGTAAACGCCCTCGGTATTTTCGCGCACCACCACGAAATCAATGTCGCTGGGCTCGACGCCTTTCAGCGGGCACAGCGACGCGTCCAGCAAGCGCACCGGGCGCAGGTTGGCGTACAGGTCCATCTTGAAGCGCATGCCGAGCAGGATTTCTTTCGCGTGGATGTTCGAAGGCACGCGAGGGTCGCCGAATGCGCCCAGCAGGATGGCGTCGAAATCGCGTTCCAGCATGGCGAAGCCGTCGGGCGGGACAGTGACGGCGTCGGCCAGGTAACGATTGGCGCTCCAGTCGAAATGCGTCAGTTCGACATCGGCGCCCGAGGCCTGCATGGCTCTCACCGCCTCGGCAATAACCTCCGGGCCTATGCCGTCCCCGGGGATGATCGCGACACGCTTCTTTTGCCTCACGGCATGGAAGACTATCAACTCAGTCGGCGCTTGTCATTCTAACCAAGGCTCGCTGACGGGGGACGGGCGTCCGGCCCGTCTCGCGGCAAACACGGGCGGGGACGCCCGTGCTCCATCGGGGCGCTATAATCAAAGCAAGAGAAAATGAGCGTGACCGCACATCAAAACAGCGTGGAAGCGGCCCCTTCGACCACGGTCAAACCACCGGCCGACTTTGGTGACGTCCGCTCCGAATTCCAGGCGCTGCTCTCTGCATCCGGAGTCTACGACCTCAGCTCACGCGCGAAGATCTCGCTCACTGGCGGCGATCGCGTACGCTGGCTGAACGGCATGGTCACCAACAATATCCGCGATCTCGCACCCGGACACGGCGTGTACGCTTTTCTGCTCAATCCGCAAGGACATATCCTGGGTGATTTGTACGCCTACAATCGGGGAGAGTCGTTGCTCTTCGATACCGACGAATCGCAGCGAGAGAAAATCCTCGCCGTCTTCGACAAGTACATCATCATGGACGACGTAGAAGTGGCAAGCGAGAAGTTGGCAGCCATCGGAATCGCGGGACCAAAGTCCCGAGACACCTTACAGGCAGCCGGTTTCGCAGTGCCCGACCTCACGCCTTTGCAATTTGTCCCAGCCACTTGGCAGCAAACTGCCGTGACTCTCGTACGTGGAGATAACCCGTGCGTGGAGGCTTCTGAATTATGGCTCGCGCCCAGCGACCTGGAGCGAGTGTATGAGGCAGTAGTCAAGGCCGGGGCCAGGCCGGTGGGGACGCAGGCGCTCGACCTGCTGCGCATCGCTGCGGGAATTCCGCACTATGGCACTGACATCCGCGAACGCGACTTGCCCCAGGAAACGGAGCAGGAGCGCGCCTTGAATTTCTCCAAGGGCTGCTATGTTGGCCAGGAGATCGTCGAGCGCATCCGCTCGCGCGGCCAGGTGCGCCGCAAATTCACCGGCTTTGAAGTCAAAGGGCCGTTGCCCGCCGCGGGAAGCAAGATTCAGGTGGAAGGCAAGGACGTCGGCGAAATCACCAGCGCCGCTTCCCTGCCCCTGACCGGCGCTGAACCCAGGGTGGCGCTAGGCTACATTCGCCGCGAAGTAGGGACGCCCGGCAAGCAAGTCGAAGCTGACGGGAGCGCCGCTATCGTGTCGAACCTGCCGTTCGCTGAAGTATTCAAGTAATCCAAGGACAGAATTATGGCTGAAAAGAAACAAGAAAGCTTTACCATAACCGACCGGCGACTGTTCACTGCCGAAGGTGAGTTGCGCCAGGAAGTCAGCGAAGAAGAAGTTTCAACCTCGAAACCGGTCCCGCCAGCGGCCGCAGAGGCGAAGCCTGTTGCGACTGAACCTTCGCCTCTGGATGCATCGTCGCTGGATCCATCCGTGCCGCCCACTCCGACCGCGGCGGAGCAGAAGGAGCAGGCCGATGCTTACGCCAAGTCGGCCCGCGAGCTGGATGCCCGGGTCGAACTCAGCGGCCATTCCGCCAGAGAAATGGAGATGACCTTCGAGCGCTTCATGGCCTCTCTGTACATGACCGCCATGCTGCAACTCGGTCTCATGCAGGAAGAGCGAGGGCAGCCGCGTATTGATCTCCTGGGTGCGCGCCAGACGGTTGACACACTCAGCCTGCTGGCGGAAAAGACCAAGGGCAATCTAACGCCCGCAGAAGAAAACTTTTTGCAAAACTGTCTTTACGAGCTGCGCATGGCCTATGTGGAAGTGACCAACGCTCTGGCCCGGCCGCCGCAGGCGACGGGCACGAACCCTGCGAAACGATGAGAGCCACGCTGACGGTGCTGGGGAGCGGCACGTCCATGGGCGTGCCCACCATTGGCTGCGACTGCGCCGTCTGCCGCTCTTCCGACCCGCGTGACCGCCGCACCCGGCCCTCCGTGTTGATTGAGTATGGGGGGCGAAGTGTGCTCATCGACACTACGCCCGATTTTCGCGAGCAGGCAATAAGGGAAAATATTCGCAGCCTGGACGCGGTGCTTTACACTCACGCTCACGCCGATCATATTCTTGGCATTGACGACTTGCGGCCATTGAGCTTTCGCCACAAGCCGGGCCGGCTGCCGCTCTACGCCCGTCCCGATGTGGTTGCGTTTGTCCGCAATATGTTTCGCTACATCTTTGACGCAGACTACAAGTTTGGCGGATTGCCCCAGGTGGAACTCAAACCCCTGGAAGGACCGCTGGAATTGTTCGGCGCACGCTTCGAACCGGTGATCGTGATTCACGGGGAAACCGAGATCTACGGCTTTCGTTTCGGCGCAGCGGCCTACCTTACCGATCACAGCTCCGTGCCTGAGGCCTCTTTCGAGCAGCTGCAGAACCTCGACATCCTGTTTCTCGATGCGCTACGGCACAAGCCTCATCCCACGCATTCGACGGTAGAAAATTCGCTTCGCATCGTGGAGAGAGTTAAGCCCAAGCGCGCATTTTTCACTCATATTTGTCACGATTTGCCGCATGCGGAGACTAACGCGTCGCTCCCGCCGCATGTGCAGCTCTCGTATGACGGGATGAAACTGGAATTTGAGATTTAGGAAGGAAAACATTTAACCGCAAAAGTCGCAAAGAGATGCCGCAAGGTTCGCAAAGGATCCCGTGATTTCTTTGCCCCGTTACCGTGAATGGGTCTTGGATTTTAGCTAAGAGACAGGAGCTAACAGCTGGAAGCTGCCCTTAATGCAAGTGTTCCACAAACTCGAAGACGTTCCCGCAAACTTCGGCCCGACGCTGGTAAGCATCGGGAACTTTGACGGGGTTCACCGCGCTCACAGCCATGTACTCAAAGAGATCGTGGACCGCGCGCGGCAGCAGGGTGCCAAGGCGATGGCGGTCACATTCGAGCCTCATCCGGTCCGCATCCTGAAACCCGATTCCGGGCTGAAGCTGATCACACCCACGCCGGAGAAACTTCGCCTGCTCGATGCCAGCGGCCTGGACGCAGTGCTGCTCCTGGCTTTCGGACGCGACCTCTCGCTGATGACTCCGCGCCAGTTCGCGGAAAAGATCTTGAAGAAACGGCTCCATGCCCGCGAGGTGCACGAAGGCTACAATTTTCATTTCGGCCATAAAGCTGCAGGCAACGTGGATATGCTGGGCGAGTTCGGACGCGAGATGGGCTTCGAGGTCAAGGTGTATCCGGAGATGAAACTGCGCGGCGAGCCGGTCTCCAGCAGCCACGTGCGCCGGCTTCTGAGCCAGGGCCGGATCAGTCGCGCCCGGCATCTGCTGGGGCATCCTTTCAGCATGCTCTCGACCCCAGGCCGCGGACGCGGATACGGCTCCAAGTACACGGTTCCCACCATTAACCTGGCTCGTTACGAAGAATTCGTGCCCAAGGACGGCGTGTATATCAGCCGCACGCGCGTGGGGAAGGAGTGCTTCGACTCAGTCACCAACGTGGGCGGACGTCCCACGTTTGGGACGGAATCATTCGCGGTCGAAACTCACCTTCTGAACTTCCATCCCATCGAACTGGCGCCCGACACCGAAGTGGAGATTTATTTTTTACAGCACCTGCGCGATGAGATTAGGTTTCCCTCAATCGAAGCCCTTCGCGAACAAATAGCGCGCGATGTGCACAAAGCTCGCAGATACTTCCATCTGTTGAAAGCGGCGTAAGCTGAATTGCCCTGTTCGTGGTCCAGCTCTAACGCCAAGACAGGTTTTTGATTGCCAATTGACCGCTGACCATTAACAATCCGTGCGATGGCAACCAGCCTGGCCTTCCCTTTCACCCAAGTTACCTCAGCGCAACGCCGAACCCTCCTCGCCGCCGCACTGGGCTGGATGCTCGACGCTTTCGACGCCATGCTCTACGCCCTGGTGCTGGCGCATGTCATGCGCGACTTGGGCATGACCAAGGGGACCGCTGGACTGCTCAACAGCCTGACCCTGCTCGCGTCCGGGATCGGCGGCGTTGCGTTCGGATTCATTGCCGACCGCCTGGGCCGCAAACGCGCCCTGATGCTGAGTATCCTCACCTACTCGGTCTGCTCGTTTGCCTCCGGCCTGGCAACTTCGGTGCTGATGCTGGCCGTCTTCCGTTTCATCCTCGGGTTGGGGATGGGAGGAGAGTGGAACACCGGCGCCACCTTGGTAGCTGAAACCTGGCCGACCGAGTTGCGGGCGAAAGCCATCTCGATTGTCCAGAGTTCGTGGGCGATTGGCTACGCTCTGGCCGCACTGGTGACCGGAATCGTGTTGCACTATGCCGATTGGCGCATGGCGTTTTTCGTTGGAATTCTGCCCGCGCTGGTCGTCCTGTGGATTCGCCGCGGCGTGCCTGAGTCGGAGATGTGGCAGCAACGTAAACTTAGGGGGGCAGGATCCGACTCCGCGGCGAGTATTCAGCAAGTGGGATTCGCCGGCCTCTTTAGACCGCCATACGCGAAGCCTACGTTGGCGTTGCTGTTCATGAATTTCTTCGGCATGTTCGCCTGGTGGGGACTATTCACCTGGATCCCACCCTATCTATCTTTGCCGGTCGAGCAAGGCGGACGCGGCTTCGGAATCATGGGCACCACCACTCTGCTGGTCGTGCTGAACCTGGTGGGAATGTTTCCCGGATACGCCAGCTTCGGCTGGGTAGCTGACTATTTGGGGCGTCGCAAATCGTTTATTTTATATACGTTTGTGGCGGCAGTTCTAGTACCGATTTATGCCATGGCCAGAGCGCCGTCGGCTTTGATGGTGCTCGGCACCGTGCTGGCATTTTTCGGCACCGGGTTCTTTTCCGGCTCGGGAATTATTGGAAGCGAGATTTTTCCCACTGGTGTCCGGGCCCGCGCCTTGGGTTTCACCTATAACGGCGCACGCACCATGAGTTCGATCGCACCGTTTGTCATCGGACACGTGGGACAGGCAAAGGGTCTGAGCTGGGCTTTCTATTTGTGCGGAGTGTCGTTTCTCATGGCGTGCCTGGTAGCGACGCAGTTGCCCGAGACGAAGGGGAAGCAGTTGGAGTAACGATCATTCAACTAGTACGCGAACGTTTCCGTGTCATCCTGAGCCAAGGGTTTTGCTTCGCTGGCGAAGCAAAACCTGCAGTCGAAGGACCCCCCTACCTGCAAATCAACCTCGGCCTGCGTGGGAAACTTCGCTACACATGCCAGTGAGAAACGGCCGCCTAGCAAGCTATAGGGATCCTTCGACTTCGTTGGCCCATTCGCAAAGCGAATGGGCCAACTCCGCTCAGGATGACAATCCGAAAACTAATCTTCGCCTGCAGCGCGGCCCATCATGCGAAGCTTGGCATCTTTGCCCATCGCGTAGCGCGAACGACTGGCAGGGGTGAGGGCTGCGGCCACTAAGGCCAAGCCCGGCATGGTGCTTTGCGGACGTTCCTTCGCTTTGGCAACCGACTCTTGGGAATCTCCAACCGGTCCGCCTCTTGTTCGGCCAGCGCAAGGGATGGCCTGGAGAAACGAGCGGATCCAGCGGTGGACGTTGTGGTCTTTCACGATCTGGCGCAGCAATCGCATGCGGCAACGCTTGTCGTCCACGCTCATGTGGGCAGCGTCGTACAGGGCCTGGGCCACTTCGGCAAAATCGTTGGGATTGACGATGATGGCTCCGCTGCGTAACTCCGGTCCGGCGCCCGCGAATTCGCTGACGATCAGCACGCCGCGCTCGTCGATCTGCGCCGCGCAGAATTCTTTGGCTACCAGATTCATTCCATCCTTGAGCGGCGTGACCAGGCCGATGTCTGCCGCACGATAGTAGGCCAGAAGTTCATTCCGGCTCAGGTTGCGATGAATGTAGTGCACCGGCACCCACCCGGGTTCGGTGAACTCGCCGTTGATCTGGCTCACCAGCAACTCCACGTCCCGGCGCAGATGCTTGTAGTTGGGAATTTCCTCGCGGCTGGGGACCACGACCTGCACCAGCGTGATGTGCCTACGCATCTCGGGAAAGCGGCGCAGCAGCAAGCGGAACGATTTAAGCCGCTCCGGAATCCCTTTGGTGTAATCCAGCCGGTCCACGCCCAAAACCAGCACGTCGTCCGATACCCGTCTTCTGAGCTCGGCGGCGTGCGCGGCAATCTCCGGACGCTCTGCATCGCGCTCAAATGCCTCGAAATCGATGCCAATCGGAAACGTTCCCACCACCGTTTGCCGCCCGGCCTGACCCACAAGCAGGTGCGGCGTGCCATGCTCGACGGTAGCCTCAGGCAGCAGGCGTTCGAGACAGCTCACGAAATTTGAGCGGTCGCGATCGCCCTGGAATCCGATCACGTCGAATTCCAGCAACGACTTGAGGATGGGCTTTTTCCAGGGAAGCTTTTCAAACACATCGGGGGAAGGAAATGGGATGTGCAGGAAAAATCCCATGCGCGCACGCACTCCCGCCTGCCGCAGAGCGGACGCGGTCAGCATCAGGTGGTAGTCATGGACCCAGACAAAGTCGTCATCCTGTACGGTTTCTGCGGTCACCTTGGCAAATTTACGATTCACCCGCTGGTAGATTTCCCAGTACTCGGGCTCGAAATTGCAGCGCGAGGGCATGTCGTGAAACAGGGGCCAGATGATTTCATTGGCGAAGCCGGAATAGAACTTGGCGGTCTCTTCCTCGGTGAGCGCCACCGAGCGGAGAGTGTAGGAACGGCGATGCGCGGCCCGCACCAGGAACGGTTCGATATTTTCGCCCGGACCGGTGCCGGCCCAGCCGATCCAGACTCCGGGCTGGTCGCGCCAGCCCGCTTCGAGAGCGGTGGCCAGTCCTCCGGAGCTTCTCTCCAACCGGGCGCCGCCTGCGTGTCTGCGAATGAGAATCGGCAGCCGGTTTGAAACATTGATCACTCGTCCTTTGATTTCGTTCATCCCTGCCCTCCTGAAGCGCGAAGCCACTCCTCCAAAAACTGGAGCAGTTCGTGAGGTGGTTGCAGCCAGATATCGGCCGCGGTCGGCCGTGACTGCGGACGCACTAAAACCGTCAGTCCGTTGCCCTTAAGCGCCTGGAATGCATCTTCATCGGTCTGGTCGTCGCCCAGATAGGCGACCGCCGCGCCCGGCCCGGATTCCTTTAGGATGGCGCGAACCGCATCCCCTTTGCCTCGACCGGCAACACGAATTTCCAACCCTCCGTCAAATTCGAGCAAACTCAACGGCGCCCGATCGAGCAAAGGCTTCCAAAGCTGTGGTACTTCACGCGCCAACTTCTCTGCTTTGGCCGGGGTCAGACCGCGCCAGTGCACCGCGACTCCGCCCGGTTTGATTTCAGTGCGGTCCTCCAGTCCAGCATCACGAAGTATCGCCGCTGCGGCCACCAGATAGTCTTTGTGCGCTGGCACCGAGCTCACTTCGTAGCTGCCATCCGCCATGAGCCGCTCCAGACCGTGGCTTCCCCAGATTTCCGGCTGTGGAGAGATCCCACTGAGCAGCAGCAATTCCCTGACGGGGCGGCCGCTGATCAGCACCACGCGAGTTCCCTGGCTCATGATGCGGACGATCAAGGGTGGCACTCCGGGATATGGGACGGCCAGGCTGCGATCCACGCAGAACGGGGCCAAGGTGCCATCGTAGTCGAGCAAGAGGATACGGGCCGGAGCGGAGCGCAGTTGCTCCAAAAACGGACCATAAGTGATTTGTCGCTCGATTACCTTCAATGTCACCTCCGGGTTGCGACAACGGAAGTATGACCGCCATACTCAGCCGTGAACCGCGGGTGAGTTTGGGCCTGACAATGGAACGGCGGTTCAGCTCAGCAGAGCAAAACGCCGGTCAGGGACGAAGGGCCAGATACGGACGCCGAATCAGCCAAATAGCGGGTGAAAGTCTGTCGCACCGGAGCTACCCAAGTGCGGTTGAACGGGTACCGCGCACACAATGCGATGGTCAAAAGCAGCAGCATGGACGCTTGTTGGGCGCGCAATGCAGTCGCGGGCAAGTCCACCGCCGGGCAAACGAAAATAAGCAGGACAACCAGCAGCGTCCCGGCTGCCGCAGCGATGTGGAATTTCGGGATCACTGTCCGGAATTATACACCTGCCAGGCACCATCAATGCGCTATTAATACGGCGGATTCGCCTGATTTCAAAAGATTTATCAGGTCCAGCGGAACCAGCGAAGGGCCAGCGCGAAGGAGATTCCTCCCCACAGCAGCAGGACCAGCAGGCGTCCCGTTTGGGCGCCCAGTGACGCACCCTGCAAAATCGTGGCGCGCAAGGCGTCGTTCAGCGCGGTCAGGGGCAGCAGTTTGATGAAGGGCTGCAGCATAGCCGGAAAACGCTCGGAGGAGAAAAATACCCCGGAGAAGATCCACATCGGCATCATCACGAGGTTCATCAGTCCGCTGACGCTTTCAATTTTCTGCGCCCGGCTGGCGGTGAGCAGCCCCAGGCCTCCGAAGGATATGGCTCCGATCGTAGTGAGCAGCAAAATGGTGAACACTGAACCCTGCACCCGCATGTGGAAGGCGAGCACACCAAAGCCAAGCAGAAGCACGATTTCAATCACCATCAGCACCAGGCGGCTGCTGGTCAGGGCCAGCAGAAAGTCGGTGCGGCGCATGGGCGTGCCGACAAAGCGTTTCAGAAGCTTCCGCTGGCGCATATCCACCAGCGCGAATCCGATGCCCCACATTCCGGAGTTCATCAGGTTCATTCCCAGTAGCCCCGGAATCAGGAAATCGATGTAGCGCGATCCCGGCTCACTGGAAGCCACCGCCGTAGTCGGCAACGGGTCCTTGCGCCCGGCGCCGGATTGCAGAGCGTCGTCCACCTCGGACCGGGACAGCACGCTCTCCGGACGCGCGGGATCATAGCGATACTGAAAACTGCCCGGACCGCTGGGTACGATTACGAGATCGTACTTTCCCAGACGGAATCCCTGCAGCGCCTCCGCTTCCGCCGCCACAGTCGCGCGAATCGAGGAACTTCGCGACGAGTGTTGGAGCAGGCTCAGTGCACTATCAGCTCCGGGACCGGCCACAATGGCAACCGGCGTAATGTCGGCCGGCTTGTTGCGGAAGGCAATGCCCAGCCCCAGGGCCAGCAGCACAGGAAATCCAAACACCCAAAAGATCACTTCGGGCTCGCGTTTGAGTTCCAGCAGGCGAGCCGTCAGCAGATGATTGAACCCAGACCAGCGCCCGTTGCGCGGAGGCCTGACCGAGGGAGCTGGCGGGACCCGGGTTGGCGGAGTCTGTTGTGCGACGGTCACTGAGCGGCCTCCCGTGTCCCAGCAAAACTTTCGAGCTTCGCTCGACCAGGGCGGGTGGGGGCACCCGCCCCTACGTGGGAATCGTTGATCATCAATCTTCCCTCAAGTGGCGGCCGGTCAGGCGAACGAAAACATCTTCCAGGCTGGCCTGGCGGGTGGTCAGGTGCAACAGTTGACTGCCTTCCTTCTCCACTGCGTCCAGCAGCGCCGGGATGGTCAGGTGCGGTTCGCGCACATTCAGGCACACCAGACCGTTGTCATGGCGGACGGACTCAACTCCGGGAAGAGCCCGCCAGACATCAATTGCATCACCGTTCGAGGTGCCATCTACCTGAAATTCCACCATGTGGTGACCGCCCAGACGTTCGATCAGATCAGGCGGCGTGCCTTCGGCGATCACCTGTCCGTGATCGACAATAGCCAGACGATCACACAGGCGTTCGGCTTCATCCATGTAGTGCGTGGTGAGCAGGACCGTGCCTCCGGCCTGCTGGAAGCTACGAATGATGTCCCAGAGTTGGCGGCGGCTTTGAGGATCGAGCCCGGTTGTGGGCTCGTCCAGAAAAAGAATTTTGGGATTGCCCACCAGCGCGGTCGCCACGGCGAGACGCTGGCGCTGGCCTCCCGAAAGCTTACCCACCCAGGAATCGGCCTTCTCACTGAGCTGCATTTGCTCGAGTACCTCGACGGGCGCTCGGGGCTCGCGATAGAAGCCGGAAAACAGCTTGATGGTCTCGAGGACGGTCAATTTCTCTGACAGACGGGTCTCCTGCAGGGAGATACCCATCACCTCGCGCAATTCGCGCGCGTGCTCCTTCCAGGTCTGGCCCAGGATCGTGACCTGCCCCGACGTGGGCGCGAGCAAACCTTCCAGAATTTCGATGGTGGTGGTCTTCCCCGCTCCGTTTGGGCCCAGCAGCCCGAAACACTCGCCCGCCTGGATTTCCAGATTCAAGCCGCGGACAGCCTCAACCTTGCCATCGTAGGTCTTGCGCAGGTCGCGGCATTGGATGGCAGGGGCCACGTAAGGATTCTAACCGAGCCACGCTTGTGAATGGCGAACGCGGTTTCTGTCAGTTTTATCGCCTATGAAAGGCGTCATCCTGAACGGCCTTCAGGCCGTGAAGGATCTGGCGTGTGCGGGATGTCTGCGTGGACTCGGCAATTGTGCCGCTCCGCGCAAGAACCTCGGGGCGGAAGTCCCTCAAGATGACCCACGCAAAGGATCCCTGACCTGATGCATACTCTGCCGACTTCGGCCGCGATATCCACAGCCCGTCTTCGACTAAAATGACGCCCTTCCTATGAGATCCCCGCGGCGCGGCTTTACTTGACTTCGCTTCTCCTAAAACGCCCGTGCGTCGTTTCCTGATCATTCATTGCTAACCAGGAAGTTTGAAAGGATCTCCCTATGCGAAAGCTATGGCTGTTACTGTTGCTCGCGACCGTTTCGCTGGCCTCGGCACAGGACTCTCGCCACTTCACCTTCCACTATGGCTTCACCGTAAAGAACGTGCCCGCCGGGGAGCGGGTGCGCGTGTGGATTCCGGCGGCGCACTCGGATGACTTTCAGGAAGTAAGAGTGATTTCCGCAAACGGCGATTTGAAGTTGAAGAAGACTCACGAATCGCGGTTTGGCAACGAGATGTACTACGCCGAAAGCTCGAAGGCGCGGTCGCCCGAATTGCACTTCGAAGTCATTTATGACGTAGTACGCCACGAGCGACTGACGCTGGGCGCAGCCAGACCACGCCTGGCCGAAGCTCAGCTCAAAGAGCGCGATCGCACCGAATATCTCCAACCCGACAAGCTGGTGCCCGTGACTGGTTTACCCGCCGAGCTGGCGGCGAAGGTGACCGAAGGCAAGACCGCGCCGCTCGAAAAGGCGCGGGCCATCTACGATTATGTGTTCACCACCATGCGCTACGACAAGACCGGCACGGGCTGGGGGCACGGCGACGTGCTCTATGCCTGCGACGCCAAAAAGGGGAACTGCACCGACTTTCATTCGTTGTTCATCGCCATGGCCCGTTCCCAGGGGATCCCGGCACGCTTTGAAATTGGATTTCCCCTGCCCCCGGACAAACATTCCGCGGAAATCGCCGGCTATCACTGCTGGTCCGATTTCTTCGAACCGAAACATGGCTGGGTGCCAGTGGACATTTCGGAAGCATGGAAGCATCCGGAGAAGCGGGACTATTTCTTCGGTGCACATGATGTGAACCGGGTGCAGTTCACCATGGGACGCGACCTGCGACTGAGCCCATCCCAGGACGGCCCGCCGCTAAACTATTTCGTATATCCATACGTCGAAGTGGACGGTAAAGAGTATCCCAACGTGTCGCTGGCATTCTCCTTCGCCGATGTAGATGCGGGAAAAGCGGCAGCCAAGTGATGCTCGTGTGGGGACGGGTCTCAGACCCATCCGGGACGAGCGCAGCTCGTCTTGGTTTTGGCAACAATATCCGCGTGGGAACAGCCGCCCCCGGCTGTCCGGCCAAGCGCAGCTCGGCTGAGGCCAGGAGCGATTTTAAAGCAAAAGCCCGGCCGGGCTCCGCTCGGCTGGGCGGGTGAGGGCCCGCCCCGACGTGGACATCGCCGGTTCAATCGTCATCGCGCCCTCGCTTCTGCGGGAATACTGTGTGCTTCGGCGCTGGCATTGGCGTGCTTCCCATGCGGTCGCGCCACAGAATCAGGTTGAGCACTGCTGTGTTGACCGCATCCGGACGGGTGAAGTCCATCTTGGCCGATTCCGCCGCGCCCTGCCCCTTGACCGGGTTGGTCTGGTAAATCAGACCGTTGTCGCGATTGCTCCAGTCCGCCGTGAACGGCGGCTGAGCTCCCGGGCCCGTAAACAAGGGCGCCATCACCGGCGCGTAGGCATCGTTCTGGTTCATCGGCGGCAGCCCCAGCAGCGTTTCCATGGTGTGCATCATGTTCACCGTGGTGTAGAAGCGGCTGTCCACGAACGGTTGGTCCGGCGAGCCCGGGGAATATTTGCTGATCTCGAAGGCAATCGAGCGGTGCGCGTCCACGTGGTCAGCGCCATCCTGGGCATCGTCTTCAATGATGAAGATGGCCGTGTCATCCCAGTAAGGACTGTGCGAGACGGCTTCGACCACGCGGCCGACGGCGAGATCGTTGTCCGCGACCGAGGCCGCCGGGCGCGGCTTCCCGGGCGTCGTGCCGTGGGTGTGATCGTCCGGCAAATAGAGAAGCACGAACGCCGGCAGCTCAGTTCCTTTGCCTTCCGTGCGGGCACGAACGAAATCCTCAAACTCGTTCAGGAAAAGATCGGCGCGCAGCTGGTCCGGGTATTCGGTGTTGAAGTCAGGGAACCCCGGATGGAAGTGGTCCTGCAGGGCCGCCTTGCTGGCCTTCATGCGTTTCAACACCGGCAGAGCCCAGGGCCACGGACTGGCTGACCCGTGGGGCTGCCCGACATCGGGTGGAAGCGGTTCGCCTTTTCGGACCACGGCACGCTCGCACTCCGAGCTAAAGGGAGAGGGCGTGCCTTCCTTCGGCGAAGCGCCCGATTTCTTGGCTGCCTTGCACCACACGCCTGTGATGAACTCACCATAGTCTCGATAGGTCAGACCGTGGCTGGCAAGATTGTCCCAGAGGTAGCCGGTGCCGGGAGCGTTAACATCGGGTTCACCGAGCTCCAGAGGAAATTCATCGGCAACCGTGCCCTGGTAATCGTAAGTGCGTTCCTTGCCGCGATAGGCAATCTGCCAGGTTTTCTCGTTGTAGTCGCTGGTGATGGCGGCGTTTGACCAGTCATGGCCATCACCCGAAACTTCGCCGCTATCGTAGAAATTGTCCAGCACTCCGAACTGCAGGGCCAGCTTGTGCTCGTTGGGCGTCACATCCGCGCCATACATGGTCAGTGAGGAATCGCCGTTGCCCACCTTTCGGTCGTTGAGTTTCAGATCGCCCAGGACCTGGTCATAAGTTCGGTTCTCTTTGAGGATGTAGATCACGTGGCGGATTGGGTTTGATCCCATCCGAAACGTGATCTTTCCGGGATCCGAATTGAAGAGATTGCTTTCCTCCACCCGGTGCGTCAACTCCGGCAGACGCTTCTCTACATTGCGAAAGTTCAAGCGGGAGAGCGAACCGTACATCAAGGTGGGAATGTAAGGATGCTCGCGGCGCCTCCGTTCGCTCTTCAGCTGGCTGATCCCGCCGTTGGGGCTCGTGCCTTCTCCCTTGGCGGTCGCGATGAGCAGATCGTTTCCCCGAACGGCCAGAGCGCTGGGATACCAGTCGGTTGGAATGAAACCCATTGCCTCCTGCGGCAAAGGAAAAGTGATACCCGGTTTTGTCAGGGCCGCAGAGTCAAAAACTGCGACTGCGTTCAACGAAGAGTCGGCCACAAACAGGCGGCCGCCGTCGGGCGACTGCGCCAGAGCGCTGGGATAAGTCCCGGCGTGCTCCTGTCCGGCCAGGTTGGTTGAGGCGAGATGGATGACTGACCCCGAAGCGGCGTCAATGGTTGCGATCGCGTCGGCATTGGACAGGGCAACATACAACCACTTCTCGTCTGGGCTGAGCAAAAGGTCTGTGGGGTGAGAACCGGGCGCGATGGGATCTTTCGGCTCCAGCAACGAAATCCAGCGCGCGACACTCCCTTTCTCCAAATCCAGTTCGGCCACGCGGGAGGAGTTCCACAGACTGCACCACGCGCGTCGGCCATCGCGGCTGGCAACCACGGTATAGGGGAATGATGACGGAATCATTTCGTGCGTGCTCACATCGAATTGCTGCAGGACCCGCCCGTCGGACGAGTCAAGCAGCACGGCGTTGTCGGAAAGATTGTTGGCGACCAGTAACCTGTCGCTGCCGCGGCCTGAAAGCACGGCAAAGCCAGCAGGGTACGGAATCGCGGTCCCGGCAGCAGTCTTATGGACGCCAAATGCGACCTTCCTGCCACTCGCAATCTTCTGCGGTGCGATTTTTAGAAATCGCTCCGGGGTCACTTTGCCATCCTCGAATTTGTACACCGCGATGCCGTTGCCGGTGTTGCCTGGCTTCGCGCCAGTCGGGTCAGTAATTGAGCCCATCGACGCGTACAGATGGCCGCCGTCAGAGCTGAAGGCAAGGCCGAGGAAATAGCTCTGATGAGCGGTGTCGGACAAGCGGGCGTCCGGAAAATCGCTCAACTGGTTGGTCTTGAGGTCAAGAATTGTGATGGATTGGTGCGCCTGCGTCTGCTGCGTGCCGTAGCCATTGTTCAACAGGGCCGCGTAGTGGCCGTCCGGACTCATTGCGATGGTCGCGGGAAAACTATTCACCGCGCCAACGCGGCCGGGCGAGGGCGTGTTCAGAACCTTGCTTGTGGGCAGCGAGAGTTGACGGGGGGTGGCAGAGTCCTGGGCGGAAAGCGGCGCAAGAAAAGCGGTAATCACGAAAATAAGTCCAGGAAGACGCTTCAAGATTCCTCCAGAAATAGTCTGAAGAACTTGTAGCACCGGCGTCAGCAAAAGAAAAGCTGAGGAACGATGTATCTCGCGGGCAGGTTCGAGGAAATCGCCTCAGGGGCTTGGCGCCAAACCCAGCCGAGCGTCGCTGGGCTGGGACGGGACGGAGACCCGTCCCCACACCAGAATCAGAAGTTTAGTTAATGAGGGTCTGTAACTTCCTGATGTTCCGGCTGTTCCGGCGTGACGTTATGTCGGACGTCGGCCCCGCGCACCCAGAAAATTACATCCTCGGCGATGTTAGTGGCGTGGTCCGCCACTCGTTCCAGATTGCGGGCCACCAGCAGCGCGTCCAGCGCCTGGCGCGTGGTTTCTGGATGTTCATTCATCGACTTCACCAGCACAATGAATGCTTCATCTTTCATGCGATCGACCACGTTGTCCATTTCCAGAACCGCCTGGGCCAGTTCAGCCTTGCCCTCGATGAAGGATTCGAGCGCTCGACGCACCATGGCGGAAACCGCAGCTGCCATGCGCGGGATGTCCACCGGAAGGTCGGCCTTGGGCAAATCCACCATGTCCATCACGCGCTCGGCAATGTTTACCGCCTGGTCGCCTACACGCTCGAGGTCGGCATTGATCTTGGTGACCGCGAGAATGAAACGAAGGTCCACGGCCATGGGTTGCTGCATGGCCAGAAGGTCGAAGGCCAGTTCGTCGATTTCACGTTCGGCGATGTTGATTTGGGTTTCGCCTTCAAGCACCATGCGGCAGCGCGTCAGATCGCGCTCGTTATATGCCTGGCAGGCGCGGTCCACAGCCTGCTCGGCCAGCCCGCCCATACGGAGCAAACGTGCCCGAAGTTCGTCCAGTCCCTGCAGAAAACGGGTGCGCGCCATTATCCAAACCTGCCTGTGATGTAGTCTTCCGTCCGTTTGTCGGACGGGGTGGTGAAAATCTTCTCGGTCTTGTCGAATTCGATCAGCTTGCCCAGAAGGAAGAAACCGGTGAACTCCGCGACCCTCGAGGCCTGCTGCATGTTGTGGGTCACGATGACAATAGTAAATCGTTCCTTCAGTTGGAAGATGAGTTCTTCGATCTTGCCGGTGGAAATTGGATCGAGGGCCGAGCAGGGCTCGTCCATCAGCAGCACCTGCGGCTCAACGGCAATGGCACGGGCAATACAGAGGCGCTGTTGCTGGCCCCCGGACAGGCTGGCGCCCGACTTCTTGCGCATCGTGTCCTTGACCTCGTCCCACAATGCGGAAAGGGCCAACGAACGCTCGACGACTTCGTCCAGCCGCTTGTGATCGTGAAAGCCGTTCAGAGTCAACCCGGCCGCTACATTGTCGTAAATTGACATCGTAGGAAAAGGATTCGCCTTCTGGAACACCATCCCGATACGGCGGCGAATCTGGACCGCGGAGGTCCCATTGTAAACATCCATTTCCCCGATGCGTACGCGTCCGGTCGCACGCGCCTCCGGAATGGTTTCGTGCATGCGGTTGAGGCAGCGCACGAAGGTGGACTTGCCACATCCCGACGGACCGATCACCGCCGTGGCGTGGTTCGCCGCCACCGTCATGTTGATGTCGTACAGGGCCTGGGTCTTGCCGAACCAGGCGTTCAGCTTGTCGACTTGGATTCCCACGCCCATAGTGTCAGTTCGCTCCCTTGAGCATACCGCGATTGGCCACCAGTCGCACAGCGCCGACCGAAGCGACGATCAGGATAATCAGGATTAATGCTCCCGCCCAAGCCTGGCGGTGCCACTCATCGAACGGGGAAATCGCGTAGGTGAAGATCTGCAGCGACAAGGCAGCGGTGGGCTGCTCCAATTTCCAGTTCCAGTACTGGTTGCCAAACGCGGTGAATAGCAACGGGGCCGTCTCTCCAGCCACCCGGGCAAAAGCCAGCATCACTCCGGTGATCACGCCCGAAGTGGCGGTGCGAAGTGTAATCGAAAGCGTGGTGCGCCACTTTGAAACCCCCAAACCGTAAGCCGCCTCGCGCACCGCCTGCGGCACCAGCAACAACATCTCTTCCGTAGTCCGGGTGATGGTGGGAACCATCATTATGGCGAGGGCTACGCCGCCGGCCAGGGCTGAGAAGTGTCCCTGGCTCAAGACCACCAACCCATAGGCCACAATGCCCACGATGATCGAAGGCACACCGTTGAGCACGTCCGCAGTGAAGCGGATCAGGTTGCCGAAGCGAGTCCCACGTCCGTATTCCGAAAGATAAATTCCGGCGCCAATACCCAGGGGAACGCCCATGCAGCTGGCGATAAGCAGGATGTAAACCGATCCCGCGATGGCATTCGCCATGCCTCCACCTGATTCGCCGGGAGGCTTGGGAATCTGGGTCAGGAAAGCCCAGTTGATGGAGCCGATCCCCTTGTAGAGCAGATAGCCGAAGACCGCTCCCAGCGGCAAGAGCACCAGGACCACAGCCCCGATCGCCGCCAGCGAGACCACGAAATTCAGGCCGCGACGCCACAGGCTGATGGGTGCGTCGGAAAAATCGGCCGGGAGCATCGTCTTTTCAGGCATGGCTCCTCGCCGGGGTGCCACGTGTTACCGTCCACACCAGCAACTGCGCCAGAATGTTGACGATAATGGTCACAATGAAAAGCGCCAGTCCGACTTCGACCAGGGCACTGAGATAGACGTTACCGGTGGCTTCGCTGAATTCGTTAGCGATCACGCTGGCCATGGTGTAGCCGGGAGCGAAAAGGGATTTTGCGATTTCTGGGCGGTTGCCAATCACCATGGTGACCGCCATGGTCTCACCGAGCGCCCGGCCCAGCCCGAGAATGATCCCTCCCATGATTCCGGCACGAGCGTTCCGCAACACCCCGGTTCGTATCATTTCCCAGCGCGTGGCCCCGAGGGCAAGAACCGCTTCCCTCTGCTGTTGGGGCACCGCGGTCATGACTTCGCGGGTAATGGAGGAAATAATCGGAACCACCATGATGGCCAAAATGATCCCAGCCGCCAGCATGCCGATGCCATAGGGTGGTCCTTCGAACAAACCAGTCCAGCCCAGGTACTTTGCCAGCCAGGGCTGCACGTACTGCCGAAGGAGAGGCACCAGAACGAAAATCGCCCACAAGCCATAAATCACGCTGGGGATGGCAGCCAGTAACTCTGTGGTGAAGGCCAGGGGCCCCCGCAGCCAGCGCGGCGACATCTCAGTGACGTACACCGCGACCCCGATGGCCAGGGGCACGGCGATGAGCAGCGCAAGAATGGAAGACACGATGGTGCCGTAAACAAAAGGCAGAGCACCGAACTGGTCGTTGACCGGGTCCCAGTCGCTTTGGAAAAAGAATTTCCAGCCAAAAGCATGCCAGGAAAGGCTTGACTTGGTGATTAACTCGTAGACGATCAGACCCACCAGAGCGAGCACGGAACAACCGCAGGCCAGCATGGCGTAAAAGAACACGGCGTCTGCGCGCCGACTGTCGCCGACGTTGATCAGAGACTGCACCTGGGCCGCAGAGCCCGCCGCAACTGCTTGCTCCGGAACGGGTTGTGGGCCAGTCAGTCGAGGCGCTCCCAAAGCTCGATTAGCCATTTCCGGCAAGGTAGCACGATCGTGTTACAACAGTGTTAAAATAAGCGTTTGCACCTGCCTCTGGGAAGCTTCTTGTCGAGGGACCCGGGAGTTGAGTTCCACTGATCCTGAGTACCCAGGTTCAACTGTACGGGTCCAGATGGTGTAGTCCAAACTTTTTCAGACTCCATGGTTTTGATCGTATGCCGCTACGCCCCGAGAACACTCGCGCTACCTTCCGCAAGCTCAGCCGGCAATTGTCGAGGCTTGCCGCCAAACCGGCCCCGGAGAATGTCCATAAATTCCGTACCTCCAGTCGCAGAGTGGAGGTGCTGGTTTCAGATTTGGCCGCGCGCCGCGACGGCAATGACAAGAAGCTGCTCAAGCTTCTGGCTCGCCTGCGAAAAAAGGCGGGTCGCGTGCGCGACCTGGATGTGCAGAGCGCAGCCCTACGCAGTCTGAAAATCCCAGAGCAGCCAGCGCGCAAGTCCCAGCTCATGCGCACCCTGGCCGAAGAACGCTCGCAACGGGAAAAGAGACTCGCCAAGTCCTTGGACAGAAAGACCGTCGCCGAAGTCCGCAAGCGCCTGAAGCGTGCGGCAGCCAGCCTGGAGATTCCGAAGAATGCCGACCCCTTGGCCCTGGCCCGGCAAAAGTTGAACGCACTGGAAGTGGACCAGGGTGCGGTGACTGAAGAAACCCTGCATCAGTTCAGGATTACCGGCAAGCGAGCGCGCTATATCGCGGAACTCGCGGACAAAGACGCAGAGACCAAGCGCCTGATCGCGCTCCTCAACCATATGCAGGATGTATTAGGCGACTGGCATGACTGGCTCCAGCTGGCGGAGCGGGCAGAAAAGCTGTTTGGCGGCGTTCAGGAATCCGCACTCGTCGCGGTGCTGCGTAACGTGACCCGTGCCAAGTTCCGCCAGGCGGTAAACACTCTTACCGAAACTCGCGCCGCGCTAGCGGGCAAGAAACCGGTGTCGATCACTCCCACCGTCCGCGAACCTTCGCGGCCGGCCGTCGCAGTCGCCTAAGCAAAAGCAAGTGTGGGGCGGACACTCCTGTCCGCCGCCTTTGAAGTTGGGTGTTGATTTTGGTTGGTTTTTTCTGGTTGGCTTGACTTGATTGGCCTTGAGTTGTTAAGCCGCATTCTTAAAGTCAAGGTCAAAAGCGTCGGACAGGAGTGTCCGACCCACACAAACACCGACTGCCGGCGTTACAAATAACCTGCAAATCCAATTGCCACTGGACCTCATCTAACCAAACTGGTCGCCCGACTGGAGAAAACCCACCCTTGAGGTTTCGATTTGTTGTTTTCATTGCAGTCATTCAAGCCGTCCTGTTGCTGGCGCACTGGTTTCTGTATCGGACCTGGACATTTTTCTGGGCAGTGCCCGATCCATCGCGAGCCTCTGCTATGTCGATAGTCCTGGCTCTGCTCTCGGTTAGCTTTGTACTGACGTCACTGCTGGCCTGGCACTCCTCGCGTGTCGTGGTACGCGTCCTCTACACCCTCTCTGCAGTTTGGCTGGGAACTTTGAGCTTCTGCTTCCTGGCTGCCTGTCTCTGCTGGGCAAGCTACGGCGGCGCCCGGCTTCTGGGACTGCATCCAGACGGGCGAGAGCTGGTAGTTGTGTTCTTCGGATTCGCTCTGCTGGCAAGTTTGTACGGCATCGTCAACGCCGCTTGGACGCGGGTCCGGCGAGTCAGCGTCAAACTGCCCAACCTGCCCGCATCGTGGCGTGGCCGGGTGGCGGCTCTGGTGACGGACACTCATCTTGGCCACGTCCGCGGGTCCGGGTTCATGCGGCGTATCGTGACCACGCTCACGCAACTGCGGCCCGACATCGTTTTTATCGCCGGCGATATGTACGACGGGACCGTGGCGCGGGTGCGGGAGTTTGCCCAACCCTGGGCCCGGCTGGCGGCCCCGCTGGGAGCATTTTTTGTCCTGGGCAATCACGAACAATTCAGTGATTCCGCGAAGTATCTCGATGCGGTCGAGTACTCCGGCGTGCGTGTCTTGAACAATGAGAAAGTGACCGTCGATGGTTTGCAGATCGTCGGCGTGCACTACAGCGATTCGACCAACGACGACCACTTCCGCTCTGTCCTGCGCCAGGCTGACCTGGACCGTGACCGGGCCAGCATTCTGCTCACCCACGCCCCCGACCGGCTGAAAATAGCCGAGGAGGAAGGCTTCTCCCTGCAACTCTCCGGCCACACCCATGGCGGACAGTTCTTCCCTTTTACCTGGATCACGTCCCGCATTTACGGGAAATTTGTTTACGGCCTACAACGTTTGGGCAATCTGATCGTCTATGTCTCCTATGGGGCGGGCACCTGGGGTCCACCGCTGCGGCTGGGGACAACGCCTGAGATTGTCCTGATCCAGTTCGACTGAGTGAGGATGTGTAGTGTGGGGCGGACACTCTTGTCCGCCGCCTTTGACTTTGCCTTGGACTTTGACTTTGGCCGCCGTCCTCTGCGGACTTGGCGTGTATAAGCTTAGCCGCAAAGGACTCGCAAAGTAGGCAAAGAACGGCCCCGGATAAGCCTTTTACCCGGTTTCCCCCTAACCCGGAGAAGGTACAATGTCACAGATCATGCGCACGGTCTTCGACATCCTGGTGCAAATCCTCCGTGACCTGTGGGCCCACAAGCTGCGCTCTTTCCTCACCATGTTTGGCATTGCCTGGGGCGTGGGATCGTTGCTGCTACTGGTAGGGGTGGGAGAGGGCTTCCGTTCCGGCAACAAGCGCGAGATGGCAGAGTTCGGCAAGGACATCATGTTTATCTTCCCCGGGCGCGCGCCCGTGGTAAAGGGCAGCATGAACTCCGCCCGGTCCTATTTGCTCACCTACCAGGATTACACGGATATCCGCACCCAGGCCCCGCACGTGCGCAATGCCTGCCCTTTGCTTTCCCGCACTGACCTGCACGAGGTAAGCGAGTTCTCCAATGCGGGCGGCGAAATCCTGGGTGTCGAGCCCCAGCTCAGCGACATAAGTTATCTCCCCCTCAAGGAGGGTCGCTGGCTGAACGAACTGGACGGATCGCAGAGGCGCAACGTGATTGTCCTGGGGAACGAGCTGCTGAAGACTCTGTTCCCCGGACGACCCGCGGTGGGCGCCTTCGTCTTGCTGAACGGCATCAGATTCGAAGTGGTGGGCAGTATGCCGCACCTCGGCCGCGGCGACAACAACTGGCTGAACATGCGCGGCTACATCCCCTTCCCGGTGATGGCCACTTATTTCCCGCTCAAGGGAGAAAATCACGAAAACTCTATCTCGTTCATCGAATATCAGCCAACGGTGAGGGCGGAGCACGAGCTGGCCCAGAACGATGTTTATAAGATTGTCGCCCGCAATCACGGCTTCGACGGCAGCGATGAAAACGCCTTCGACAGCTGGGACACGATCAAGCAATCACAAATGGTGGGGACGATTTTTGACGTGATGAATATGTTCCTGGGCGCGGTGGGTATGGTCACGCTGGCCCTGGGCGCCATCGGCGTGATCAACATCATGCTGGTGGCGGTCAGCGAGCGTACTCATGAGATCGGATTGCGCAAGGCCCTGGGCGCCACCAATCGCAGCATCCTGTTTCAATTTTTTCTGGAGGGGCTGCTTCTCACCCTGGGTAGCGGACTGATCGGCATGGCACTGGCGACCGGCGCGATGGCCATGATGGGCACGGTGCATGGGCCGGGAGGCTTTGATCCCCCCAAACTGGTGCCGATGTCGGCCGTCCTGGCGATTGGCAGCCTGACCCTGGCTGGAGTGGTCGCGGGTCTTTATCCCGCGCGCAAGGCGGCGATGCTGCAACCGGTGGAAGCGCTCCGGCAGGAGTGAAATGGACTTTGTAATCTGGCAATCGGGCAATTTTGTAATTGAAGAGATCGTGCACATCCCAGGGTTGGAAATTACCAAATTACCCGATTACAAAATTACCAAATGATCTAGCTATGTTTCGTGATCTGCTCCACGAAGCCTACGGCGCCATGCGGCACAATCGCCGCCGCACTGCGCTCACCATGCTAGGCATGGCCTGGGGCATCGCCACTGTGGTCATGCTGCTGGCTTACGGCGATGGTTTTGGCCAGGCCTGTGCCAATATCTTTGCTAATTTCGGCACCAAGCTGGTCATCGTGGTCCCGGGCCGCACTTCCATGCAGGCGGGCGGTCAGAAGGCGGGAGTCCTCGTCCGTTTTACTCTGGATGACGTGGACGCGCTTAGCACCAACCTCCCCCAGATCACCGACATCACCCCCGAAGTCGGCAAGCAGGCACACGTCCAATATGACACCAGGGTTTTCGACTTCCCCGTCACCGGCAATTATCCCAACGTGCCTGCGATCCGCGTCCTGAAACTGGGCCAGGGCCGCTTCTACAACGCCGAAGACGAGATACAGCACTCGCGCGTCGCCTTGATTGGCTCGGAAGCGAAAGAGAAGCTTTTCTCCGGCCGCAACGCCCTGGGTGAGCGCATCCGCGTGGACGGTCTCAGCTTCGAAGTGATCGGCGTCCTCAGCGCCAAAATGCAGGAGGGAAATGACGATATAAACCGTGTGATCTACGTCCCCTTCACTACCATGAGCGACCTGAAAGATACCCATTACCTGGACACCATCTGGTTCACCTACCAGACCCCTGAGTACGAGCGTCTGGAGCAGGCGGTCCGCTCAGTTTTGGCGGTGCCGCATAAGCTCAACCAGACGGACCGCCAGGCGGTGAGAGTGTTCAACCTCATGATGCAGGTCCACCAGTTCGAAATCATTACTCTGGGGCTGAAGGTCCTGATGGGTTTCATTGGTACGCTTACGCTCGGCATCGGCGGCGTCGGCCTGATGAACATCATGCTGGTTTCAGTCACCCAGCGCACGCGTGAGATTGGGGTACAGAAGGCGCTGGGCGCGCCGCGGCGTTACATCCTGATGCAGTTCCTTGCCGAGGCCCTGACCATCACTTTAATTGGCGGAGTGCTGGGAGTGATTCTGGCTTACGCCGTCGCGCTTTCTGTCGGCAGGCTTACGTTGTACAGTGCTTTCGCCAAGAATGGGGAAGCAGGCGACATCCGTCTGATTATCGCCCCCGGGACACTAATCGCGGCCACGCTGATTCTCGGCTTCGTAGGCCTGGTCAGCGGCATGGTTCCTGCCTTCCGCGCCTCTCGCCTGGACCCCATCGAGGCCTTGCGTCACGAATAAAATAATATATGTGGGTCGGACACTCTTGTCCGACGCCTTTGACTTTGTATTTGCTGATACCGTACGAGTGCCTGAGTGAATCGCTGAGAATCGAGCAGCCATGAAATTCGCCAAGATCGTCTTCAGGATCGCCACCATCTGGGGTGTGCTGGTGCTCACCCCGCTCTACTTCATGTTCGAACTGATCGGCCGCAACGATCCTCCGCCCATCACCCACCCGGGCTTCTTTTACGGTTTCGTCG
>JAIQFF010000063.1 GCA_020073395.1 Terriglobia bacterium
CTGTAGCCCCGCTCCGTCGTATCCCAGCCCCGGCTCACCGCAAGGTACGAACGCTCGACATCGGACAGTTCCGTATCGTCCACCACGGGGGCGAGATCCGACTCCAGTGTGGTGAGATGGATCCCGATCACCGATTCGGGATGGTCTAGCGCAAGGATCGTCGTGACCCCGGCCCCAAAGTCATAACCGCTCGCACCATAGCGGGAATACCCAAGCTCAGACATGAGCCGGTGCCAGCGCTCCGAGACGTACCGGTAGTTGATGCCGACCTTGGGTGGACGCGGCGAGAAACCATACCCGGGCAGGGAGGGTACGACCACGTCGAAGTGCTCGAGCATCGGCAGCATGTCCACGTAATCGAGGAAACTGCTGGGCCAGCCGTGCGTGAGAATGAGCGGCACACCCCTACCTGATGCTGCACGCTGGTACACAAAGTGGATGCCCTTCCAGGTGAAGTGGTTGAACGCGTTGAGCCTTCGCTCCCAGCCACGCCAGTCGAACTCGTGGGCCCAGTAGGACACGAGGCGTCGTAACCAGTCCAACTCGGTGCCCTGTTCCCAGCCTATACCGGGTATCTGATCGGGCCATCTTGTATGGCGCAACCGTGCCCGCAAATCATTGAGCACCTCATCCGCGACGTGAATCCGAAATGGTTCCACTACAATAAACCAATCTTGGCCATAGCCAGTGGCCAACTGGACGCGCAGGTAATCTCGCACGGGGTCTCGTCGATCACTGTGGACAGATAGACATGGGGCGTTCCCGGATCAATCCCGTTGCGACGTAGTTTAAATCAGGCCCCTCTTCTCACGGACGATAATGTCCTCAACCGTGGGTGAATCGGTCTAAGAAACTGCCGACAGCGGTATTTATGAACAACTCTTCCGTCTGTGGATGATCCCGTCTGGATCACGGGCAACCTTCCATGATCCCGGAAAGGTAAGAGTTGCCGACAACCCTGGACTTCTGCGGTTGGTTAGCCGCCCCGTCTAGGCAGGCCGTTGGGCGGAAGGCATAACGAACTAGCGTCCCTGACCTTTAGTTGTCTTTGTTAAGTCCCTTGTCGGAGCTAAGCTCTCACCAGACAGTTCCTCGAAGGCAGACTTTATGGCTATTCGGACCAGGGCTACGATGGCGTATGGTTCTGAACGGTTGCAACTCGCGCGAAGGATCTTGGGTTGCTTAGTCTTCTGCGCCCTGCCCATCACGCTCCCTGCCCAGACACCGCCACCGGCGCCGAACGATGATCTTGCCTCTCTTCGCCAGCAGGCCGCAGCGGGAGACGCGCAGGCAGAGTTCGCTCTTGGGAATCGATACTACCGCGGCCTCGGCATTGCCCAGGACTATGACCAGGCCCTCTTCTGGTATCGCAAGTCCGCCGACCAGGGTTTTGCTCCCGCACAGAATCAACTGGGCAGCATGTATCAACATAAGTGGGGTGCGCCGCGCAATTACAAGCTCGCGGCAGCTTACTACCGATCAGCGGCGAACCAGGGCTATGCGCTTGCCGAGTACAACCTCGCGGGTATGTTCGAGAGCGGCCTATACGTCAAGCACGATTTGAAACAAGCCTTTGCGTGGTACAGCAAGGCCGCCGACCAGAATCTCGCGCAGGCCGAGGAGGAAGTCGGCTACTTTTACCAGAACGGATATGCGGTCAAGCGGGACTATTCTCGGGCTCTCGATTGGTATCGCCGCGCCGCCGGCCACGGCAGTTCTGACGCCGAAAACCAGCTCGGCTACATGGCAGAAAAGGGATGGGGCCAACCGCAGAGTTATCAGGAGGCTGTTACCTGGTATTACAAAGCCGCGGAACAGGGCAGCGACACGGCTCAGGAAAACATCGGCTACATGTTCCAATATGGAACCGGAGTGCCGATCGACTATGACAAAGCCCGGACCTGGTATTACCAGGCTGCCGATCAGGGAAACGGCGACGCGTTAAACCAGCTTGGCTGGATGTACCAATATGGACAGGGAGTGAAACAAGACGATGCTGAGGCCCTGGGTTGGTACCAACTCTCTGCCAACCAGGGCAACTTGCACGGCAAGATCAATCTCGAGGCCTTCACCGACGACCTAGAGTACCGCCGCGGAGCGGTGTTGGAAAACGCCATCAACGCCAAGGTCAACGATCCTGCGTTTCTGCGAGCCCAGCGATGGGCCGACATCCGCGATTTATACGCGCGCATTACCGGATTAGAGTCTGACGCCGTGAACCAGGACGACCTAGCCGACCAACTCGAACACATGGGCCACGGCAAGAATGACGCCATAACCAAAGCCTTCAATGCGATGGGCAGCGTCGGCGCAGTCAAGTTTCATATCGAGGCCACCAAGTATCGCGCCGAAGCGGCGCGCCTGCGTGATCAGCTAGCCCAAATCGAAAGCCAAAACCAATCCAGCGTCGGCCCCGTTCTCCCCTAGCGTTTCGGATAGCGCGACCTGGTTTCGTAGTTTCCCCACACCGCGAGCGATTTAACGAAGTTCGTGCCCGAATGACGGGCAAGCCGGAAGTAATGCCTCCGGATTGGCCCCGATAAACGTTAGAACCCTATCGGGACTGCCCCGAGAGGAAGAGCCGAATCGTCCGTGAATGTGTGGCTCGGGGCAGTTTCGATAGGGTCGTTTGAACTGAGCCGCTAGCGTTTGCGGCGGGCGCGGTCGGACCTATGGGAATTGAATTGGGTTTTGCTTTTCGGAAGGCGCGAGTGCGAGAGTCGAAGCGGGATGGAAACCGGTTTGAGTCGTGTTTTGCAGTTGTGGCATTGCGTTATGAGTGGGCCAGAATGCCGCACGGGAGCGACGAAACTGTCTGGCGAGCGCACGGGGAAACCGAGCACCCCACAACAAAACTGCGGGATGAACCCCGTGCACCGTGAAGCCGCCGTTCAGCCGCTTGCATCTGTTTCAAGAGCTCTCGACTTTGGGTTAGCAGCTCACGCGCACGCTTGTGCTCTGCTAGGGCCTCGGCAGAATAGAGACCGTGTTCCAGCGCGCACGTCGCGACCACCCAGCCCTGCGGTTTACGTGTCTTCAACATCCAGTGATGGCGGCAACTAAGTTCTCGGGCTTTGAGTCCTTTTCCGTCGTCAATGAAAACCTCAGTTCCTTGCACCGCCAACCGCGGCCGCCTTCCGCAGTGTGTTCGGACGAAATTCAAAGCTTGTCCGTGCCCGCCTGCAGAGCGTCTACCGCAATCGCGGTCGTATCGTCCTTCCTACCAATGGCTTGCTCCCAGCGCGTCGCGCGTTTGAGTCTCCACTCGGCGTTCGCAAAATCCTCCACGAACATGTACTTCGAATCTGGCAGGCCCGGTGAACGGCCTCTTGAGGGAACACCGGACGCGCGAGAAGGCCGACGCACGCCAGCACAACAACAGATAAGGATCGTTTCATAGAATCAAGATGACCCGCGTGCATTGTATCCGGCGTATCGATCCTGCCTCGATCTACGGAGCTGCGGGTTTCGAAGCCGGGCCAGCATACTCGAGACGCAAACCCCAGTCGAGATCGGTGGGGAAGTCCGGCAGTTCCATGATCCCGGTTGAGCTCGATTGCAGGTTTCCAGCATCCCGCCATGTCCCGGCGCGGGGATCAAACCATTGCGCCTGATACTCGCTCAATGGGAGAGCGGCGCGAATCTGGCCGCGAGGGCAACCTTTTTCGAAGTAGGCAAGAAATATTTTCTTGTCTGGCGTGCGCGCCGAATAAGCCCAGCCTTCGTAACCGAGAATCATGTGTGTCTTGTTGGGCGATACCAGGTTGGCGTCAGGAACCAATTCCTGAAACCGTCTGCCGATGGAAAACGCAAACGTTCTCAGGTGTTGCATCTCGGCGCCCGACCGCCACTGGAACGCATCCCACATCTTTACCGGTGACGCTGGTTCTATGTCGGCGCCCCAGATCCCCTCAGCGCCGTAGATGTGCCCCGCCAAGCCTCCGGAGAGGAAGCTTCCGTACATGGTCGAGCGCACGAACCGGTTGTCGGTGTCGGAGCCGCCCTCCGCTCCATATTTATATCCGCCTTCACCCAGGCCGAATTCGTCCTTGTATCCGGCATAGTAGGGCTCGCCATTTAACGCCGGCTTGGGATGCGGGGATTGAAAAATTTCTGTCAGGTACCAATACCAGTCATGCTCCCGCTCGTTTCCGATCTGGTGCAGGGTCACCCAGGAGTCCTCTCCAAAATTAACCAGCGAGGATGGATTGGAATTGGCCGTAAGCAATGTGCCGTACGGGGGCGGGCCGAACTTCGTCATGACCAGCCGAACCGCTGCGTTGTAATCGCTGGCGGGAATCGTGTCCTGGTCAATATCAAAATGAATGGGGCTAAACACGGTGTTGTTGGCCTGGTAGCGAGACCACACGTACTGGATGTAGCGCGCATAAGAATCGGGCCAGGAATAGTACTTTTTCCAAACCTGGCCGGTGTCTCGGCGTGCCACTTCGATGATGGGAATGAAGCCCTGCTCGTTCAGATACTCGATCTTCCGGTCCAGGTAGCGAAAGTACGCAGGATTAATGCGATCCAGGTCGGGAAAGACGTTTTCATAACCGGGTACTCGGCCGGGAAACAGGAACGGACGGCCACCCTCGTTCTCCATGTTCTTGGCGCTCTTGGTTCCGTATTCCGTCCACGCAGATCGCACACAGGTCCGTTCGGGATTGTCCATGAAAAGTTCCACTGGATAGTCATCGGTTGCCCAGGCCGGAAAGGCAGCAATGATAAGGATCGCGTTGTAGCCTTGATCCTTCCGGTAGCGAAGATAATCTTTGAAGCCGGCCTCGGGCCCAAGCGGACGATGTTTGTCATCCTCATACCAACGAAACCGATTGGTTCCGGCGGAATACCAGGTATCACCGACCATGAAAAAAGGCGTGCCGTCAGCCTGCTCGATGGCGTGATGGTTGGCAGTGGCCCGGAGAAAACCCCTTCGGAGCGGATTCTTTTGATTGTCTTCCTCGCTCCAGGCAACCGCACGAAACCCGCCATGCTTGCCTGCTAGACCGGGGTCGGGGGGGGTCGAATCGCTCTGCCACGTCCACGCACCTGCCGTGGGAGCCAGGAGGCGAACCCGGAATGTCCGCTCACCGTCCCAGAATCCGTACACTCTCTTGCGGAAGCCCGGCCCTACAAGATCCACCCACACGGTGACCTCTGTGTATGGGTTTGTCCAGGAGCGAGTCGATGTGAAGGTGAGCTCCTGCTTTTCCCACACATGAACAACCGGTGAAGTAGCGGCTGAAACTGCTCCGGCGAACAGGGCGGCGACCAGGGCGGAGTGCAGAGCAACCACGCGGCCGAACCGGAAAATGTTGCCGACTTCAGCGTTCGGAAATAACACGGTGGCCCGATTCCCAGTCGCCACATGGCCTCCCCAAGCTTTTGAAGAATTTCTACTCTACTCTTGAGCTGCTTGCAATCGTGGGTTAGCCCCCATCTTGTTTTGCGTACTTGGCGGTAAGGTCTTTTAGCCGCAAAGTTCGCTACGGCTGGGAGCGATCTGGATATCTCTAAAACTGCACCAACCACCAGACCCGTGCTTCGATTGGCTTTTACATTCTTTTCCGATATCCTCAACCCCCTTGCCCGCCTTCGGCATCAGACGAGCTTGAGATGACAAACAAAACCTGCGTATTCACGATCTTGGGGCTGCTGATCTCTTCCTCTGCCCTGGCCGCCAGCCAGGTCGGACATACCGAGATCGCCAAATGGCAGTACGGCAAAAGCGGCGCGGTCTCACTGACCTACGATGATGGGAGCATCAATCAGTTTCGCGTAGCAGTGCCCATCATGGACAGTTTCGGTTTTCCCGCCACCTTCTTCATCATCACGGGCGAAATTCCCGGTTCGCAGTACCATGGCACGTTCATTGGCCGTCCTACGAAAGCGATTATCCAGGAGACAGCCAGTGTGCCCACCAACCAAGACAATTTTTTGGAACGCGCTTCAGCCATCCGCTTCCTGGGCGACCAGGAGACGCGCGACTCTCAGACCCAGGCCGGCGAACTTTACGACGAAAGCAATAAGTTTGACCAGGGGTATCAGTTGATCGACGAGGCGTACGCCAAGCTGCGCCGCGACGTCTTCAAACCGGCGCCGGAGCACGAAGGCTCCGCCGATGGGAAACACATTACATGGGATGAACTGAGCGCGCTGGCTGGACGCGGATACGAGTTTGCCAGTCATACCGTGACGCATCCGCGTTTGGCGGTGCTCGATGATGCCAACCTGGTGTACGAGTTGGAGAAGAGCCGCCAGGATATCCTCGACCACCTTGGATTCAAGCACACGTTCTCGGTGGAGTGCCCCTACGGCACCGAGAACGAGCGCGCGGTGCGGACTGCGCTGGCGCGCTACCAGGTGGCGCGCAACCACATGCCGGATCCGTATGTGGAGGATATCGACCGCGGGAGTGATATGGATCCGGTTGGGTCGAGCAAAGAGTACGTGCGCTGGCAGCGAGGGGCCCTGACCGAGACGCCCATGCCAGTGATGAAGTCGTGGATTGACACGACAGCCACGCGCGGCAATATCTGGCTGGCGCTGGTTTTCCATGGAGTAGACGGCATCGGTTGGAAGCCGACAACCGGCGCGGAGCTCAGGGAGTATTTCGGCTACATAAAGAGGAAGCAAGACAAGTTATGGGTAGCCACGTTTCAGGACGTCGCCAAGTACATGCGGGAGCGTATGCACGGCAATGTCGCCTCCTACCGGGACGGCGATGTGATCTCGGTGGTGCTGCGTGATGACCTCACAGACCTGAGCTACGACATCCCGCTAACCTTGAAGACCTTCGTACCCTCGGAATGGCCGGCAGTGGAAGTGCGGCAGGGGGCGCGGACGACGCGGGTGAAAGTCGCCCGGGACAAAGGGAACAATTTCGTACTCTATCAAGCCGTGCCCAATGCGGAAGTTGTGACCCTGGTTTCCGCTCAAGCCGGCATGCAACAGATTCAGACCAGGTAATTCGTTTCACGAGAACCGATTCTCAGGCCACGCCATTTGCTGCTCCAGAGGTTTCTTCGCATGAACGGGTATCGCTCAAGGCAGTGTCTCCTGCTTCTCACTGCGGCCCTTCTATTCCTGGGAGAAGCTTCGGCTCAATTCATCGATAATTTCGACGGCCCCTCTGTAAAGACTGATCCCGCTGGCGTCACCGGCTGGCTTTTCTTGCCCGGCGACGGCACCGCGACGATGGACCTCCGTCAGGGAGGGGAAGGGTATGCCTCGATTTTTGTGGATGGAACTACCGACAAGCGGGGCATCTGGTGGGCACTCATTGAGCGCAAGGTGTCCGACCACATGGATCTCTCTTTGCTTCAGAAACCCGGCCATGAACTTCGCATTGAAGCACGCGTCCGGGCGAGCCATGCGCCCCGCCGCGTGAATTTGCAGGTCGCGACCCAGCGCAGCACCGATGACGATGCCAATCTTATGGAGTACGACATCCCGGATACGACCAACTGGCACACCATCAGCATGACCACTCATCATTTTGACGCCAAACCAGGAGACACGGTGATGGGGCACATGGCTCTGATGGATTGGGGTTTGGAGAAGTACCGCCTGGACGTGGACTACCTAAAGGTGGACATCGTGAATACGGCCATCGCCGGACCCGACCAGGGCGATCCGATTCCTTATCATCCGCCGATAGCCGATCCCACAAAGTTTTCCCAACAGGTCACAGTTGCCCAGGACAGCATGATCGATCTCGAGAATACCGATGTGAACCAGAACGATTGGTATGTCCAGGACGCAACCGGAAAGAAGATCAACCTGCTGACGGTAGATGGGACTCATCACGTCATATTGCGTTGGGATTTAAGCGCGTTTGCTGGAAAGAAAGTGGCTGACAATGGCCTGCTGGAGCTGACGACGTATTCATCTCAGCGCAAGGCTGAGTACGTCAAGGATTTCGGAATCGTCCGAGTGGTTGAAATTCTCGGGGGCGATCCAAACTGGGATCAAAAGACCGTGACCACCGACAGTTTCTGCCATTACGAGCCGCTCAATCGCGTCCTCAACACCCAGATGATCATCGACTGGCCCGTTACTCTGGGAGATGGCGGGAAGACTTACCTGACCATTTCAAAAACAGTGCTGCAGCGGATGATTGACGGGAAAACCCTTGGAATTGCCATCAAGGCGCTGGGGGCTATAGACGCATCCTTTTACTCGATGGAAAACCAGGCCGGAAACAACAGCGCGCGGCTACGCTTCAATTTGCAAAAATAGACTTGCCGCTGCATCGGGCGACCCCAAATCCATCGTCGGGAGTTCGGTATGCAAAAGTCGCCTGCTGTTTACACATGGCACGATGCTGCCGTAAGTGTTTCAGGAGGTCTCGAATCGGGGAATTACCGACAATTCGGATATTGGGTGGTTCCGGGATCCCAAGCGCCGTTTGAACGGCCAGTACTCAACCGAGACTGGGGCGTTTTCATTTCTGGGCTGCTGCGCCCGCCAGGAGTAATTCCTGACTGTCGGGATGAGCCCTATGCACGTGAAGCCCTCCGCTCAGCCGGCTTGCAGCCGGTTTAACAGCTCTCGACTCTGCTGTAGTAGCTCCCGCCCAAGCACGTCTTCAAGGTCCTCGTATCACTGCCGTAGCTTTGTGTAGTCTTTCCTCCCCTGCGATGTGTGCAAACCGCGTGTCGAGTTGCAGGAGCCTGCTCGATCCGGTGCGCTGAAGGTTACATCGGTTATGGGGTTGTCGTGATAGCATCGTCCCGTTTTCTCTGCGGAGGTACGTGTGTTCCAGCAAGGACGATCGTCAATGCTGCTGCTTGGGCCTTTTCTCTTACCGGCTGTTCTCTTGTGGGCAACACCGAGGCAGGGTCAAACAACCTAACCGATGCGCAACCCGCTCGAGGGTGCGGAGATCTTTCAACACTATTGCGCCTCTTGTCATGGAGTTGACGGACGAGGTCATGGACCAGCCTCAGTTGCGCTGAAGCATGGGGCTCCGGATTTGACGCGAATTTCGCATAGGAATGGCGGAACGTTCCCTTTCCGGCGGGTAAAGGACATCATTGAGGGAAAAGAGTCTGGACCGCTGGCGCACGGCAATCGAGAGATGCCAGTTTGGGGACCAGTCTTCCATGAAGTCGAATCAGATATGGACTTTGGTGAGGCAAGGTTGGACGCCGTCACCAAAACCGTAGACGCAATGCAGCAAAAATAGGCGGCGTGTGATGATCGCACGGGCCAGTGACGACGGCCATGGCACGCCAAAGCGCTATGCAAGGCAGACCGACGCTGCACTCGGGGGCTCGTCCGTTACGCGACTTCCATCAAAACAGGCTCAAACCGCCGCTGTCGAAGAAACGGCGCGCCCATCCGCAGGTGGTCACGGCGGCGTTCTCACTCAGTCCCAGAATCACTAATTCCGTTTGGGGATCGTTTGCGTAGGCCGCCGCTTTCGCCTCGTCCATGTTCTGAGCAGTGATGAACTTACGAAGGGGCTTCGTGCCGGTATCTGCCATGCGGCCGAGAATATCGTCGGCACCACCGGCGGGTAAGATCACCGAAGTGAGGGGGGCGGTGGGACAATGGCCCGGGTTCACGTCGAGATCGGACGCCGCGACGTGAATTTCGGCTTGCAGACCACGGTTAACAAGATCTGAGACGCTACCCTTTCCCCGTCAGGTGCCATTCAACACTCTTCACAAACTCCCGACTGATCCTTAAGCAAGCCCGTTCAAGACGAGCGGGAAGGATTGATTTGTGATGCTCGATATCTGAATAACTTTTGACACTCCAATCTCAAGAAACTGTCGAAGACGGGTATGTAAAGACCGCCCTTTTCGAGGACGAATTTGCACGAAATGAGACAGGCACGCCATCTGAATTGCTCGGTACCGTGTTTCTTGCCGTAGGCGGTGATGTCTTCCTGGGAAACGCCAAACACCACGGCGCCGATTTTCGACCAGACGCAGGCACCGGCGCACATCGCACAAGGTTCGTGGGTGGAATACAACACGAAATCCGGTAGATACCGGCCGTAGCCGGAGGAGACATATTTCAATGTTTCAAGCTCCACGTGCTTGATGGATGAACCCGAGGTTTTTACCCTGTTGCCGGCAGATGCGATAACCACTTCCCGATTTCCAATGAGCTGCGTGATCACAGCACCGATGGCATAGTCGCCTCGGTCGCGAGCGCGCTTTGCCTCCGCGATCGCAAGCTGCATGAATTTTGTCTTCGGTTTGTAGGTTGTAGGAATCATTCTCCTTATCCTAGCCTTCCCCCGTTAGCAACCATTCAACACTCTTCACAAACTCCCGACTGATCCGAAGCAGGATCTCCGCCCCAATCTCCACCTTACCGCGTTCCATCGTGGAGAGATAGTACTGGCTAATGCCAATGCGTTCGGCGAACTCCGCCTGCGTCAGATCAAAGCCGCGTATCTCCCGGATGCGTTCACGGCACTTAGGAAGTTCCTACCCAAGGGTTGCTGGATAGTTTGGCTACCTGTTTCTTCGGCTCCACATGTGTCTTTCCCGTACAGCAACCAATCTACTCCCGATGCCGTTCTGTTCTCGGTTGGGCAGTCCGAGCTGACACTTCGCGCCCTCCGGTTTTTCCCCGCAATAGCCCATTTGGGCCATATACATGCAACCGCCCCACGGTTAGGCTGGTTGTGAGCAGACTTCGGGGGAGGGCTGTTCGACGAACGTCCCATGACTTAACTGAGTCTGGGACGTTTTCGTTTGTAGGCTGCGGCGCCGCTCCATCCCACTTTCTCGCGACCCAGACTCCGTAAACTGCGGAAACCGAGCACCCCACAACAAAACTGCGGGATGAACCCCATGCACCCTGAAGCCGCCGGTTCAGCCCAGGTTCACGATATTTCTTACTGGATCCGTGGGGTCAGCACGGCTAGTGCTGTCGATGCCCAGCTCGTCAACCCCTCTCGGGCACAATCCTCCAAGGTCCCTGGGACGGTATATTTCTGCGGAGCTAGGCAGCGCGTAATGCCCTCCGACCTGGAGGGAGAGGGAGCTTTCGATCATTTACCGGCGGCTCAATTAGTTGGGGCCAGTGCAGAAAGCACATTGGAAGCACTGCCCGCAGAATCGAAATCCCCGGACGATGCGGGTTGCGCGTAGTAGCCTTTTCGCGCACGAACTTGTAACCCCTTGCCTGCTTTGCGCGCCTCGATGGTGATCTTTCGATAACGCCCATCAGTGCTAAAATCCGCGGGCCGGTAGGAAATCGCGTATCTGCTGCGCAACTCCTCACTGATCTTTTCGAAAGCTTTCCCAATCTGCTTGGGACTCCGGGGGACGAGCATGCGTCCACCCGTCTGCTCAGCCAGCTTGCGAAGATTTCCGTTGCCCTCCTCGGCGGCGGGATCGTCCACGCCACTCGTTGTTACGGTACTGATGGTATAGACGGTGACTCCGGCTCTTTGGGCGACGTCGATGGCGTCTTCCAGGTGCAGCGTGCCAGCATTGCTTTGACCATCGGACAAGATAACCAGTACGCGTGCAACCAAGTCTTTCTCGGAGTGCCGTAACAGTCTATGACAACTGGCATGAACCGCATCGTACAGTGCCGTTCCGCCTCCGATCTTCAATCGTTCCCCCCCCTGGGCGAGTAGATCCGGGTCATGGGTAAAATCCTGCATCAGGTTCTGATAATCACTGAATCCCATGACAAATCCCTCATCGCTGGTCTGGCTCAGTGATTGGCGAAGAAATGCGCTGGCTGCGGCCTGCTCAAAGTGGAAACGCGAGGTCAAAGAATCGCTGGTATCGATCAACAGAGCCACCCGCAGCGGTAACTCTTTCTCAGTTCGAAAACCCAGGATGGCTGCAGGCGCCTTGTTGTCGTCCCGCACTGTAATGTCGCTCCGCGAGAGGTCCTCGATGAACCGTCCCCCTTGAGAGGCCACAAAGAGCACATTCACTTCGTTCACCTGTTTCTTGATTGACCATTCAGACGACATTCCGGGGTTTTCCGGCGCGGCGTTGAACACACATTGCGCACAGCCCTGTGCGTAGGCCCTGGTGGAGATCAGAAGGGAAACGGCGGCCAAGGCAACCAGCAACCAGAAATTCCAGTTCGGAGCTTTGACATAACCAGCTTCGTAGGCGGGGGTGTGTCTCTTCATGGCAGCACCTCAAGAATTTGTGATTCAGGGCCCCACGACACAAAGACCAACAGCACGCGAATGACCGCTATTGAAGCAGTTACAAACGCTTGGCTCTTAATTTGAAAGCTACGGAAAAACAAGATGCCGGGGGGAATTTCGGAGCGAGATAGTACGACTTGTGACCCCTCAGGAGGTCGGCTGACTAACCGTTCGGTTAGTGACCTTAACCGTTGCGATAGTGGTGGCGATCAGCGACCAGGCTGGTGAAAGCGAATAAAAGGAGGACGACGCAGTGCTCGGCGACCGAACCCGGCCCCAATTGTGACAGGTGCCGCCGCCGCAGCCGATTCATCGAGGCCACTATTTTGGGGATAATTGCGATTGTTGGGGGCTTTCAAAGCAAAAAACATTCCACAGCCAACGTCCCCACATTCCGCGACTTGAGCAATGTCCACTGCCGGCAACCTCTGCATCTTCGTTCTGGCACGCGAGATGGATAGGTTGCTCTCCCGCGGAATTGGTGACAAAGGGGTTGCTGCCGTCTATGGGCTCGCGACATAACTCGCAACATTCCGTCGCCGGGAGTTGCTGCGTGGTCATGTTAGGCTCTGCCTCGAACACCGGCCAATCGTGGGAGGGACCCAGAAGGATGCGCCACTCGAAACCATGACTCGGCACTGCGGCTCTCGCGGACATAACCAGCCTCCTCTCCCCGATCTTGCAATGAATATTGGGGAACTACTGTCCTGCCCGAAACGCAGAGATGAAGAGCATGTATATGGCCAAAACCAATTTCCTCCGGCATGGGTGAACGCGCTAGACGTGGAAGTGCCGTTCGCGCCGGGCACACTGGACGTGTGCTCGGCAAGCCGGAAGTAATGGCGCGATCGGGTCTCCTGGGATTACTTCCGGTGTGCCCGTCACTGGGGGCCAACAAGCTAGCCTCTCCTTGATTGCGCTCCTGGTCGGGTGACCAGGATTGCGACTGGGTTAGCGGACTTCAGTTGTTACGGATAAGTCGTGCGATGTGTAGATTACTTCGCCATCGAGCAGCGTCATCAGGCATTTCAAGTCTTTGATCTGCTCATTGGAGACGGAGTAGAGGTCGCGGTCCCACACAGCAATGTCGGCTCTTTTGCCTACCTCGAGGGTACCGATCTTATCTTCGAGAAACATCTGGCGCGAACCCCAGGCGGTGTAGCTGCGGAGGGCGGTGTGGATGTCCACGCCTTCGGCCACCCCGAAGGGCTGCAGGCCATAGGTGCCTTTGGCGGTTTGGCGCGCTATGGAGGCCCAGAGTCCGAAGCGTGCGGCCACCGGGGTGACGAAGTAGTCTGACCCGCCGGACCAGAGAATGCCGCGGGATTGCAGGGTCCTGAAGGGCTCCAACCGCTGGCCGCGCTTGGGACCATAACTGGCCGCATAGATGTCGCCGATCCACCAAAGGAATCCGGGCTGCATTTCCGGATATCCAGCATCGTATTTTCTTTGCAAGTTCGCCATCACGTCGAGGGCGTGCGGAGTGGGCAGGTTGGCGTGGATGATGCTGTGACGCAGGCCAGAGTGGGGCTGCGCCTGCTCGACAAGGGCGTAGGTATCGACGACCCAGTCCATGGCGCGGTCCCCGACGGCGTGGGTACCAACTGGGACGCTGTTCTGGTGGAAGAGGCGGACCATTTCTCGATAAACAGCGGGGTTGGTTTGCGGATAGCCGCGATTGGCCGCGCCCGAACTTGTGACATCTGGAGTCGTGGCGTTACGCAGCCAATCGTCGTAGACCCAGCCTGTGCGGGCGCCACCGGAGCCGTCCATGTAGATTTTGGCGCCGCAGGAGAGGAGGCGGTCGTCACCGAGAGTGGAAGGCAGGCGAGGAACGGCGTTGATCTCGGCCAGCGCCTTGCGGGCCGACTCCAGTGTCGAACCGGCGTGCCATAGGACGCAGATGCGCTCCTTGAGCTGCCCCTGATCAAGGAGGGATTTGTAGGCATCCCAGTGGAGCTGGTAAATGTCGGGATCTTTAACGGCAGTCATGCCTTCGCTGTGCAGCACCTGTTGGATGTAGAGGATGCCCTGACGCATCTGCTCGGAGGTGATGGGCGGGATGAGGCTGGTGACGGGCTCCATGGCGGAGTCTTCTTTGAGGACGCCGGTGGGGTTGCCGTGGGAGTCGCGGTCGATGGTGCCGGCGGTGGGGTCCGCTGTGCCGGCGGTGATGTGGGCCAGCTTGAGGGCGAGCGAGTTGGCGACTCCGTAATGACCTGTGGTGTGGATGAGCCAGACGGGATTGTTGGGGGCGACAGCATCGAGATCGGCGGCGGTGACGTAGCGGTGCTCGGCGAGCTTGCCTTCGTCCCAGCCGGAACCGGTGACCCATTCGCCAGGCTTGACGAGAGCGATCTTGGCCTTTACACGGGCGACGATTTCAGCTACCGAAGTGGCATCCGAGAGCTTGATACCGTAGAGTTCCTCGACGCCTCCGTCAGCGATGTGGGCGTGGGTGTCGATAAGGCCGGGGGTGGCGGTATGACCGTGGAGGTCGATGATGCGGACGCCGGGAGCATTGCCCGCGAACTCCAGAACTTCGGCGTCGGTACCGACTTTCACGATAACGCCATGGCGGGCTGCGATGGCCTGGGCGATCGAATCGTTGGCATCCACTGTGAGGATGTGGCCGTGAACTAGGACGAGGTCGGCGGCGGGGTTTTGCGCGGGAAGATTCCGGGTGAACAGCAGGGTCGCCAATAGGACGCTTGACGCACTGAGTTTGCGGTTCAGAGACATCGTTGGATTTTACTCGCGGGTTGGGCAAATTGCCGGCCCTCGGAATAATATTTGGTCCCGAGAAACCAAGCCGCACCACTTTTCAAATTAGGGTTTTGAGCATTCCTATACATACTGGCGCCAGTACGCACACTACCGCGTCAGCTAGAACGTCTCGCGGTGAATTTCAGGCTGTGTGTGTAGGCATGTAGCCAGGTGTAGGCTCTTGCAATACTCTTCTTGAGAAGATCTCTTTCGAGAAAGATCTGGAGACGGCTACACCAGCCTACACGGCTACACCCGCTGAATCCGTGAGGCGCTCTTCTTTTAATGCGATCAAGAGTCAGAATTCAGACCTTAATAGTGATTCACAAGAAAGAGGTAATGCCCATTGTTTTCTCTTGTTGTTCGCGACTCGAGAATGCCGTTATGGATCGAGCAAACACCGGCGTCGCATCGCAGGAAAGTGGCATCCAAATAATTGCCTTGGAGTGAGTCCATGATGTTTAAGCGTCTCAGCGTGATCGTTGTCCTGCTCCTGTCATTCTCCTGTATAACCGCCACGTCGCAGAGTGCAACGACACAGCATTCCGAACAACGTAAGACGAGTACGCCGTACACCGGCGACCTTTCCATCTTTGATTCACCCGGAAGAGACGAACGGCTGCAAATCAATCGCGTTATGGACATTCTAGGAATAGGACTCGGCAAAGCGGTCGCTGATATCGGAGCAGGGTCCGGCTGGTTCACAGTCCGTGCGGCGAAACGGGTAGGGGACACCGGAACCGTGTACGGCGTCGATATCAACCCTGAGGCGATTCGTCACATTAATTCTCGAATTCGCAAAGAGAACCTGCGCAACATCAAACCGATATTGGGCAAGCATGATAACCCGTTGTTGCCCGGGCCAGTTGATGCCGTACTCCTGTTAAAGACCTATCATGAGGTCGCCCAGCCGATCACGCTGTTGCGCAACCTTCGAGAATCGCTCGCGCCTGGGGCCAAAGTAGGAGTGATTGACCGCAATGGCGATGGTGAGAACCACGGTGTTGCGCGGGACGTCGCGATTCGAGAAGCGACGAAGCCGGGTATCAGTTGCTGGAACAATATGATTTCGTCAAGGACGGCATGGATTATTTTCTAGTATTTGGCTCAAAATAGCGTGCGAGGTTTGTTCGAGAATGCGGTTGGGCCAGCCGGAAGATTAGTTTCTGGCAAGGGAATATTTTGCGGTTGTTCCAGTTATATGTGGTGAAAGGAGCAACCCATGAACAAGTTGTTCTTCTGGCTTATGAATCCGCCCACCGACGGCCCCAAATCCATACTACTTTTGAGACTGATGGCAGGAGGGGTGTTTTTCTGGGAGGGAATTCTGAAGTTCGTATATGTGAACCAGGGAGTTGGGCGTTTTACAAAACTGGGGATACCCTTTCCGCATTTCACAGCGAGCTTCATCGGGTACCTTGAGATCGTTGGCGGGCTGCTGTTGCTTACAGGCCTGATGACGAGGCTGATTGCGATCCCGTTTGTCGGCGAGATGATTGTAGCGATACTTTCGACGAAGATTTCGTTGTATTTGGGAACGTCGCCCTTGCCTTTGCCGCCGGCACCTCCGCAGGTCGGGTTCTGGGCTGTGCTACACGAAATCCGATCCGACTATGCGCAGATTCTGACGGTTGTTTTTCTGTTAGTGAATGGGCCCGGAAAGTGGTCGCTGGATGCGATGCTGCTCCGCAAGTGGAGAAAGGGCGGCATCTCGGAACGCGTCCAGCCGGGCAGGTCCCTGGATTTGTCGGCTGCCGGTAGCCACTGAAAATCGTTGACGGTCCGGGAAACTCCGGCGGGGAGAAAGGACAAGCCTCGCCGGGGGTACACTGTTGGAGCTGTGGGCGATCGTGCTGGCGATTTCGGGTCGTTTGAAGAGCTGGCCATGCCGCTTTTCGCCCAGCTCTACAACTTTGCCCACTGGCTGACCCAAGACCGCGCCGCGGCGGAGGACCTGGTGCAGGAAACGTATATGAAGGCGCTGCGAGGCTTTTCTTCCTTCCAGCAGGGGACGAACTTCCGCGCCTGGATGTACAAGATCCTGCGCAATACATTCCTGACGACCCAGGCGGGGCTGAAGGCCGGCGCGTACGTCTCCCTCGACGGCGACAGTGACGACGATAAGCCCTCCGAACCAGCGGATGCCGAGACTCCAGAAACGGTTTTGCTTGCGCGGGTGGAGCTGGAGACGATCCAGAACGCTCTGGAAAAGTTGCCGGTAAGATTTCGCGAGATCATTCTCTTGTCTGACCTGGAGGAGATGAGCTACCAGGAAATCTGCGAAACCCTTGGGATTCCCGTGGGTACGGTGATGTCGCGCCTTTCTCGCGCGCGAAAAGCCATGCGCGAATTGCTGGCGGCCAAATTACGGGGAGCTTCGCGATGAGCTGCGACCTGTGGCGAGGCAAGCTGGACGCTTACGTGGATAGCGATGCTTCGCAGGAAGAACTGGCGAGCCTGGAGGCCCATCTGCGAACCTGTCCGTCATGTGCCGCGGAGGCGCTCGGCAGCTTGCAGATGAAGCGCATGACACAGGCTGCTGCTACGGCGCGATACTCCCCTTCGCCGCATCTCCGGCTGCGAATTGAAGAGAGTATCCAGCCGAATCGCAAGCCGGTCTGGGCGTTGCCGTGGATGCGTCTGGTCGTGGCTGCCGCTGCGCTCGTGCTGATCGTTGCCTCAGTGGCTCTGTGGATGCGGTATTCGGCTCGCGAGCAGACCCTCGCCGAGCTGCTCGATCTGCATGTGGCGACAATGGCGAGTGCAAACCCCGTTGACGTGATTTCAACCGATCGGCACACCGTAAAACCATGGTTCCAGGGCAAGCTTCCATTTACTTTCAATCTACCTGAACTGCAGAATTCTTCGTTCAAGCTGGTTGGCGGGAGGGTCATGTACTTGAAGCACAGCGCGGGGGCCCAGCTGCTGTTCGAACTTCGCAATCACCGGTTATCGGTGTTTATCTTCCAGGACCAGCCGGCAATGATTCCGCTGGCGATGGGCGCCACTACCATTCGCGAAATGGCCTTTAACCTGGAGACATGGAGCGAAGGTGGATTGCGTTACGTTGTGGTAGGCGACGCCAGCGCAGCCGATATTCACGAACTCAGCGAGTTGCTGCGGGTCGCCGGGCGTTCCTGATGATGGGTCGGCGTGTACGCCCGGCCGAATTGCGATTGTTGCAAGGTATTGACCCGGCAAGAGCTATCGCCTGCAATGCCAGAGGGTTTACCGAGATTCCTAAGTGAGAAATACGGGATCGAGGAGTTGCGGATTCCGAGCGATTGAACAGTACCGGCGTGGCTGCGATTCGCGGCCCAGAACTGGCAGGGAAAGGGCCGTTGAACTTGGCAGCACAAACACCCTTATGTGACGTATGTCACAGACAGCGGCTAGGGAAAGGTCCTCGCGTTCTGATCGCATCGTGCACGTCGTTCGCCGCCATCTGCCCCGTACTTCAATGGCGGATCCACGAGATGAATCCAGAAGTCTGCGCGGGTTCTCCCGGTCCGCAAACCGCGGCATCTTTTGACAAACGTTTGACATCCGTCGCGCATCCATCCCACCAGCGCGGAATCCAATCCTCAAAGCACACTGGAAGACAGTCTTCACGAGTCGATCACGGCGTAAAAGTTAACGAAGTCGGGCTGACCCGGTACGCGGGGAGCGGACCTGATGGCTTATTTTCTGCCTGGTCGTTGAATCGGCAAGGCGGATCGCTCAAGGACTAAACCAAACAGCCAAAGAACGAACACACAAGGAGAGTTATGAAGGAAAATCAGGAGAATGATGTGAACAACGATAGCAGAGGAAACTTTCAGCGTGGAACGGTGATGAGCAACCTGGTCCGGGGATTGCTGGTAGCCCTGATTGCTCTGGCCGCCACCGGCATCGCCTCCGCTCAAAACAACTTCGACAACAACTTCAACTCTGGATCAAGCCTGAAATTCAAGGGCGGCATAGGGGTCATTCCGGTTACCGGCGTCGCAGCGACTGGGGCAGTCAATCTCAACATCGTACGGGGTGTTTCCCCGGCCGGGCCGTGGAGGATCGCTGACCTCGACGCCACGGTGAGGAACGATGGGCATATCACGGTTGGGGGACGTGGTTTGCTTCTGGCCGCTGGCAATGGCATCGGAACCAATGGCGGACAGAGCGTCCATGCCAGCCTGTTCTGCGGGTTTGCTACTACCGCCACCGAACACGACACAACTCTCATCGGCGTGGCCCTTGCGCCCGATGGGGATTTCCGAATCGACGATTTCCTGACGCCGGCTCCGCCCAGCCCCTGCGACACTCCTGTCCTGCTCATCCGGAATGGAGGCGGCGTGTGGTTTGCCGCGGGTATCCAGGACCTTAAACCCGTACCCAACCATTACTAACCAAGAGAGTAAGTCGGGCGGGCCAACCCGCCCGACAAGCTCGAATCAGCGAAGTTGTTGTGGCGCATCCACGAATTGGTGAACTGAGGGTTCAATGAGCACATCACAGAGCGGCCACACACGCCGGAACCCAGGGCCAGTCCCGACCCGCTACGGTCTTCCCTGCGCGAATTGTGGGTGCTACTTCGAAGCGCAAGTCGCTGTCTGCCCGGTCTGCCGTTGCGGCGATCGGGTTTTACCAACGACCGGACGCGAGCAACGCAAATCGCATAGCAAGGAGTAGCGCAAACGACAAACAAGGCATGGAAATCGCCCGGGCTCGCCGCCCTGACCGAGATCTCTGGTTCGCCATTTCCGGCAGCCGGCGCGATCCTGGCGATCGCGACTACGTTTTGAAGCGGTTCATACGGGAAGACGGGCCGATAGAGATGGAAATTATGGAACAAGTATCGTGTGCGCCAGTGGAACGCGACTGGAGCGAAGCGGAGGCCATCGAGACCGCCAAGACCGGCGACGCTGCGGCCTTCGAGCTTCTTTACCAGGCACATTGCCAGCACGTGTATGGCTTGTGTTTGCGCATGCTCAAGCGCCCCTCTGACGCCGAAGAGTTGACGCGGGAGGTATTTTTGCACGTCTTCCGCAGGATCGGTTCCTTTCGTAGTGAAGCAAAATTCGGAACATGGTTGCACCGGCTCGCCGTTGACCTGGTCCTGATCCGCTATGGAGGCCGGCGATGACGCCCCCACCAGTAAATGAGCAGCAAAGACTTGCGGCACTACGTGACTATGAGCAGATTCAAAGTAGCAGGTTACTCAGGAGTGAGGCTGACAGGTGTCATTGGGGTACGCCCACCCTCTGCACCAGCGATTGAAAGCGGCGATCACTGCGCAATTTAACAAAATGTGGGTCCTTCCCGATTCCGATCAGATCGCTCACATGAGCCTCCTGGGCCCTTTCCAGCCAGTGCACTGCATTTTCTTTGTCCCCCAGGCCGGAAAACACCACTGCCAGGTCCAGGGCGGCGCGTGCATGCTCTGGCCAGAGTGACTTGAGTTCGGCAATTATCTCTTGCGCGGCGGCGTGGTTTCCCGATACTGCATATGCATTTCCGAGAAGCCCGCGCATCTCCGCGGGCGAACCTCCTAACTGCAGCGCCCTTTTGTATTCGGCAATCGCCTCCGCATACATACGTTTTTTCTCGTATCCAAGGCCTAGTACGGCGTGCGTCACCGCCGAATCGGGTTCCAGATCTAGTGTCTTCTTAGCTTGCTCGATGGCTTTATCATCTTGTCCTGCCTCCTCGAAGATCTTGGCGAGGTTGGCACCCGTAACGGCTGAGAGTGGATCCAGTTCATATGCCTTCTGCGCCTCGACCAACGCCTGTTCATTGCGGCCCTTCAACGCAAGGTACATGGAATACCAGTGATGGGCGGGGGCGTAGTTGTGATTAAGCTCCACGGCGCGCTCGAACTCCCTCTCGGCTCCTTCCCAATCCCGATCAAACAGATAAAGGATCCTGGCTAGAGAGTTGTGTGCCTCGGCCAACTGATCATCCCGGTCGAGTGCTCTTTTAACTTCTTCCCGAGCAAGCTGCGGGCGGTCAGACATCTGGTAAACGTCCGCCAAGCCTGTATACGGCAAAGAATAAGTTGGGTCGCTTTCAATTGCCTGGTTGAAATAATAGGTGGCCTTTGTCAAGCCATCGGCGGTTCGCTTATTCCAAAAATACCGTCCCTTGAGGTAATTCTCGTAGGCTTCAGGATTCACGACCTTCACGTTCTGCAGAACCGTCTCTTCCTGCGGAGTCACCTTGATGCGGATCTCCTCGGCGATGGCACGTGCCACCCTCTTCTGCAGCGCTAGGGTATCTCGCAGATCGCCCTCATAGCTCTCGGCCCATAAGTGCTTGTCGGCGGGAGCGCGGATCAACTGTGCCGTGATTCGAACCTTTTTGTTGGAGCGCAGCACTGTGCCTTCCACCACGGCATCGACATTCAATTCACGCGCGATCTGCGGCAAGGGCTTGCGCACGCCCTTGTACGACATGACCGAGGTACGGGAGATCACACGTAATGCACTGATTTGCGCCAAATCCGTAATTAGCTCATCGGTCATACCGTCAGCAAAGTAGTCCTGGGAATCACTGGAGAGATTTTCAAGCGGAAGTACTGCTAAAGAACGAATGGGGCTGGAAGACAAAGTTTTGGCTGGCAGGCGGCTTCTCCAGAAAAATATCCAAGCTATCAAAACTAACAACACCAGAGCGATTGCAGCGCCTAATGTCTTCCAACCGTACTTCCAAAGCAGGTGTTTGGGCCCCGCCTCCGCCGTGACTTCGATCTGGGCGGGCTCTTCTGCTTCGGAAGAACCAACTTCGGGGAGAGGCTCCAGTTTGTTGGTTGGCCGGTTGACGACGGCTACGCCGGCAATGAAACGGTAGCCGCGTCGGGGAAGCGTCTCAATGTAGCGCGGATTGTCGGCCGAGTCTCCTAAAGCAGCCCGCAGCTTTGCGATAGCGACGTTTACAGCCTGATCGAAATCGCCAAAACTTTCATTCGGCCATATTAGGCTACGTAGTTCTTCCCTCGTAACAACTTCGCCGGGGCGTTCCAATAGTATTTCCAGCAGCCTCAGGGGTTGCTGCTGCACCCTGATCCGTACACCCGCCTTGCGAAGTTCCCCCGAGCGGAGAGAAATTTCGTAGGTCCCGAATTGCACGACGGAAGTATGCCGCAATGGCTCCATACGGCACCCAACTCGAAACGAAGTCTAGCACGCTCGCCCAAGCCGCCGGAAAATGTTTGGAGGTAAATATTGAAGAATCAGTAGCTTAGCTGGAAATGTATTGCCTATATCGAAAACAGCGCGGGTGAATTGACCCGCAAACCGCCCCGGTGAAAGATTGCCACGCAGAGATATTTCAGCGACGGGTCAAAGCGGCTCGCGAGGACCTTCGAGAGTTGACCTAGGGCATTGAAACAAACTGCCAAACATTACGGAGAAGCAATGACCGTGGCTTATAAGGACCCACTCAACCTCCGAGTGCCACAGCAAAACCAAAGACCACTCATCGAGCGCAATCAGAACCTTGAAACGGGACCATTCAGGGAGGTCGGAAACTCTCCTGATGACCACCGTCTATACTTTCAGGCTCTCCGCGAGATGTTGGAGTCAGATGACTACCAGGTAGCCCTTGTCCCCCGGGGGAGATGGGATCTTGTCCTAGGATCACAGACGAAGCAATTTTCCACCGCAGCGTCAGCTGTCCTCATACCTTTCAAGTGGACGGAACTGGTTGCCCAGGTTCATGAGTTCGTCCGGGAACCTAACAATGTGCCCGACTGCAGGATTGCCCGGTTCGAGGATGTCTGCGTTGATTTTTCCCGGATGGAAGTAAGTCGGTCCTCGGGCGAACCAATCACACTGACTATCCAGGAGCTCAAAACGCTCAAGTGTTTCCTGCTAAATCCGGACCGGATATTTTCGCGTGGCGAATTGCTGTATGAGGCGTGGGGATACAAGAACTATCCTTCCACCCGTACCGTGGACAACTACGTCTTGCGACTGCGCCAGAAACTCGAAAGCGACCCAGCCCATCCGGTTCATTTTCTAACCGTTCACAGGGTCGGTTACAAGTTCGTACCTTAGCGGGAGTTTGGCGTCCGATCTGGTCATTTTTTACGAATAAGAACACTCAGCGCCAGTCTTATCGGCAGCGATCCCAATACTACTGGCGGAAATGAGAACATGTGTGAATCCAGATTCAGCACAACTCGCGGCGACCGAAACTCCAAGCGACGACTTAGCCTTGGTCCATGCCAGCAAGTGTGGAGACGTCGGCGCCTTTGAAGAACTTGTAAAGCGATACGACCGCAAACTTCTTCGAATCGCGCACCACCTCCTGCATAACCGGGAAGACGCCGAAGACGTAGTACAGGAGGCCTTCCTGAAAGCATTTCTTCATTTGGACCAATTCCGGGAAGACTCCAAATTCTCGACCTGGCTAATCCGCATCACTTTGAACCAGTCCCTGATGAAGCTGCGAAAACAGCGCCCGGCCAGAGAAGTGTCCATCGACAAAGACTTTCAGTCAGAGGAAGACAGTTTCCCCGTCGATGTGGCGGACTGGGCCCCGAATCCCGAGGAACTCTACAGGGCAAGTGAGTTAAAAGGGATACTGCGCAAGACATTGCAAGAACTGGGTGAGGGCTTAAGAGTGGTATTCGTATTGCGCGACATAGAAGGGCTCTCGTTGGCGCAAACGGCAGAAGCGCTGAGCTTGAGTCTGACTGCAGTTAAGGCGAGATCCTTTCGAGCTCGGCTGCAACTTCGCGAACGATTGAGCAAATACTTCAAGAGGACGGAAGAATTTGCGGGTATCGAGTCGCACTCCAGTCTCGAAGAACCGAGCGAACTCGAGCGAAATAAGTGGTCCGAAGGAAGTTACGGAAGTTAGCCACAGCGGCCCCCACTCTGCCTGTAAACCTGGACGGAGTTCCCACTTTAGCTGACTTTGTGTACAGTCAGGCGGAATCCAGGACATTCCAAACTATCGGATGTTCCAAATGTGCCCCAGATCGGAAACTTGAGAAGCGCCATGCAATTCGTTCTGAAGGAGTCTTCCACGCATTCTTGATCTCTTGGGTCAAAGATGCCAACAATTCAACATCCGCATCTGGATCAAAAGACCTTACTTGCTGCCAGTCGGGGAGAAATCGGGAAACGGAAAAACCGCCCTCGCCGCGCTCACTCAGCAGTACGCCGATGTTCGCGAATCCTTCTTCGAGCACGTTGGGCACGTACCGCAATACGAAGACATCGTATTGTCGCCGTGCAGGGGTCACTCCGTAGCCTCCACCGACCGAGTACACCAGTCTGACAAGTCATTGCCAATTCGGAAATAGCGCTCCGCAAGAGGACCGAAACCCGTGAACCAGGTTCCGTACGCTAGAACGTCGCTCGCAAAGCCTTTCCAGCAAGAGCGACACGTCGTTCGTTTCGATCGACCAAGCAGGAGGAATCTGGCTGCCCAATTTCCACATGCTGAGATCATCCATTGTTTCAATACGGCAATCTGCGCAAGACCTTCTCTCCTTTGATCTGCCTCTAGCTAGAATCGATAGATCAGATGATAGGCGAGGCTTCCCGTAGTGTGGTGGGCGGCTCGTTGCATAGCCGAGGTCTCTGGATCGCTGAAGGTGTCTGTCGTGTGAAACCGGCGCACGGTAAGCACGGGACGGAAATAAAAATGGTGGTTTGAGGCCGGGGACGGATATATGAGACTGATTTCGGCCCCCTGCGACCCGTTGATGTTATCAGACCCTGGGAATATGTACATGCCTTGCAGACGGAGCGAGTGCATGCTCCACAGAAAGTCTTTGCCCATGCCTAAGGTTGGCCGCCAGGCTTGCTTCGTATAGTTCGTGGTCGAGGTCTGGCTCCATTGCGCTCCACCCCCGAAGTAAAACCCGTTACCCAACTTGTAGAACGCCCTCGCTTGCGCAGATCGCTCGTGCCCACTGCGGTTGTTGATCGTGGCATCGTTCACCTTCCGGGCATTTCCGTATCCGACTTCGAGAGTGGAGAGGATGCGAGGTGAATCCACGCGCAGTCCACCAGCCAGAACCTCAGATATTGCCTGGTACCCGCTTCCATTGATGCTGAGTCCAAAAACTCCATACGGACGCGGGATGTACGGGTCGGAGAGTGGCGGTTCTGTGCCGAGAACGATGACAGAGCCGAACAGCAGCAAGGACATCACAGATAGGATTGATCCCAGCGCGCTCAATCGTTTCACCAATAGACTGCCAATCATCTTGAGCCTCACTCTCTCCGTGTCGCCCGGAGGGTGCTGCTCAATACATCGTCACGGTAGGACCTTGAGACGATTAAGATCGCTTAACGTGGCTTAACAAAAGCTCGGGAAACGATGCAGGGAGGATGGGCTCGTGCTTTCGCAAGATTACAACTAAGAAGGTCGGGAACGGAATCGCCCCAGTTCTCTTCGCAGTACGCCAAGCTCTCTCCGTCGAAGCTCGTATGCCTCCAGCTCGTCGTCAGCCCAGCGGTGATCTCTGGCCTCCTGAAGGATGGTCATTTGCTGCTGAAATAGGGAGAGGATATCCTTGACGATTTGAGAAATGCCGCGTTGACGGGACCGTTTCTCGTATTCAATCATGTGCTCTGATCACTTCCGAGCCTACATTTCTGCTGGAGGGTTCACCGTTGGGCGATATCAGTTGCTCGGCTTCGCTTAGCAACGCCTTGAGCCTGTCAACTATGACAATGACTTTTGCCGGGTCTCGCTCGGTTTGCGCCCTTTGTCGTAGCCTTGCCCACTCCTGCGCAAGTGAAATCAATCTTGGGTCTTGGTGTTTCGTCTCTTCTATCGTTCTGTCTTGGCTCAGCGTGAAATGGAGAAGG
>JAIQFF010000246.1 GCA_020073395.1 Terriglobia bacterium
TCGGCCGTGGCCGCGGTGCTGGCGTCGGGGTCCCGTACCAAGGATCTGGCCCGGGCGGGAGAGAGCGTGCTCAGCACAGCGGAGATGGGAAAGAAAGTTGCCGCCGCCGTCCGGGAGCGAGCCAAGCCTGCTGGCCAGAAAGCCGCCAGCTGATCGCTGCTCCCATTATTGAACTCTCCGGCGGGATTTCCACAAAGTTTTTTCGTTCGACCGGCTGCATCTCAAACCGCCGGGAGTAGGATTCACTAACCAATATTTTTCCGCCCGAGAGGAGGCAGAAATGCTCTCCAAATGCGCCAATCCGGGCTGCGCGGCCACTTTTCTGTATCTGCATCAGGGAAAGCTGTTCCGTCTGGACACCAGCATCGCAGTTGTTGCCAGCACTTCCGCAGCAGAAACGAAAAAACCTTCGCGGCGAATCGAATTCTTCTGGTTGTGCCATCCCTGCGCCGCGGAGTTGACGCTGGGTTACAAGAGGGAAACCGGCATCACGGTCGTGCCCCTGCCCAAGGCGCTGGCACGCGCCCAGACCGCGTAGGGGCGGGTGCCAGCACCCACCCGGCGGAGCGCAGCTCCGCCAGACCTGGGAACTCTTGTGGTCCGGGGTCGAAGGAAAACGAACGATACAAAGATTTTATGATTTAACCCGCAGGCGAGCTGTGCTCGTTCGCCCGGACGAGGGCGTCCGGGCTTACGCGGGCTCTTACGCCACTTGGCGTTGTTTCTCCAGCATGGAAAGGAATTCCCGGGTAAGCTGCTCGTCCCAGTATCCCGATCGGGCTTCTTCCCGCATCGTGATGGCTGCCTGCTCATGGCTGAGCGCCAGTTTGTAGGGGCGCGCCGTGCGCAGCGCATCGTACACGTCCACTACCTGCAGCACCCGTGCCAGGAGTGAAATCTCGTCCCGCTGCAGGCCGTCGGGATAGCCGCTGCCGTCGAAGTGTTCGTGATGACTGCGAATAATGGGCAGCACCAGCCGGAGCGACTTGAGCGGTTGGCAGATGGTCTCCCCGGTAACCGGATGCCGCTTCATGATGGCCCACTCTTCCGGAGTGAGGTTGGTCCCCTTCTTCAGGATTTCATCCGGCACTGCGATCTTCCCCAGATCGTGCAGATACCCGCCGCGGCGCAGAGCCACAATGGACTCCTGGTCCAGGCGAAGGTGGCGTCCCAGGTCGCTGGCATGGCGTGCCAGGCGTTCGCAGTGGCCTTCGGTGTAAGGATCTCGACTCTCCACACTCAATCCCAGGGTGCACAATACCGATTCCGCTGTCTCCAGTTCGTCGGTGAACTCTTTGAGCTTGAGCAGAGATTTGACTCGGGCAAAGAGCTCCTCGGGAAAGATCGGCTTGTGCAGAAAATCGTCCGCTCCCGATTCAATTCCCAGAACCCGGTCCTGGCGATCGGTAAGACCTGTAATCAGAACGAACGGTATCAAGCGGGTGGCGGGGTTCTCTTTGAGTTCCCGGCACAGTTCGTATCCTGACTTGCCGGGCATGACCACATCGGAAAGAATCAGGTCGGGAGGATGGAGAAGGATCTCGGCTTCGGCGTGGATTGCGTCGGGCACCGCAACAACATCATAACCGTGGGTCGCCAGCAGTTCCTGCATCACGCCCATGATGTCCTGATTGTCGTCCACCACGAGAATTCTGGGCGGGGACCGCCGAATGGATACTTCACCCATCTCTTGGTAAGACACGGAGCGGGCAGGAATGGTTGTCGGTACTTTTTGCGGGGGGCTCATCGTCCGGCCGGAGGTGACAGTCGCTATTGTAAACGATTTCATCCGCCGCGAAACGCTCACAAAAGTTTTGTTCCCGTTTCGGAACAAGAAAATCTTGGTTGGTGTGTCCTCCACCCTTGTTCTGTGCGCCGGGGGACGCATAGTTTTGCCGCATGCATCGATTCTTGTTTTCAACAATCCTGATCGCGCTGATATTTCCAGCGGGTGCGGCATTCGGCGCCTCGAAGCCGCATGTCATAGGTTTTGGCAAATGGACCACAGTCAAGTGGTGCGCCGGACCAGAAGAGGCCAACTGTGTTGACCTGAAGATGCGTGCCCTGTATGTGGACGGCCGCGCCCGCGAATCTACTCTGAGCGCAGTGCATGACATCACGGAGCGGCTGTTCGTGGTGCGACGAGCCTTCCGGGTGAACGACACTCTGCCGGGCGACCCGTCGGCCACACATTGGGTGTGGCAGCGTGGAGGATGGTTGCTGGTGGACCGCATGACGGGCCGCATCTCCGCCCTCGCCCTACCTGAATTCGATCCCTCCTATTCCGTGGTCAGTTGGTATCGTGACTACGCCGCCTATTGCGGCGTCTCCGATGACGGTAAGAAGTTATTCGCCATCGTGTTCCAGTTGGACGCCGCAAGCCGGTCCTGAAGAAAGCTCTGGGCGACACCGGCGGCGATGATGCGCCGGATTCAGAGTGCCCGGCGCCAGCCTGGGAGCGGCGGCCGGTCCGGGTCACTTTCGAGCCCGAAGAAACCCGAAAGTCCACATACGCAGTGCGCGGACATGCGGCGGACCTGATGAGCGACGACGAGGAGGAGGAAAAGGCTTCGCAATAAACAAAGCGGAAGGGCACGATTTCAGTCGTGCCTTGGCCAGGTCAAAAAGATTTCGGCTCTAGCTGCAGCGATTGATCTCTGTGCCGTTCGCGCTGGAGAAAAAACAGGTCCTTCCACTTCGTTCGCTGCTCTCCGCTACGGCCGGGATGACAGGGAGACGGATGTGGGTCGTGGCTGGAGGCGCGACTCGGCCCGATTTCTGCTTGAGATAGCTGTATCCCGCCAGCAGGAGCAGCGTGGTTGCCACCACCAGGTAGTTGCGCCAGCGGGTGCGTGTCTCCGGCGGTTCCGAGAAGCTCTTGGCCAGGACTGCGCCCAGGCCGAGACCAGCGGCCAGGCCTCCAAGATGGGCGGAGTTGTCGATGCCCGGCGCCAGCCCGAAAAACAAGTTGTAGGCAGCGAACATGATCAAGCTCTTGAGCGTGGGCTTCAGCGCCGCCTTCGCAATGGGAAGCTTTCCCAGATACAGAACGGCGATCAGCCCACCGGCAAGACCGAAGATTGCTCCCGAGGCTCCCGCCCCAATACCCCCCGGATGCCACCACAGGCTGGCCAGGCTGCCGGCGATCCCACTGGCGGTGTAAACCAGCAGGTAGCTCCAGCGATCAAAGATCCGCTCGGCCAGCATGCCCAGGTTCCACAGGCACCACATGTTAAAGAAAATGTGGATGATCCCGATGTGAACGTAATTCGAGGCGAGCATCCTCCAGGGCTGAGTCCCGAGCGACAGCGGGGCAAAGTTCGCGCCCCACGTCACCAGTTGCAAGGGCGTAGGCGACAGGGGGGACACCCCCGAAAGCACCATGGCGAGGAAGGCGAGGACGTTGATACCGACGATCACCTGAGTCAGCGGAAACGACTGGCGGCTCCGCAGCGCCGGGCGAGGCGTCACCGTTTCGTTTGATGGGGCAATGAGACCTGTATCGGCGAGGCAGTCGCGGCACAGAGGGCTAGTATCTCCCCGAGAGGACGATGGCAATTCGCGACCACAGCGAACACAAGTCGGCATGAAATCTCCAGGCACTTGTAGCGCCGCCCCGACAGCCGCCGGGATGGCGGCGCTACTCTACGACTTCGCGGCATGCGCATGCCGCGAAGTCACATCATCCTACGCGATTCTGACTAGTCCCCCATCGTCTCCACCGCCGGCATTTCCAGGGCCCTCTTCGCAGTCACTGGCGCGCTGGTGACCAGGGCTACCGAGGCCACCACAATCGCGCTGCCGGCCAGGATGTACCCGCTCACGCGCTCATGCAGGACCAGCCAGCCCAGAAACACCGCAACCACCGGATTGACGTATGCGTAGGTAGAAACTTTTGAAGTCGGCACATGGCCCAGCAGCCAGATATAGGCGGTGTATCCGACCCAGGATCCGAAAACCACGAGATAGAGCGTCGCCGCGATCCCGCGGGCGGTCCACACCGTTCGCGAAGGGTCGCCCAGGGCAGACGCGACCACAAGGTTCGCTACTCCTGCCGCGATCATCTGCCAGGCAATGGCCGAGAAGGGATCCACTTCGGATGACTTCCATTTCTTGGCCAGCACCGAGCCCAGGGCCCAGCTGAATGATCCGCCCACCAGGCTGATGGAAGCCCAGAACTGAACCCGTCCCAGGGCGCTGGTGGCCGAAAGATCGGGCCACAGCAACACCAGCAGCCCCGCGACTCCCATTCCCAGTCCGACCTTGCCTCGCAGAGCGATGTGATGATCGCCGAGCAGGAGGGAATCCAGCACCAGAAACCAAAGGGGCGTCACGGCAATGATCAAGGCCGCCAGGCCGGAGGCTACATGCTTCTCCGCATAAGCCAGGGTCAGGTTGCCGCCCAGGAGCAGTAGCACCCCCACAATCGCCATCTGCCCCAGTTGCCGCGGCTGGTAAGCAATCTTTCGCCCGCGCAGTCCGCAATAGGCGAGCATGAACACCCCCGCGATCAGGAAGCGTATGCCGCACATCAGAGCAGGGGGAATATGTTCGACCGCGATGTTAATGCCGAGATAGGTCGATCCCCAGAAGAAATAAACCAGCGCGAAGGCAAGGATTACGGCGAAGCGTTGCTGGCGCTGGGCGTGGGGCATGGGCGTGAAGCTAGAACATATCAGACAGCGCAAAAAGTCGCGGCAGGTGTGGG
>JAIQFF010000247.1 GCA_020073395.1 Terriglobia bacterium
CTCCGGTTTGGCACCTCGATGTCGGCTCATCGCATCCTGGAGCTGTAGAAGGTTCCAAGGGTTAGGCTGTTCGCCTATTAAAGCGGTACGTGAGCTGGGTTCAGAACGTCGCGAGACAGTTCGGTCCCTATCTGTTGTGGGCGCAGGAGATTTGAGAGGACCTGTCCTTAGTACGAGAGGACCGGGATGGACGAACCTCTTGTGTTCCAGCTGTCGTGCCAACGGCATAGCTGGGTAGCGAAGTTCGGTTGTGATAACCGCTGAATGCATATAAGCGGGAAGCACTCCTCAAGATGAGATCTCCCAACCCGTAAGGGATAAGAAGGGCCCAGGAAGACCACCTGGTTGATAGACGGGAAGTGAAAGCGCAGTAATGTGTGAAGCTTACCCGCACTAATCGCCCGTTCGGCTTGACCATAAAATTTACTCGGTGCATCAAACCAGCTGTCAGCTCTTAGCTTTCAGCCTTCAGCTAGAACCTGAGCTGAATGAAAGCAGCGTTTTTCTCATCCGCTCGAACCTGGGATGGAAGTTGAAAAACACGCTGACACTGGGCGCCGACGAGTTTGTGAAAACAAGCTAGCCTATGTAGTGTGGTTGAAATCGGAAGCAAACCAAGAAGAAAGTAAGCCACACCCAATCTATTCAGTTGTGAGGCATTGTCCTCACGCTCTTTGAAAATAAGCTGCTGGCCTCTGGCTGCTGGCTTCTGGCTCAACATTGTTGGGTTCAGGGCTGGCGCTCCGGAGTGGGCAGCACGACAAGTTTTGCGGTGGTTTTTGCCGGAGTCGAGCTGGTGCTCCTCCGCTGGCGATGACCAAGCTAATAGCCAGGAGCTAGAAGCTAGCCGCTACGAATGTCGGTGATCTTACCGCGGGGGATCCACCCGTTCCCATCCCGAACACGGAAGTTAAGCCCCGCAGGGCCGATTGTACTGCACGCGAAAGTGTGTGGGAGAGTAGGTCGTCGCCGGCTTAAATAAAGGCCGATCATGGAAACATGGTTGGCCTTTTCCTTTTGGTGTGGGGCGGGCGCCCTCGCCCGCCAAAAGCCGGAATCAAGGTTCAAGCTCGGGTTTAACCCAAAGCCAACGATAGTCCCCCGGCTTCTGTACCAGCCCGGCCTTCACCGGATTCTGCCGGATGTATTCACACTTTTCCTTCAGACTCTCATCTGACCGCAGCACATGATCGAACGATTCCTCTTCCCAGACCGGGCCTGCGATGCCAGACATTCGATTGATTCGATGGGCGGTCGCGCTCTTCAGGCACTGAAGAATGTCGACCAGGGGAAAAGGCCATCCATGTTTATCGCGAAGAGGCGTGAGCAGCAGATGAACATGGTCAAGCATAACTACGGCGGCGTACAAATGGATCCGAGCTGGGGGTGTGGGGCGGGCGCCCTCGCCCGCCAGGACCAAAATCCCAGCTTCTCTCAAGCAATGCTCAAGCACCAGATCGCGGGCTCGCTCCGGCAGGATCATTCGTCCGCCGGTGCAGAAGGTGACGAATAGAGCAGCATCCGCCTTCTGCAAATGCGGGAGCCGTCTGCGATACCGGTACTTTTCGAGTGTCTGGTTGGTAGGCATGCAGGATTATGCCTGCAGCATAACCAGCCCAATTTTCCTTGTCTGTGACATGTGAACATGGGGGCGAAATACTGCGGAAAAGATGCTGTCTTGCTGAGGGACAGGTCTCGCGGGCGAGGGCGCCCGCGCCACACGTGTGTGGGAGAGTAGGTCGTCGCCGGCTTAAATAAAGGCCACGTTGCGAAAGCAGCGTGGCCTTTTCCGTTGAGAGGAATCACCCGCCTATTGTTCTTCAGTCGTTGCATCGCCGAAGTCTCCTACTTCTCGATCACCAACAAGTTTCATGATTGATTTACTGATTTCCGCTGCTGAATCGCTGACCTGAGGCCCATAGGCGAAATAGTCGAGGTTGCGAGCCGCGGAACGCATGTCTGCGTCCCCTTGGAAAACACGCATGCACGCCGTCGATAGAAGGGACGATGCCAATTGTGGACTGTCAAGCAATTTAATTGCTTCAATTGGTGGATTGCCACTAACTTGAAACACCGTATTCTTGCTCACGTTAGCTGCCACAATCCTAGGATCAACATGAGCCAGTTTGGATCTCGCCTCTGTGAACGTCCAGTAGAAATTCGGCGGCTGAGCATAGTGCTTCCATTTGCGTTGCCACCTCTCAAAAAGCCATTCACGAAATTCTTCTCCCAGCAAAAGTGCCATTCGGATGAGCGACCGAATTCCTGGACTTCTCGGCTGCAGGTACAATTCTGCGAATGTGGAGGCCACCGTCTTGGCGGGCAACGTCACAGCCCAAAAGAGAGCAGGTGCATATAGATCGCACACAGCACTGTGGAGTAGAACTGTCGTATGCTCCTCGCTCTGCGAAACATGCTGCCTCTCAGCGTATATGCGGTAATAGACGGGAAGGCCAAGAAAAAATCGCCGTTGTCCCTTTGCTAGAACTCGATTGGCGTCGATGACATTGTTGATCTCGTCGAAAATTGCGTCGGATACCTCCTCATGAACGAACGTCCCGGTCGTTGTTTTCGTGGCGTCTCTAGTAAGAAGAACCGGGGTTGCGCGCGGATCATTGACTGCGCGGACAGTCGTTGCAAGCGACGATGGCCCACCCGTTCCCGAAGGTGGAACCGCAATAATTTGAGAGCCTTCTTGCGCCTGCACAACTCGTCTAACGCCCTTGATCCAAGACTTACGAATGAATTCCAATTGGCGTTCAATTACAGCACGGATGTCCTCACTATTGCCGGGCTCACTTTTTGCTCCGTGCCGAAAATACACCGTGCCAACGCCAAAAGCTGTCTTTTGCTTTCCTGGGGCGACTTCATATGTGCCAGGCTTCTGAAAGATGATTGGAATGGGCGCAGCCTGCACAATGACCGCCTGTAGCTTCTTGCCTTGCTTTTTTAGCTCCCGCATCTCAAAATCCAACTGCACTGGACCGGTATATTTTGAAACTTTGTTCCCCACATCAGCGGGATCTGTTTGAGCAAGGGCTAGAAGAGATGTTCCGGTCGGGACACCAGAGCTGTCCACCCCGAAGACGATGATGCCGCCACCCGAGTTCGCGATCGCTACGATGTCCTTAACAACTTCGCACCAGTCTCCTGGAGAGGTCGGATCGAAGGTTTCCTTGAACTCGACGGACTTCGACTCGCGCTTGGCTGTTAGGGCCTTTTGAATTAGGTCGGGCATCATCACAATCCCCCATCCAAGCTTCACTTGGGCGGGCGTGTTCGCCTGTCACAGGATACAACTCTGGGTTTGATTGCACTGCAGGCTTCTGGGGACAAGAGTAGGCACCCCACGCGGAGGCCAAACCACTGCGGTTACCTCGCGGTTGTGAGGTTTGCCGCCCGCAGGCCGGGTGGCCCACACATCGTGCGTCTTGCGATGTCTAACTGCCTTCTTTCACCTTTTTCAGCAGCCTAACCGCTGGAGGATTGGCAGCAGGTGGCATCGCTAGTGGCGACACCGCTAGCACTGATGCTGCGCTTAGTTTGTCCATTTCCTCGATCATCTGGACGATGGCCCCGGTGCACAATCCGAACATTACGATAGCCTCTGCCGGACTTAGAGTGTCTTCGGGGTGTAGAACGGGGTTGCGGTAATCATCCTTGACTTCCTCAAGCCGTTTCAGAATTTTGGGATTTGCGCCAGATTTTCTAAGCCATTTGATATACGCTCCCCAATTCCTAGACTTTACCTTTGGCAGTGACCCGGTCACCTGCTGGTAGTACTGTCGCAGCACCGCCTCTGTCGCCCGGATAAGGTGAAATCCCGTCGCGGTTCCAAGATCAAACGCCAAACATCTTCCCGCCTGGTCGAAGTCGTTGCGGGCATCTTCGGTCAGGCGGCCGCGATATGGATGAGGGAGCGCGATATGTGCGCGCTCAATGAGGTCAGGGGTAGAGTAAGCTCCCTTTTGCGAAACAAAATACGTATCTAGCGCGAGCAATTCGGCAGACAATACCATCTCGAATTCTTGAACTGCTTTTTGCAAATAGTAACTCTGGGTCCAGGTAATGAGGCTGTCGCTCTCAATTTTGATGGCTTCATTGAAATCATTAGGAACGATTGCTTCGATGGACTTCAATACAGCCTCAGCATGGGGGCGACATATGCGCAGGGGAACTTGTGCATTCTGCTGGAGCATGGCGCGAAGGGACGAGCTCGCTTTGTACAGCCCGAACATCACGTCCCCATACTTCTTCTTCTCGATTTTTTCAGTGAACGGATGTAGTTGTGCCCCTAGTTCGTAGAGTTGGTATTCGTTAACGCGCTGCATTTGTACCTACCCAATGAGCATGTTGAACTCACAAAGATCAACGCGGCTTTACTGACCAATATTCTAAACCCGTGGGGCGGGTGCCCATCCCTTGTTTCAGAAGCTCGGGTGCCCCATCCTTTCGTGTACTGTGGGAAGGGTGGGTCTTTCCACCTCCTCAGACCAGAAGGAGAGAAAAGGCCCTGTAAGCAGTGTCCGTGGAATCCCACCCTTGCAAAGAGCGCAAGCATGGGGCACCCGGCTATCCGTTCCTGGACGTAGTTATTTCGCAGAAGTGAGGTTGGCCGCACGCAGCACGGCCTTCTCGGCGGCTTGGGGTAACTGGACAGGGACGAAATATTCTTCGGGATAAAGATAATCCTCGCCCGACTCGTCAA
>JAIQFF010000248.1 GCA_020073395.1 Terriglobia bacterium
CGAGCACGCGGTGCCCCTTCCATTGAAAACTCGGGCGGAGCGATTGTGACCGGGAGACTTAAGGGATCTTTCAAAGTCCGTCTCCGATTATGGGAGGCGGCGTATCACTACAAGGCTGATGATCGTAGGTAAGTCGGTAGACACGGTATTCACCATTCTGCCAGACCTCGCATAACTGGAAGTCGAGGCCGGATATAGACTGCGGGAGGCTGCCCGGTGGAAGCTGCCAAATTCTTCCCAGCTGCCCTCTTGGTGAATAGACGAGCACGCCGGGATGGTGTGCCTTCACAAAATCGGATAACTCGCTTAGCAATGAGGCGGTATCCTCTGCCATATAAGGTATTCGGAAGTATCTCAGGTTCGCTACTTTAGAGAAACGGACAACATCCGTTCCTTCGTACTGGACGTCGTCGACGATCACTGCATCCGTAGGCGACAAATGCACATTCAGCCACGAGATCGTCTGTTGAAGTTCGCACCTTAAGGGCACTGTCGCAGAAACGCTCCCTAATTTGTCGGCAATCCAACACGGCGCATAGTGTGCTCCAAGAACCAAAGCTGACTGCCAGACGACGAATGATGCTACTGTAAACACCAAAGCAGTGCGCGATTGGGAAAGGCTCCACTTGGCACTGATCACCTCAATTCCGTAGAAGCAGAGAATAATGAAAAGCCAGCTGTATATGAGCGTGTATCGGGCCATCGTGGCGCCGTTGACAACGGCATTGTAATAATGAAAACCGGCCATAACTACAGCCATGATGGCCACGTCCCAAGCAGGAGATGAGTTACGATTTTTCAGGGCCTTGACGATTCCGATCAGCGCCAGCACAAGAACGATTGGCCCCAACGTGCCGGTTAGGTCCCCGGGTATTGCCAAGAGCTTATGAACGATTCCAATCTGGAGCGTGATTGGCCGATGCTCATTCAGCCATACCGTCTTGTGGGGCTGCGCCAAAGGGTCGCCCCATTCCCGGAGAGAGAAGATGGACCAAGCAATGGAGCTGAGCGAGGCGGCAACAACAAACAGTACCCCGGAGCTCAGCCGCTTCGAGAGCGAATATCGGTGGTTTTCGAGTCTTGGCTCAATGATCGTCAATACGCCGATCAAAGCTATGAACACCCAGACTTCATAGCGACACAGGGCGGCGGCGTCAAAGGCGAGTGCAGCTCCCATGAGCCAGCCGAACTTGAAGTCAGTTCGGAAACGCAACCAACAGAAGGTCCCGCCGATCATAAACAGCAACGTGGGAGCTTCCGAACTCGTACTGACACTGTACCCGATGTGCAAGCCCAGACACGCAAACACCACAGCCGAACAGAATGCGACCCAGGGAGTGCAAATCCTTTTCGCCACGCCGTAGAAGGGAAGCACGGTCACGGTCCCGAGTAAAAGCGTAAATATACGCGCCGCGGACTCGGAAGGCCAAAAGCGCAATACTCCACCCAGAATCCAGAAAGGCAGGGGGAGCCAAACGTCAGATGGAACGTGATCTGGCCGTTGCGACCACAACAAACTTATAGTGTACCTCCCCCAGGCATCTGTGCCAGTATTGTCGGTGTGGAGTAAAAAGATTATTCGAATGACGAGCGCAAGCGTTAGTAAAAACGTGACTTTCTTCAGATGGAGTAATTCTGTTCGGCCAACCGGCATGCGCCTGTGTTCTCCTGGGTCCAGAATTGACGATACCAGAAGTCTTTGGTCTTTCAACCTATCAGGTCAATAGGAATCACCGACAACAACTATTTTATGCGCCCTTCAGGCCATCGATGGGGAAGCCAATTTCGCCGAAAACGTCAACCAGCTGATTCTCTTCGACTTTTAAACCGGACGGCAGCGTGATGGAATAATGGATAGTGTAACCCGGATGCTGCGGCAACGTTGGGATCTTCGGATTGTCTCGCTTTAGGCGCGCATGAACACGCTGTCCTTGACCAATACTTGTGTATGAGATTCTGTATAGAATTTCAAAGAGAGTGCCGAGACGCTACTCATAATCTATGCCAATTTGGCTTTGCCGAGAAAACGGAACGTAAACGGCTCAAATAATCAGATCGGCGTCCTCCAAGGGGGCGAAGCTACAAGCATGGCGATTGAACCCTAGCAGTCAGCCCGTTTGCCTTGAGTCTGATCCAGTTAGCAAGGGCAGCGCAGAGGGCGAGCGAAATGAACGTAACTGCCAATCCTGCATTCCGGTCAGTCGTGCGAGAAAAACGAAACTGCGCCAGGCTGGTTCCGGGCTCGATTCTCAATTGTGCCCGTCCGGTGCCAGCTTCGGTTTCAATCGGCCAGGGGTGACCGTTAACCGTTGCGATCCAGCCGGGGTAGTTCAGCAGTCTGAGCGTCACATGCGCGGGCTGATGAGAGCTGATGCTTAGCTCTCGCAGTTCAGGATCCCAGCGGCGTATGTTAACGACGGCTACAGGTACGTCAGTTCGGGCTAAAGTCCGATCGCTCTTTGAAGAGCGAACGACCTCGGCGTCCGCCGTCTTAGGCAGGTATTCCACAACAAGAAGTTGAATGTCGGGAGATGCCGGGCTGTCGCGGTTCACTTGCAAACGCTTCGCCGAGGCGGTCCAATAAGCCACGCCTGCACACTGGGCAAGAGCAACGCAGAAGGCCGCGATGACCAAGCCGGTACCAACCGGGGGGCGGTAGTGGGCCGGAAGAAGATGTCCCGCCACGAGATAGCTGACAAACGCCAGAACAAACAACCAGCGGTAGGGAAATTGGACATTGGCAAGAAGAGGCAGCAATTTCCAGAACGGACTTGAGTAGCGTAAAACCATCAGGCTGCTGAGCAATCCCAGTGCGATGATGGGCAAAGAACCGCGCTGTTTGGTGAAACGCGCGACCCCGGCCAGGAACAGGCAAACCAGGAAGGCGAAGATCAGGGAGCGAAACAGCCCTTTGTATCCCCCAAGCACGAAAAAGTTTGACAGTTGAAAGCCGTGTACTGCGACATCGATCTGTACGAAACGCATTTCGATCACAGACGGCAACATCTGGAATCCTGCGATACCAAAACCAAGGCACAATCCGGCCGCGGAGTGGACAGCATAGCTTCCATCGCGATCGACGAAATACTTGATCGCGATGTAAAAAGCGATGGCATAGGAAATGATCACCGCAGAGGGCAGATTCGACAGCCAGATCAGGGAAAATATGAAGGCGCAGCCGATTACCCGGTATCGGCTCGACTCCGCTGAAGTGAAGTAGATCAGCAGGGGAAACAGAGCGGCGGAGAGAATTTCAGCATAGGAGCCACGGATCCAGCAACACAATAGGAAGTACGGATTCGCGGAGTACAACAAAGAGACAATCCATGAGCGGGTGGGGTCCAGCCAGAGGGATGCGCACAGTCTCATAGACAGGGCCGCGACGGCCATTATAATGCCGCACAAAATCGGAGCCGCCCAATAGTGGCCAAACAGAAGCGTGAGCAGCCCACCTAGATAGATAGAGAGCGGAGGGTAGAAAAGATAGGTTGGTTCCCCGAGACCGAAAGCCTCTTCTGCGTTCCAGCGGGGAATATCAAGGTGGTGAATCCGCGTGGCGGTTTCTACCCAGATCGAAACGTGAAATCGGTAGTCGTCTCCCCTGGGCCACGGCGTATGGGCAAAGAACCCGGTAACGACAATGGCCAACAGAATCGAGGCAAGCACCCCGAAAAGTTCCAGCGACAACTGAGTTCGCCGGTTGAGAATGCTGGAAGGGTTCGTGGTCATACCGAACAAGGCGTCGGAGGATTGTAGCAGTTAAAGCGAAGCGTGGTCACGAGGATGAGTCGAGACGTAAGAAACGGCGAAGCGCTATTCGTTGCTGTACTTTCGTACATGGTCAAAGTCTCGCATAGCTTTAAGAGGCTGTTATCCTCGCATTAAACTATAACAGTCGGAACAGGCGTTACTATGAAAGTTCTGCACTTGGTCAGCAGCGGAGGATATTACGGCAAAGAGAGTGTCATTATCAATCTTTGTGCGGCGCTGGAGAAGATGGGATGCTCCGCGGAAGTGGGTGCATTCCTGAACTCTACCGCTCCCAATGACGAAGTGGTGACCAGAGCGCATCGCCAACATTTGCCAGCGAGAATGTTTGCTTGCCGCGGAAGGATGGACGTTCGGACCGTGAAAACCATTCGAGATCACATCCGTTCGCAACAAATTGATCTCGTACATACCCACGATTACAAAGCTGATCTCTATGGGTATCTGGCGGCTCGGTGGGCGGGACGCCCGGTGTTTGCCACATGCCACCTCTGGTTCAGCACGGGTATTCAAGATCGTCTCTACGGTGGTATCGACCGCTTTGTGCTCAGGCATTTCGACGGTGTTATTGGAGTTTCGCCTCCCATTGTCGACACGTTGCAAAAATCATGGGTGCCAGAGCACAAAGTGGCAGTCATCGCCAATGGCATTGATTTCTCTCCGTTTCTGGGCGTCGAAGATGGGTCGTCCGGCCGCGAGTTCGGGAGCGACCTCACGATTGGCATTGTCGGACGGCTGGTCCGCCAGAAAGGGCACCCGATTCTTTTCGCGGCGGCTCGCGGAATTCTGGAGAAATGTCCCGCTGCCAAATTCGTTTTGATCGGAGACGGTCCAGATCGAACACAGCTGGTAGCTCTGGCGCGGGAGTTGGGAATCTCCAGAAGCGTGTGTTTTGCCGGCTATCACGACGATGT
>JAIQFF010000249.1 GCA_020073395.1 Terriglobia bacterium
ATTACCAACTTGCCTCCAGAATCCATCACTGCGACCGAGATCGTTGCTTGATGAACATCCAGCCCAATATACTTTTCACTGTTCACGAGGGTGCTCCTTTGTAGGTGGTCATGCGAACGATGACAACCTACTCCCATAGGGGCGCCCTTTTATAATGCGTTTACATCTTTTCTCCGTCATTCAGCCTCAAAGTTAGCTGGCTTGCTTTAGCACCAGCTCTCCTGCTCCCACATGGGCATGAAGCCGATACTTGCCGGACCCCTGCTTCTGGAATGATCGGAACAACCCCCCTTTCGAAATAGCAAATGGCTCCGCGTCCAAATCACCCGAATAAACAGAAGCGTCCACGTGAGCGTAGTCTTCGGCCTTGCCGACTTCGACCGTTAGATCGCCGAAGGAGAGCTCCACGTCCTTGTCACCTGTGATGCCCGCCACTTCCACCTCGCCCGCTGGTATGCGCAGGTAAAGATTGCAGCTTTTCGGAACCTCAACCTCGATTTCGAACCCATTGCGTGGCCCCCCGCTGACGTTCAGTTCACCTACGTCCCCGCTGGTTTTCAAGCTCACTTTAACGTCCTTGCGCTGGTCGGCATTCTTCCCGCTGTAATGGACCTGAATCTTCTTTTCGTCGCTTCCCATGATCCTGACCGCCCCAGACCGAATGTGCATTCGTAATTGTCCACCCGAAGGAAAACCGGCCTCGAAGTGATCTTGCCCCACTTCCACAACTTTCACCGGTTTCTGTGCAAGCGCGTTAACCAAAAAAAGGGACGACAGGCAGAGCGAGAGGACTAGAAGTTTCATGGAGGTCACCTTGCAAGTGTGCAGTGGATGAATACGAGCAGATGGATTGGGAAGTTCCCCCCGTTTCGATCCTACGCGACTCCATAACGGCTTCCCGCCGGGGCAGACAGCGCTCAGCGAATCGCACCGGTTCGAGATCCTGTGGCCTGCCCGCAATGCGATGCTTCGGCGAGGCCTACCGCCATGACGATGAAAGGCGACTGGGCAAGTCAATGAAAGCCGGGGAGTTGGCGGTATCTCAAAACATTGTTGGCGTAAAACCCGATTACACTCCCTCGAAAGTCACGGGTAACCCGTTTGGAATCAATGAACCTTAGCAATGCACTTTCATCGCCATGGGTGGGCCGCAGGCCCGTGTGAACTCACAAGATGCGTGAACTACGGAGATAGATCTACACTTCATCTACACGCGGCTCTGTTCGATAGACTACCCCGATGACATATTGGATCGACCTGTTCACTGGTGAAACTTGGAAGCAGTTCAGAGACGCTGGCTCGCGCATAAGCGGCTTCAGCATGAATTCGAAGAGTGCCGCCGCGAAGGTGAAACCGGGTGATGTTTTTCTCTGTTACTTGACCGGAGTCATGCGGTGGGTAGGTGCATTAAGGGTCACGGCCTCTTCCAAGAACACAGACCCCATTTGGGGGAAAGGGTTGTTTCCCATCAGATTTGAGGTCGAACCAATAATCGAACTCGAACCCGAGTATGGCATGCCGATGGCTGAACTCGAGGGCAAGGTCGCCTTCTACCAAGGCGCTAAAGACCGCGGAAAGTTCAAAGGCATCATTCGCAAGAGCCTGAATCCTCTGAGCGCGAAAGACGGGGAATTGATTTTCAATCTTCTTGACGATTCGAAGATAAACCCTAACTTCTTACCTGTGGACCCGAACCAACATTGATTTCTCGAGGCTCGATATGGACAAAACAGTCGCAAAGGCCGTGGGTCTGGGAGCAACCATTCAAGCCCAGGTCATGGACATGTTTTGGGGCGATCGTTGCGGCATGGTAGTCGACCCAGACGGATACGGATGGATGGTGGGGACACACAAGGCTGAACCGACGACACAGGAAATGAAAAAGAAGATGGCAGAGCAGGTCGGACAGCAGCCGACCGGTACCGCTACCGTCGCGGCTTGACCGGACACTCACTAACTGCAAGGGTGGGCGCTACGCATTGAGAGAGCTGGGATATAACTAGGTCGCCCGTCGCTGCATTGGCGGCGTTCGAGCCTCCGATCGTGGAGGTCGACGCCTCCCCGATACTCGTGTCGGGCCGATGTCAATCTCCAGTTCTCGGATCGTACGGCGTAATGTATTCCGGTGTATGCCAAGCTTCTCGGCAGCCTTGCACTGGTTCCCTCTTTGATCCTTCAGCACTGTGAGGATAAAAGCCTTTTGAAACTCTCGCATCGCTTCCGAGCATCGCGCGCCGGCTTTGTACATTTGCAAGACGACACTTGCCAGTTGTTCCTTCATTTCGACTTCTCCTCTTATGGACCCAGTGCATTGGAGGATGGCAATCTCTTACTAACCGCACGATCTGGGGGCAATCGAGAGAGGGAGAAACACCTGCAAAATGAAAAGGCCGTGACATTGGTTATGCCCTAGCCGCTCGCTCCTGCGAAGAAGCCAACAGCGTGGAAGCATGCACCATCACGGCCCCTGATGCGATCACCGCTTTCGCAGTACCAGACCCCAACCACTCCTCGCAGAGTTGTCGGCTTTTTCGGGTCTGGCTGCCCAGCAGGTTGCCCCGCCGAGCCGATCACCCAATCTACTTCGGACCGGCTAATTTTACTTGAGCCAATCCTTTCGATCGTCGACGGTGCGAAGGGTAAACGGTTGGTGAATGGTTGTCAATGCCGCTTTTCGGTGCAAACCAATGAATAACAGTTGCTCGTTGCTGCCTCACCTAATCTACTGATTGCGCGAGCGTTTCCGCGAATCAAGATAGTGGTGGCCCCGTTTTGCACACGCGTTCCACACTCGTCAGTCATGTGTGTCAACTGGCCTTGCATAATGGTGGATATCAGAATGCCCAAAGAATTTGCCTTGATAAGCATGCGCCTTCAATTCTCACGACTAAATGTCATCCGCAACCTGGATTGTGAAACCAAGTGCGTCTCGCCCAGGCACGAACCAACAAATTGTGGCGACTAGCGCTTTGCCATCGTCGTGTCTTCCATCCCAATGGCATACTGCTAAGATTGGAAATGATCAATCCACTTGCGAAACCCAATTTGCAGGTGCGTGGAATCGTCGAGACCTACATCAACGTCGCGGAGATCAATCGAGCACGTGAATTCTATCAATCGCTATTCAATTTTGAGGCCATGGTCAGCGACGAGCGCTTCTGTGCTTTGCGGGCTGGTCCGGATGTGCTGCTGCTCTTCACTCATGGCGGGTCCAATGAACCGGTCGTTATTCCGGGAGGCATCATCCCTCCGCATGAGACACAAGGTGCGGGTCATCTTGCCTTTGCCATTTCCTCTGATGTTCTCGTCGATTGGCGGATACGACTGCGCGAACGTGGAATCGAAATCGAATCCGAGGTTCAGTGGGAGCGAGGCGGCACCAGCTTGTATTTCAGAGATCCGGACGCCAACCTGCTGGAGCTCGCCACGCCAGGTGTCTGGCCCAACTATTGACCCCGCGGACATTCCGGCCCAGCGGATACACCGCTTAGTTGTTGGGCGGCTACCGTCGCCATAATTTCCAATCGCTCGAAACCAGCAACCACTCGGTCCCGTACTTCTCTCTTAGGAATCTCCGTCCTCCCCGGTCTTTGGCTCAGCACTATTTTGCGCCAAACACTAGAAAATAATCCATGCCGTCCTTGACGAAATCATCTTGTTCTAGCAACTGATACCCAGCTTCGTTCGCTTCTCGAATCACGATGTCCCGGGCCACGCCGTGGTTCTCACCATCGCCATTGCGGTCAATCACTCCTACTTTGGCCCCTGGCACGAGAGATGCTCGAAGGTTGCGCAACAGTGTGATTGGCTGAGCAACCTCGTGATACGTCTTCAAGAGCAGCACGGCGTCAACTTGTTCGGGCAGGAGCGGGTTGTCAGGCCTCCCCAATATCGGTTTGACGTTGCGCACGTTCTCTTTGCGAATTCGAGAACTAATGTAACGAATGGCCTCGGGATTGATATCGACGGCGTACACGGTTCCAGTGTCCCCTACCCGTTTCGCTGCACGGACTGTGAACCAACCAGACCCTGCTCCAATATCAGCGACCGTTTTGCGGGGTCCTATTCCTAGAATGTCCATAACGCGATTGATTTGCAGCCTCTCGTCCCTTCCTGGCGAATCGAAGATGGAAAGATCGCCAGTGTATGGCGTACTGGTCTTACGATGTTCAGACTGTTGTGTCGCCGCATTCTGCGACTGGGCGGTTATGCAGTGGAATTGCAACAGCAGGACAACGATTAGGCTGAGCCGCTTAAGCATGATGGATTCGATTCTAAAGCAAATTTGGATGCCAAGTTCCTGGGAAGCGACGCCGATTCGCTTGCTGCATCCTGAGCCTGGCAGGCGCTTGTCCGACTCTTGGTTCGACTGACAAGAAGGGGTAACACCCGCACGCGTTCTCACCACTGCCGGAAATTACCGTGCAGGATCGGGACGGGCTCGAGCGCCAGGGTATGCAGCGCGGTAGGCCCGCAGAGTCATCTCGTGCAGTCTCCACAGATGGCCCTTGTGGCCCCCCAAAGGCGACTGCAGCGCCGCACTCTCGACAGACGACGCAATTCGCCATGCCCTGCCGTGCCTCCCATGCCGGGTCTAGGCGGCACGCCTCCAGCTGTTCGGGCGTAACGTATGGTAGCCTTGCGGCCCTGGCACGAAGTTGCGCCTCTTTCATGCGC
>JAIQFF010000064.1 GCA_020073395.1 Terriglobia bacterium
GCGAGATCTTTTTCATTCTCGGCTCGATCGCGGGCTACCAGAGATGCTGCCAACCGCTTCAGGTTACGCCGCAGCTCAAGTTGGGCTTGCACCTGGCGACCCAGGGCTCGGAGCGCTTCCAGCTGCTCCGGGCTCAGCTTTCGCGCTACCCGGTCAAATACGCACAAGGTTCCTAGCGCGTGTCCCTCCCTCATCAAGGGTGCACCCGCGTAGAAACGAATCTTAGGTTCTGAAACTACCAAAGGATTCTCGGCAAACCTTTCGTCTTCACTGGCATCGGGCACAATGAAAACGTCTGGCTGGAGGATCGCTGAGGCGCAGAAGGCGATGTCGCGTGAGGTCTCCTTAACCGAGAAACCCACGCTTGATTTGAACCACTGCCGGTCAGCATCTACGAGGCTGATCAGCGCAATCGGAGTTTGGCAGACGCAGGAAGCTAGCAAGGTGAGATCGTCGAAAGCCGCCTCCGGTTCCGTGTCGAGGATTTCGTAGCCACGCAGCGTCGCTAGCCGCTGTTGCTCGTTTGCTGGTTTGGGAGGAATCATTGCTGGCCTCCGGGCTGGCCACGTCCGCCCGGACTGCGACTCTACTGCCATTTCCATGAGAATTCAACTCTGGGCTGGGCCAGCCCGGTGGCTCCAGAAGCTGCAAGTAGCTCAAGAAAACCCCCGCCCAAGCGGAGCTTGGACGGGGCACCCCCTGTGAGTAAGTAGTCATGGGGACCACTACTGAGCGGCTGCGTGCGATTGGCTGGCCATCCTGGTTTCCGGGGCGTGTTCCACGCGGTTCCTGCCGTTGTTCTTGGCGCGATAGAGGGCGGTGTCGGCTGCGTGCAAGAGGTCCTCTCCCTTAGGGAACGACGGGCCGGTCGCGTGTCCGGTCACGCATCCGATGCTCACCGTCACCGGAATGGGTCCGGCGTCGGTTGCGACCGGTGTTCCCGATATGCAAGCCCGCATCCGTTCCGCGGTGGCGGCCAGGGCCGAAGCTGTGCACTCGGTCAGCACAATCAGAAACTCTTCTCCGCCGTAGCGGCCTACGTAATCATAGTTTCTCACCGAGGCAAGCATGCGACCGGCCACTTCACGCAACACTGCGTCTCCGGTCTGATGTCCGTAAGAGTCGTTGATCCGTTTGAAGTGATCAAGGTCTGCCATCATGACTCCCAGGGGATGTCCCATGCGCGCACTACGTTGGGCCTCCCGCTGCAGCAAGCCAGCAATTGCCCCGTGGTTCCAGAGGCCAGTGAGGTGGTCATGCGCCGACTGGAACTGCAGTTCGGTTTGAACGCTCAGCAACGCATCCTGGAGTTCCAGTATCCGCTTGCCGGCACGCACTCGGGCACGCAGTTCGTTTACATCGAATGGTTTGGTCAGATAGTCGTCGGCCCCGGCCTCCAGGCCGGCGACTATGTCTTCCTTGCTGCCTTTGGCGGTGAGCAGCAATACATACTTATAGTGACCCGGTTGCTGACTACGAATTCTGCGGCATAACTCAATGCCGTCCAGTCCCGGCATCATCCAGTCCAGGATTGCCATCTGCGGGGCATCCTTCTGTTGCAGGATGCTCCAGGCATCCAGGCCGTTTTCCAGGGTGATGACGCGATAATTCCATTTCTGCAGCCAACTCTCGAGGACCCGGCGGAATATGGGATCATCTTCCGCGATCAGCACTTCATCTTGCCTCGTTGACTCTGATCCGGAACTCGGCCCCAGGCCTGCGCCCGGATGTAAAATACTCACCGCGTCGCTCCCGCGGAGACCTTCATCGCACGGTGGAGAGCAGCTAAATGCCGCTCCAACGATGCGAACATTTCTGCGGCCTCCGACAGATTCTTCTCGTGCCCCATGTGCTCCAGTGCGCGGGAAGCTTTCGATGCCTCCACAGCTCCCAGATAGCCGAGTTCACCTTTGAGGCTGTGGGCCGCGCGCATTACCGCCACCGCATCGGACTCCGCGATCGCCTGTCCCAGCTTTTGCAGGAGCTTGGGATATTCCTGCAGAAAAATCTCGCATAATTCCCAAAATAGTTCCTCATCTCCACCCAATCGTTCGACAGCCTCGTCCTTGCCCCACAATACTTTTTCCGAAACATTCTCCTCCGGAGCGGGTAGCTGCACTGGGACAGCAATCTTTTTTTTTTATGCTCACTCTCATTGCCCGGCGTCGGTTCCATAAGGCACCCATTCTTGCAGGCGGCAAAACTCTTATCTGTATCTTCGGCGGTCAGCGGCTTTGCTTTACCGCTGGATGAGCGATTGGTCGAGCCGCAATCGTTTCCTTGACTAATGCAATCCCCAAAAGGGCATGCCCTTAAAGGAGCAGCAGCGTCCATCCCTGACGGAAGGCTCTTGGCCGTTCGGCTAGATTTCCACAGCTTCCCGGCATAAAGCCGACCTGTGATCCGCCGATGAGTCCAACAGATGAGTATTCCGCGCCATCGTGTCTTCTGGTTCGGGGTTCGCCCTACCACCTGGCAGCGAAAGCGTTGTGCTGCATGAGGAAGCGGGCCAACAGGCGTGTGATCAGTGTCGGTGCCGCAACCGTCGACTGGTTCAGCGCCCGCGTCTGGCGGCAAGCCGGAAGTCGGTATTTGAGTCCTGGTTTGGTTCGTGGACATGCAGGAGATGGGATTCTTGGAATTTCTTAATCATCTGGTTCCTGCCGACTTCATGCCCCACGGCTACTGCTATCTGTGGGACCCCTGGATTGTCTGGCTGCACGCGGTGTCAGACGGGCTGATTGCCGCTTCCTACTACTGCATTCCCATCGTCCTGGTCTATTTCATCCATAAGAATCGCGACGTGCCCTTCAATCGGTTCTTCTGGATGTTCGGCACTTTCATCCTGGCTTGCGGCACCACCCACCTGATGGAAGTTTGGAACATCTGGCACGGCACCTACCTACTCGCCGGCGTAATTAAGGCAGTCACCGCGGTCGTGTCCTTAGTCACGGCGGCAACGCTCATACCACTGGTTCCGAGGGTAATCTCACTGCCCAGCCGGATTCATTTGCAAGAGATAAATCGCAATCTGGAACGGGAACTGGCGGAGCACAAGCAGATTGAGGTCACGATAGAAACTCCGCTCCGCCGCTGGGCCAGCGTGGGTTTCGCTGTGGCCATATTGCTGACGGGCCTGCTCGGCTTTCTTTCATGGCGTAACACACAGCAAGCGGCAAAGGACTCCGACAGCGTCTCCCATACCCACGAAGTGATAACCACGCTGGAAACCACATTTCGGCATCTGGTTGACGTAGAAAGCGGCAGTCGTGGGTTTGCTTTGAGCGGACACCAGACCTTCCTGGATCCCTATGAGGCAGGTAGGCGCGCACTCGGCGCAGACCTCGACGCGCTGCGCAGGTTGACTACGGACAATCCCAATCAGAAGCGACGATTAGAGGTACTGGCGGAGCAAGTGAACGCCAGGGTCAAGTCCGCAGAAGAGCGCGTGGCCTCGCGACGGAACACCGGGACAATACCTACAGCGCCACAGCTTGAGTGGGGTAAACAGATCATGGATGCGCCGCGCGTCACTTTCGAAGGGATGTAAGCCGAGGAAGGACGACTGCTGGAGGAACGTAACCAGCACACTCGCGCCGGGCGGCGTTTAACCACTTTCGTTACGACGCTGGGCTCAACCTTGGGTGTAGTCTTCCTTGCCACAGCGGGGCTCAGCGTCAGCCGTCAGATCGGCGTCAGCGCCAGGGCCCGGGCCCTGGTCATTGAGATCAACGCGGATCTGGAGCAGCGCGTGGCCCAGCGTACCGCGGCCTTGGGCGAAAGCGAAGGCCGGCTGGCAAGCGTTATCCAGTCGGCCATGGACTCGATCATCACTGTCGACGAAGAGCAGCGCATCCTGCTGTTCAACGCCGCCGCCGAGAGGATGTTCCGCTGCCCGGCCGCAGAAGCACTGGGGCAGCCCCTGGACCGATTCATTCCGCAGCGATTTCGCGCTGCGCATACCGGACACATGAAAAGGTTTGGCGAAGCCGGAGTCACCACCCGGGCGTTGGGCACTGTAGACGCGCTTTGGGGCGTTCGCGCCGATGGGGAGGAATTCCAGATCGAAGCCTCCATTTCCCAGATCGAAGTGGCGGGCAAGAAGCTGTTGACGGTGATCCTGCGGGACATCACCGAGCGCCGAAGAGCGGAAGAGGCACGCGAACGCCTGGCCGCAATCGTCGACTCCAGTGATGACGCCATTATCGGCAAGGCCCTGGACGGCACCATCACCGCCTGGAATCGTGGCGCCGAGAAGGTGTTCGGCTATCCGTCGGCAGAGGTCCTGGGCAAACCGATGTTAGTACTGTTTCCACCGGAGTTGGTGAATGAGGAATCCGACATTCTTGCACGCATCAGCCACGGCGAGAGCGTGGAACATTTCGAAACCGTCCGTCTCCGAAAGGATGGCACGAGAATTGACGTTTCCGTGACCATCTCGCCGATTTGGGATCGCAGCGGTGCGGTCGTCGGTGCGTCGAAAATTGCCCGCGACATCACTGAGCGCAGGCGCGCGGAAGAGGAGCGGCGAGAGCAAGCCCAGGTGCTCAACTCCGCCCAGGTGTTCGTGCGCGACATGCAGAGCCGGGTTGTGTTTTGGCCAAAGGGCGCAGAAAAGCTCTACGGCTTCACCTCCCAGGAGGCGCTCGGCATCGTTTCCCACCAATTGTTCCACACCCAATTTCCCGAGCCGCTCGAGACCATCGAGAAGAAGCTTTTCGAGACCGGCGTGTGGGAAGGCGAGCTGATACACACTAAGCGCGACGGCAGCGTCATCACCGTCTCCAGCGCGTGGGCGTTGCATCGCGATAATCAAGGGCAGCCGGCTCGCATCCTTGAAACCAACATCGACGTCACCGAACGCAACCAGGCGGAAGACGCACTGCGCCAAATTGATGCCAGAAGAAAGTTCGCGCTGGAGACCGCGAACCTTGGCGATTGGGAACTCGACCTCACTACCCTGCAAGCCACTCGTTCTTTGCTTCATGATCAGATCTTTGGGTATCAATCGCTTTTGCCGGAATGGAACTTCGACATCTTTCTTGGCCACGTCCATCCCGATGATCGGGAAAGAGTGCGTGATGATTTCCAGGGCTGCGCGCGCCAAGGGAAGAGATGGGAATTTGAATGCAGAATCGTTTGTCCGAATGGAGACATTCGATGGATCTGGGCGTGCGGCGACTACTACCGGGACTCCACTGCCGATGCGACCAGGATGTTTGGAATCGTCAAGGACATTACCACGCGGAAAAACATCGAGAACGCACTGGCCAGTCAAGCGGAGGAACTCTCTCACCAGGCCGGGGAATTGCTCTGCTCGCAGCGGGCCCTGGAGAGCCAGAAGCTCATGCTCCAGTCTGTGCTGGACAGCATGGCCGAGGGGCTGGCCGCCACCGATGAGCAGGGCAAGTTCATCATCTGGAACCCGGCGGCGGAAAAGATCCTTGGCATGGGCGCAGTCAACTTGCCTAGCCAGGATTGGACACAGCACTACGGCCTATATCTGCCCGACGGGGTGACCCCTTTCCCCCCTGACCAGATCCCATTGGTGCGGGCCATTCGCGGAGAGACCAGCCTCACTGAGATGTTTGTTCGCAACCCCGAGGTCGCCGAGGGCGCCTGGGTCGAAGTCAGCGCCGGCCCTCTAAAGGACATCGGGGGAGTGGTGCGTGGCGGCGTGGCGGCATTTCGCGATATCACCCAAAAGAAGACCGCCGAGCAGGAAATCCACAGATTGAATGAGGAACTTGAACATCGGGTAGTCGAGCGTACGGCTCAGTTAGAAGAGGCCAACCAAGAGCTCGAATCTTTCACCTACAGCGTCGCCCATGACCTGCGGGCTCCGCTGCGTCACATCGCGGGCTTCTCGGGAATTCTGGTCGAAGAGTTCAGCCCATCGTTGGATGCACAGGCCCAGAGCTATCTCCAACGAATCCAGGATGGGGCCCGCAAGATGGGCGAGTTGGTGGACGAGCTGTTGAACCTGGCCCGGGTTGGCCGGCAGACGCCCAATCTGCAGGTCGCCGGCCTGAATTCGATTGTCAAGGAGGTGATCGGCATCCTGCAGCCGGAGATGGAAGGACGGCAGGTCGAGTGGAAAATCGCCGCCTTACCCTTCGTCGAATGCGACCCCACGTTAGTCATGCAAGTATTCCAAAACCTGATTTCCAACGCCCTCAAATACTCGCGGCCGCGCCCTCTGGCTGTCATCGAGATTGGGCAGATCCTGGAGAGCGGACGCCCTGCCATTTTCGTCCGGGACAATGGCGTGGGGTTCAGCATGAAGTACGCCGATAAGTTATTTGGAGTGTTTCAACGCCTGCACCGCTCCGAGGACTTCGAAGGCACAGGCGTGGGTCTGGCCACTGTGCAACGAATTATCAAGAAGCACCAGGGCAAAGTCTGGGCCGAGGCGAAGCTCGACCAGGGCGCGACCTTCTATTTCACCCTGGGCAGCCTTCAACCTGACGAAGCGAAGGGGCCAACCTTGGCATTGGGAGCACGTTCATGAAGTTAGATGAGACCGACATTCTGCTGGTGGAAGACAGCCTGGACGACGCCGAACTGGCTGTCCACGCCCTGCGGCGCGAGCGCCTGACCAACAACATCTTCATTGCCAGAGACGGAGAGGAAGCTTTGGACTTCCTTTTCTGTCGCGGTCCTTTTGCGGCGCGCTCGTTCGAGCGCCCACCCAAGCTGGTCCTGCTCGACTTGAAACTGCCCAAGGTGGATGGCATCGAGGTCCTCAGACAGACTAAGCAGGACCCGCGGACCGTGTCCATCCCTGTAGTTGTCATGACTTCTTCCAAGGAAGAACAGGACCTGGTTCGCAGTTACGATCTGGGGGCCAACAGCTATATCCAGAAGCCGGTGGACTTCGAAAAGTTTCGGGAGACGGTAAAAACGGTGGGTCTGTACTGGATGATTATCAACCAGCGTCCCGCCGTGCACGAAAGCCGAATATCCGCCGCCCAGGGATCGAAGTGAACATAACCGCCGCCAGTCCAGCTCGCGAGCTCGAGAGTTCGAGCGCTACCAAGCCTCGACCCTGCGTCTTGCTAGTGGAAGATGACCCCGCTGACCGCGATCTGATTTTGCGCGAACTGGGAAAGGACGAGTTCGAGATCGTCAGCGGCGTGGTTGGAACTCCCGAAGAGTTCCGGCAAAGGGTAAGAACGAACAGCCCGGATGTGGTGTTGGCCGACTACAACCTCGGACAATGGAGGGGGACTGAGGCGCTGGAGATTCTGCGCGAGGAAGGCCTGGACATCCCTTTGATCCTGGTGTCGGGCGCCCTGGGGGATGTCACCGCCGTAGAGTGCATCAAGCAAGGCGTCACTGATTATGTGCTGAAGAATTCCCTGGCCCGCTTGTCCGTGGCATTGCGCGGCGCGGTGAAAGACAAGAATGCGCGTGCAGAACGCAAACGGGTGCAGGAATCTCTGGCCCAGAAGATCGAGGAACTGGCCCGCTCCAATGCCGACCTGGAGCAATTCGCCTACGTGGCCTCGCATGACTTGCAGGAACCTTTACGAATGGTGTCAGCCTACACCCAGCTTTTGGCGGAACGTTATCGCGGCAAGCTCGATGCGCAAGCCGACAAGTACATCAGCTACGCAGTGGACGGCGCCATGCGTATGCAGAGCTTGATCCAGGACTTGCTGGCGTTTTCCCGCGTAGGGCGGCAGGAGACAGCGATCGCCAGCACCGACTGCACTAAAATCGTCGAACAAGCAGCGGGGAACCTGCGCGCCGCGATCCTGGAGAGCGGGGCTGTGGTCACGCATGGATCCTTGCCCGTGCTCATGGCCAACGGCTCGCAACTGCAACAGGTGTTTCAGAACCTGATCGGAAACGCCCTGAAATTCCGGGGTTCACAGACGCCCCTCATTCAGATTTCAGCGAAGAAGGAGGGTAGCGAATGGATCTTCTCGGTGGCCGACAACGGCATGGGCATCTCCGCCGAGCACGCCGAGAGCATTTTCATCATTTTCAACCGCCTACACACTCGCACTGAATATCCCGGCAATGGCATTGGCCTAGCCATCTGCAAAAAGATCGTCGAACGGCACGGCGGCAGGATCCACGCCTTGCCACGGGATGGCGGCGGCACCATTTTCGAATTCACCTTGCCGGCTGGACCGCCCGTAGAAAGTCAGGACCCGGCATGATGACAACGATGGCAGAAATTCTGCTGGTGGATGACAATCCCGCCGATCTGGACTTGACCATCGACGCCCTGGCACAAAGCCCGTGGCGGACCCACGTTAGTACGGTCTCCGACGGGGCCGAGTGCATGGCCTATCTTCGCCGCGAGGGAAAATACGCCGACGCGACCCGTCCCCACCTGATGCTGCTGGACCTGAATTTACCCCTGAAAGACGGACGTTCGGTCCTGGCCGATATGAAATCAAACCCCGCTCTGCGCCGGATACCGGTCGTGATTTTCAGCACCTCCCAGGCGCAAAAAGACATTGAATGCAGCTATGAGTTGGGCGCCAACAGTTACGTCAGCAAACCGCCCACGCTGAGCGAGTGGGTTTCCGCGGTAAAGCTGTTGAATCATTTCTGGATCGGATGCGCATGCCTGCCACGCGAGGAGGAATAATGAATAACGGATCCACTCATGTACTGCTGATCGAGGACAACCCCGGTGATGCAGACCTGGTCCGCCTGCGATTGGTGGAGGCGCACTCTGATATCGCCGTCTCCTGTGCCACGCGGCTCTCCACCGGACTGGCCTCGCTGGTGGTGGAAACACCCGCCATGGTGCTGCTCGACCTCAACCTTCCCGACAGCCACGGCGCGGAAACCTACCGCAAGGTGCTGGAGGCTGCGCCCGGCGTCCCCATCGTTGTGTTGTCCGGCCTGGACGACGAAGAGATAGCGGTCAGCGCGGTCCACCAGGGGGTGCAGGACTACCTGGTCAAAGGCAGTTTCGACAGCAAACAACTTGCCCGCGCCATGCGTTATGCGATTGAGCGCCAGGCCCTGCTGACTTCTCTCGACATGAGTCGGCGTCAGCAACTCCAGTTCAAGAACGAATTCCTTTCCCATGTTTCGCATGAATTGCGCACACCCCTAACCTGCATTCACCAGTTTGTCTCGCTCATCCTCGATGGCCTGGCAGGCAAGGTGATTCCCGAGCAACGCGAGCACCTGGAAACCGTGTTCCGCAGCGTGAACCAGCTGCGGGCCATGATCACCGACCTGCTGGAAGCCACCCGGGCGGAATCCGGAAAGATCACCATCGAACCGCGCTGCGTGGTCATCGGCGATCTGATTCGGCAGGCGGTCGCGATGTTGCAGAGCACTGCCCAGGCAAAAGGGATCGGTCTCGAAGCGGGCATTGACACCAGGATTCCATTCGTTTACGCCGATGCCAACCGCGTGCTCCAGGTGTTAACCAATCTCGTGGAAAATGCCATTAAATTTACGCCGGCCGATGGGTCCGTCATGGTGAAGGCCTGCCTGACGGAAGGCAATCCCGACTTCGTCCAGGTATCCGTCGCCGATACCGGCCGCGGCATCAGCCCGGAAGCGAAAGCCCTGATTTTTGAGCGTCTCTATCAGGACCCCAATTCGGTTGACGACAGCCGCAAGGGCCTGGGGCTGGGGCTCTACATCTCGAAAGAACTGGTCCGGCTGCATGGTGGACAAATCTGGGTCGAGAGTCAGCTGTCGCACGGTAGCACCCTTGTCTTTACCCTGCCTTTATTTTCGCTGACAAAACTTCTGACCCCCATCCTCACCCACCTGGGCCGCTTGCGAGAATCTATTTCTCTGATCACTCTGGAGGTGACCCCCTTGCTGAACTTCACCGGCAACTGGGAGGAGACCCGCCAGCATTGCCTGACCCTTCTGGAGCCTTGCGTCCTCGGCGATAAGGACGCGATCCTGCCCGCTCTGGGCCAAACTGGACCGGGTGAAACCCTGGTGATTGTGGTTTCCACTGACGAACATGGCGCCACCGTGGTCGAAAGGCGCATCCGTGATCAACTGGAGCGCTCCGAGCGTCTGGGAGCCAGTTGCACTTTCAAGCTTTCCTCGGTCGGCCTGAAGCTGCCGGCGGCAGATCGCTTGGAACCTGTGGATAAGCTCGTTCAGGAAGTTGCCGATGGTATTACTGCGATGGCCATGACGGCATTACAGCGAAGGAAGTCACCCTTGAACTGACAACCAGCGTCCTTTTCGAAAATCAGAAACGGGAATTCAAGAAATAAAAGGAGAGATACACCATGGACAAACCTAAAATCCTGATCGTTGACGATGACCCCGACTTGAGGCGGGGCCTAAACCTGCGCTTGCGCGCCAACCACTTCGAGACTGCCTATGCCACCGATGGCTTCTCGGCGATTGCCATGGCCCAGAAAGAGCGGCCAGACCTGATCATTCTCGACATTGGCCTGCCCGCGGGCGACGGCTTCGTGGTGCTGGACCGTTTGCAGCAGAGCGCCCAGCTTTCCGCTATCCCCGTCATCGTCTTGACCGCGCGCGATCCCCAGTACAACCGGGAACGTACCCTCAAGGCCGGGGCATGCGCTTTTCTGCAAAAGCCCGCCGACAACAACGAATTGATGGACGTGATTCGCACCACCCTCAATCCGGTGTGGCCAGGCACGGCGGCTCCAGCCCTGCCCAGTCACTAGGCGGGAAATTCGCGCTGCACGCTCTGGGGAAGGGATGACTTCAGACGTTGCGGAAAAACTATGGTTTCGGGTGGAGCCAGGCCCTGGCCCTGCAATAGAGCCTTCCAAATCACTGCGGGCTTCAGCCCGTCAAACTTTTTCCGCAATCTCCTCGGTCGTGTCACGAAGTCGCTTCCGCACGCCCGAATCAAAATCGCGAAACCAGGAACAGCCCGCCCCCAACCGCGACCAGGTCTTCCAGCAGGGCAATCACCATGTCCGGCAAGTGCGACTTGGTCACCAGACCAGCGCGCACCCGATAACCCGCAAACGCTCCCGCCACTCCACCCACCGCTCCGAGCATCGCGCCCGAAACAACCGACTGGCGGTTCGCGACGCAGAGCGCCGCCCCCGAAAGTGCACCCAAGACGACGCGGCCGAACAAGGGTCCCGCCGAAGTCCGGTTGGGTATAAAGGGCAGCTTGTCGGCAATGAGTTCGCCCAGCGCAAGAGTGGAAAAAGAATATGTGGCCACCGTGGACCCCATGAAGACCAGGCGCGAACCTTCCAGGTTGAACCATCCCAGGTGCGCCCCCCAGCAAACCAGCGCCGGGCCGGTCATCGAACGCAATCCGGTGACCAGCCCAATACCAAATGCCAGGAGAAACACCAAGCTAGTGTTCATATGAAATCCTCGGGCCGTGCCTCATGCCATCAGTTCGGCAAATTCTGATCGAGCTTCTGAATCTTCCAGAAGGCGTTGGGCAGCCGCTGGTCCACTGGCGGCAGTGGAAACAGCCTCTGGTGCGGCTCGGTCTGGTACCAGAAAGCAACGCTGGTGTAATCGTCTTCCCGGGCGTTCGCATGCCCGTGCTCGATCGTGGCGCGCAGAGACTTGCGAAAATAAATGGGGTCCTGGATATGGAACCGGTACATGGTATGGCTGCCGGTCCAGTCCCGGTTCCCCTGCTGTGAATAGCCGATGTACGGATAGTTAAACTCCTTCTGAAACCCCCATGCGTTGTTGAAGTAGTCTTCCATTCCTGTCCCGTTGATGGTCGCGCGCGAGGTTTCTCCGTCAATGAAGAACATATCGTCGCCTTCGCCCCACCACCCCGTCGAACGCCCGAAAACGTTCAAGATTGTCCCCACGTATTGGCCCTTGCCCTTCGCCTCCATGAAAACATAGTTATTCTTTCCATCGATATTCTTTCCGCCTGATTCGGACTCAGGAACGGCCCGGGTGAGTTCATGCCGCCACTGCGCATGAAAACGGCCTTTGTCGGCCACCGTCCGCGCATCGGAGTACTCCTGGTAATCGATGTGGAAGTACAGGTTGGGCACGTCCTGGGTTCCGTCGTTGCTAAGCGTTAGTCGTGCCCCCTTGGCGAATGGCATCTCGAAGTAGCAGTTCAGGGCGCGATCCTGCACGGTGATGGGTAGGGACCACCACGATTGATATTTCTGGCCGCGATCTTCGTACTCGAATCCGGTTCCGAAAAAGTCGCCGATCGGGACCTCCACGCTGGGTTCGCTTTCGCCGTCCCAGTACATGCGGATCACCAATTCACGCAGATGAAAGGGGCTGGGCGAGTTGATGGTGAACCAGATATGCCGGATGGAGCCCGCGCCCGCTATGTCGGCCAGCGTGACGGTGGACTTGGCCTTCACTGCTATCCAGTCGGCGTTGCCGCCGGAGCGGTCGGCGCTCGAGGCCCGCCGGGAGACCGCATCACTAAAGTTGGCCAGTCCATCGAGAGGGCTGCTCTGTTGCCCGGCGACAAACGCCGAGAGGCACACAAAAACTACAACCGACCGGATCATGATGATTCCTCCTGGTAGTTGCGGTAGGAACCTTACCACAGCTCTGGAACTCTTGGACCCGATGAGAGCTCCATGAACAAAACCCGCCAGACTTTTGCCTGGCGGGCCCGGTTTTTTTACAGTGCGAATTTGTTTCTAAGCTGCTTTTTTCATTTGCCTCACCTTGGCCCAACGTGCCCTCTGAGCCGCAGCGATCTTCTTGCGAGCCGCGACGGAAAGCGTTCTCCGCCGCGGTTTGGTGTAGGAACGTCCGTTGTCCAGCTTGCCTAGAACCGAAAGAGCTGCGTCAACATGTCTTAGTTGGTTGAGCAGACTCGTTCGTTCCACTCTGAGTTGCGAGACTACCGACACCAGTCCCTTCAGCTTTGCCATGAATCCCCCCTCGGCAAGTGATCTTAACAAAACATCGCGTCCAGCGGGAGGAGGGTACAGCACCACCCGGGGGGGCCGGTCAACCTGCGTGCTGAGGTTTGTCGCCGGCAGAGCTAGCGGGATTTCTTGATGTGGCGGACGCTGTGACCCTGCACCAGATGGAAGAGTTCTTCCGCCAAATTCTTGGTGTGATCGCCGGCGCGTTCAAATGCCTGCGCCATGAAGAGCAGGTTGGTCACCTCGTAGCTCCTGCGGCCCGCTCCCTTTTCCAGGTATTGACGGAACACAGAATGACAGACTTGATCCATGTCGTAGTCCATCTTGATGACCGATTCGGCCAGTCCGAGATCGCGGCTCACAAATCCCTGATGAACCCGGACCAGCATTTCCTGCAAAACCTGCGCCATCTCGACCAGAGTGCCGGATTCTTTCGAGTTCAGCGGCGCCGGCAAGCTGTGAATTCGCCGCACCACCGACCAGATCAAGTCGCCAATGCGCTCGAGATCAATCGTGAACTTCAGGCAGGCGAGGAGTTCACGGGCCTCCGCCTCGGGCACCTGGGTGACGGCGGCCGGCGTAGCATCATCGACCTGCCGTTCGATCTGGTCCAGTTCCTTTTCGCATTGTCGCACCGCCAGATAGGCGATTCGCGAACCAGTCACAATGTAATCGCGAGCATTGAAAGCAGAGTCCTTTGCGATCAGACAGGCGCGCAGAGCGGTGTCGATCGCCTGCTTGCTCGCTTCTGACTTCTCTTTACGTGGTCGCTTCATGGCCGCATCGCTGAGGGTGAGAAATTCAGGCTAGCAGAGTCTGAGCATCGAGGCCAGCCCGCCTGAATGGCACCATGTCCGCGAACTCAACTGGGAACTGGGAACCTGAAACTGGGAACTGGTTTTATCTGACCTGTTTTCCAGTAGCTTGTTTCCAGCTGGGCCATCGGTTCAAGCAGTTGGAAATCGTCAGCGCCGACCAATACTAAATCATCCTAGACGGGAGCTTCGACCAGGGGAAGAAAGACCTGAAAGCGCGTGTCCCCGGGCTTCGAAGTCACCTGGATTGTGCCTCGATGCTTCTTCACAATTCGCTGCACCGTATCCAGGCCCAGCCCGGTCCCCTCTCCGACTCCCTTGGTAGTGAAAAAAGGTTCGAAGATGTGCGCCTTAACTTCGGGCGAAATTCCGGGGCCATTGTCGCCAATCTCGACCACGACGCAGGTGTCATCGCGGTAGGTACGCACTCGCAACTCGCCTCTTCCACCCATGGCATCAATCGCGTTGTCGATAATGTTGGTCCAGATCTGATTGAGCTCGCTGCCGAATGAATTCACCAGCAGCGGGACCTTCTCGTACTCCCGCCGCACCGTCACTCCGCGCTTGAGCTTGTGATGGAGAATGGTAAGAGTGTTCTCCAGACCCTTAATGACGTCCACATTTTGCGCGGGCGTCTGATCCATGTAGGTGTATTCCTTGACCGCCCGCACCAGGTCCGAGATTCGCGACGTGCTGCTCTCGATTTCGTTCAATAGATTCGCAATCTCGACCGAGGCCGCGATGCGGACCAGTGCAGCCCGGGCCACCTCCGCGTCCAGGGTTGCGAATAGCGACTCCAGCACCTCCGGCTTAACCCCTCTATGCGCCAGATCGGACGCCAGTTGCCACAAATCGTTTTGCCCGTGACTGCGCAGCAAGGAATCAATCTGGTCCTCCAGGTCGCTGGTGGCCAGCGTGTGGAGCGGATCCTGGTTGGGTTGCAGGAACGAAGCTTCCAGCTTTTCGATTTCTGATTTCTGGGCAACAGTAAGCTCATGCTTTCCCAGTTCCTGGACCACGTCTTTGATTCGCTTCAATGCGTCGCGCAGCAGGCCGGTCGCGCGCTTGGCGGCCGACGCGGGATTGTTGAGTTCATGGGCCAGGCCCGCGGACAGCTTACCCAAACCAGCCAACCGGTCGCGCTGCTGCTCCACCCGCGTGACCTCGCGGATCCGGTCGGCCATGACGCCCACCAGTCGCTGGGTCAACTCCGGCATTTTCTGTATCAGTTCTGGAAAATGCGCTGAAGGAAATCTCAGGATGCGAGAATCCGTGAGCGCCCGCCCGGTTACTACAGACTTCTTCATTCTGGAGAAAGGCAGCATTCCGGTGACGTCGCCGGCCGCGAAGGGTATTACGAAGCTTTCGCCGTTGATGTCGCCGCGCGCCTGAAGCTCTCCTTCGAGGACCACAACCATGGACTCAGAGGGCGCACCCTCGCGCAAGTATATATCTCCGGCCTTCAGGATGACCTCCTGAGACAAGCTGATGAACCAATCCAGCTGATCGTCAGGCAGCCCTTGAAACGTCGGGACGCGCAGCAGTTCTGATTTTTCGATCATTCGTTGCTACACCTTGCTTAAGTACTGGTGAATAAACTGCACTGCCACCGATCCTTCGCCCACTCCAGAAGCCACCCGCTTGACCGAACCGTGGCGCACGTCGCCGACGGCAAATATGCCGGGCACATTGGTCTCCAGCAGAAAGGGGTCGCGCTCCAACCCCCAGCCCTTTGGGTGTTGCCCGTCGCGTATGAGGTCCGGGCCGGTCAGAATGAAGCCGCGTTCGTCGCGTTCGATCAGATCCGCCAGCCAGTCCGTACGCGGCAAGGCCCCGATAAATATGAACATCGAACTGGCTGCCACGCGCTCGATCTTGTTGGTGTCCGAGCACAGCACTGAAATTTCTTCCAGGTGGGTAACACCGTGCGCCTCGGCCATGCTGGCATGCGCCCAAATCTGGATGTTGGGGGTCTTCTTGATCTGGTCGATCAGATATCGCGACATGGTGCTGGCCAGCGAATCCCCGCGCACCAGGATAACCACGCGCTCCGCATATTTGGCGAAGTTCATGGCGGCCTGCCCCGCTGAATTGGCTCCGCCCACCACGTAAACGATCTCGCCCGCGCAGGCCAACGCTTCGGTGGCGCCGCCGCCGTAATAAATACCGGCTCCCTGCAGCCGGTCCACTCCCGGAGCCTCCAGCCGCCGCCACTGCACTCCAGTCGAGATCATCAATGCGTGGCACGAAATTTCGTTTCCGTCCGCCAGCCTGATGATCCGGTAGGACCCTTCCGTGCGGGCACCGACTGCTTCCAGCGGCGACAGGATTTCCACTCCAAAACGCTGCGCCTGCACCACCGAGCGTCGCGCCAGGTCGTTACCGCTGAGCCCCTCCGGAAATCCCAGATAATTCTCGATGCGTGAACTCATTCCAGCTTGGCCACCGGGCGCCTCGCGCTCGATCATCACCGTGTGCAGACCCTCGGACGCGCCATAGACCGCAGCCGCCAGGCCTGCCGGGCCTCCCCCGACGATCGCGAGATCATAAAAATCTGTCTGCGCCCGGGTCCGCAACCCCACCTTCTTGGCAACATCGGCCGGAAGGCTCTCCAGGAGTTTGGTCCCATCGGGAAAAAGTACAACCGGCAGTTCAGCCGCCTCCGGGCCGAGCGCTTCCAGCAGTCGTTTGGTCTCTGGATCGTTGGCCGAAATCTCTACATCGATCCACTGGTACGGAACGTGGTTTCGGGCCAGAAAGTCGCGCAAGTCATACGACCGCGGCGACCAGCGCGTGCCTAGCACGCGGATGCCTTGGTAGGCAGGACGATAGGACGCCTGCCAGTCATCCAGCATGTCATCGAGCTGCGGATACAGATGTTCGTCCGGAGGGTCCCAGGGTTTCAGAAAGAAATAATTGATGTTGGCCTGGTTGATGGCGCTGATGGCGGCGTTCATGTCGGCGTAGGCGGTCAACAATGCCCGCTTAGCCTTGGGAAATATCTGCATCCCCTGCTGTAGAAATTCCACGCCGTCCATGCGCGGCATGCGCTGGTCGGCCAGCAGCAACGCCACGCTGTCGTTCCGCACCTTCAACTGCTTGAGTAGATCCAGCGCCCCTTCCGGAGAATCGCTTCCGATCACTCGGTATTCGGCACCATATTTCGACCGCAAGTCGCGCTCAATCGACCGCAAAACGTCAGAGTCGTCATCCACGCTCAATAAAATTGGTTTCGCCATGATTCAATCCCAGCTTTGATGATGGAGGTAATTCTAGACTTCAGAAGACTTGGATGTTCTATAGATGCAGGAAACCTCTGCCCGGCACCACAGTTTTAGCCCCACCACAGACCATGTAGGAGCGGTCCCTTGACCCACCCTGGCTGAGCTCAGCTCGGCAATTTGTCCAATTTAGGTCACGCAATTTCGACTGCGCAAAGCAGGACGCCCCTAACCCAAAGGCCAGCCCACTTCAAGTTGCCGTCCATGCTCAGCAATAGTACAAACCAGCGCTTCCATCTGCGCGTCGCTGACTGCAGGATTCATGCAGGTAAGCTTGAGACACTGCTGTCCGCGAACCCGGGTATGGCCGATGACGGCAAGCCCGAGATCAAACAGACGCTGCCGCAGCACGGTATTCAAGCCATTCACATCGAGCCCCTGGCGCGATGGAATATAGCGAAAAACCACGGTGCTGAGACTGGCTCCATGGATCAGCTGCAATTCCGGTCTGCGGCCCACCGTGTTGGCAGCGCAAAGTGCAAGCTCTATGGTGCGGTCGATCATGGCACTCAATTTCTGCCGCCCCAGCATCTGAAAAGAAAGCCACAACTTGAGAGCATCGAAGCGGCGAGTGGTGAGCAACGAATTCTTCACCAGGTTGGGAATGCCTTGCTCTTCGTGCGCCTCGGGATTGAGGTAATCAGCGTGCTGTTCGATGAGTTCGAAGTGCCGAGCGTCCCGCAGTAAGAAAGCGCTGGCCGGAATCGGCTGCCAGAAGAGTTTGTGAAAATCGATGCTCAAGGAGTCCGCGGAGGCAATACCTTCTAACTTGTCCCGGTGGCTCTGGGAAAACAGCAGGGAGCCACCGTAGGCTGCATCGACGTGCAGCCACACGCCGGCGGACCTGGCCAAGGCAGCGATGTCCTGCAATGGATCCACAGAGCCAAAGTCTGTGCTCCCCGCCGTAGCCACGATGGCAAATGGAAGCAGGTTTTTGTCCCGCATGTCGTCCAGCGCCGTCCGCAGACTCTCCGGCTGCATCCGGAATTCGTCGTCAACCGCCACTCTGACCACCGCGTCCGTCCCGAGTCCAAGCTGCGCGGCAGATTTTTCGACGGTAAAGTGTGCCACCTCGGAACACAGCACACGCATCCGGGCCGCTTCCGGCGGCAAACCCCGCTTCTGTGCCGGCCACTGAAACCGTGACTTCAGGAACGCGTCGCGTGCCAGAAGCAACCCCATATAATTGGATTGTGTTCCCCCCGCTGTGAGGGTGCCGTTCCCGCCGGCTGGAAATCCTGCCTCAGCGGTGAGCCACTGGACAAACTTTTGCTCCACTGACGTGGCGATGGGGGCCTGGTCAAATGAATCCATCGATTGGTTCAAAGCGCTGATTGCTGCTTCCGCGGCGAGAGCCGCCAGCAGTGGCGGACAATGCAAATGCGCCGCGGTATTCGGGTGGCTTACCACCACTGAGTTGGAGACGATCACTCTCAGCTTGTCGAAGACCGCCTCAGGGGCAGCGCTCGCATCTGGAAGAAATTCAGGATCGATCAAGGCAGACAGCACAGAGGGATTTTTGCCGCTGTAAGAATGATCGGGCAAACAGGAGCAGAGCAGTTCCGTGACCCTTGCCATCAGCTCCCGGTACAAATCCTTGCTCGCCGGCGCGGTGATCAGAAAGTCGGATTCAAACAAGTAAGCGCCTCGACCGAACACCGCACGGGCAAAATCCCTTACAGCGAATTGGTTCGCGCGATGTTGCCCAGCACGGCCGCACTGGGCTTGATGGTTCTCCGCTGCGTCGCCCGATCTACCGCGACGATACCGAATTTGGGCTCGAACCCGGACATCCATTCGAAGTTATCGAGCAGCGACCAGGCTACATAGCCGCGCACATCCACCCCATCGTCAATGGCGCGCTTCAGACCCGCGAGAGCGCGCTGAACATATTCCACGCGGCGGCGGTCGTCGGTGGTGGCAATGCCATTTTCCGTCACCATGAGCGGCACGCCGGCTTCCTTACTCGCGTAGCGAACCACTTCCTCAACACATTCCGGATAGAACTCCCAGCCCACCTGCGTAACTTCAGCGCCTTTAGGAGGAGGCAAGTCTTTTTTCCCGACGATCGACCGCGAATAAGTCTGCACGCCCAGGTAGTCGCACTCTTTGGCTGCCTCCAGCCAGGGGCCATAAACGTCGGCGCGCTTTTCGGCAAGATGACTGTCCTCGGGCGCCGGCTGATCGGCCGACATCGCCAGGTTGAAGCCCACGGGCATGTCGCTCCTCACCGATTTCATCGCGGCTCTGCCTTTGTGGTGCGCCGCCAGCAGGCCCTCGCGGATCTTCATTTGATCCCCGATAAAGAAGCTCGCGAATTCCGGGGCATTCAGTTGCTGCCTTACCTTAATCAGACTCCCTTTGAGCCCTTCGACCAGATCCGACATTCCCGCCAGACTGATCCAGTTCAGCAGTTGGGGAACATCAGGTTCATTGAAGGTGGACGCATATCCCACCAGATCGCCCAGGTGCTTTGTGGCTTTCTCGCAAAAGCGGGCGTACAGGTCGGGGGCTGCGGGATTCTGCCACCCTCCCTTGTAGGCGAACCAGCGCGGCATGCTGAAGTGAGAATAAGTCAGCAGCGTGGTCAGGTGATGCTCGTGGCAGGTGGCCAGCATGCGCCGGTAGTGTTCCAACTCGGCGTTGGAAAAGAAACCTTCCTCGGGTTCAATGCGCGCCCATTCCAGCGAAAAGCGATAGGTATTGAATCCAAGGTCGGCCAACATGCTGATGTCTTGCGGGTAGAGGTGATAGTGGTCGCAAGCGTCGCCCGAAGGTTCTTTAAAGACGCTTCCCGGCAGGTGCTCGATCAGCCACAGGTCGCTGCTGGTGTTGTTGCCTTCTACCTGATGTCCCGCGGTCGCGCAGCCCCAGAGAAACTTGTCGGGAAAAGTTTTGGCCTTGTCGGCTGGAGCGGAGGCAGCGGGCGCTGGTTTTTCGCTTTTTCCAGTCTGGGCGAGGGCGCTGTTCCCAATCATACCCACGACCGTAGCCGCGGAGGCGCCTTGCAACAGGGTGCGCCGGCTGATAGGTTTCAATATCGATTCAGCAACAGGTCGGTCTTCTTCTTTTTTCATGTCTGCCCCCCCGCTCCGGAATTTCCAGCGACCTTGGTTGCGCCGTGTTTGCCGCACCTAAATCGGCCCCAGGCTCGAAGACTTTACACCCAACCGCCGTCAATCACATAACTTTGATTGGTGATCGCATCGCTGTCATCGGCCGCCAGAAAAAGCACCAGGCGGGCAACTTCGTCGGGCAAGATCATCCGTTTAAGCGCCTGGCGCCTCAGAATCTCGGCTTTGTAGGCTTCCGTAAACCACAATTGCTTCTGACGCTCGGTCAAAATCGCGCCGGGAAGAACGCAGTTTACGCGAATGTTGTCCGCCCCCAGTTCATGGGCCAGGGTGCGCGTGAGTCCAACGATCGCAGCCTTCGCCGTGATATATACCGGCAACCCAACCGACGGGATCATCCAGCTGATGGAACTCATGTTGATGATGGATCCTCGACCCGCTTTCTTCATTGCGGGAATGACTGCCTGGCTGGCGAAAAACTGGTGCTTGAGATTGACCGCGATCGACTGGTCCCAATACTCCGGAGTGACGGCCTCCACGGCATGGCGCGCATCGTTCGCCGCATTATTGACCAGCACATGCACCCTCTGGAATTTCGCAATGGCCTTCTCCAGGCACGCCCGCAGGGCGTCAATGTCGGTGAGATCGCAGTGTAGAAAGTACGGCTCCGGATCGCCGCCCGCGCTGATCTTCTTCGCCAACTGCATTCCAGCGTCATTCTGGATGTCCAGAAAGACCACGTTCGCGCCCTGGTGAGCAAACTGCTCGACGATCTTCTCGCCAATGCCACTGGCCCCGCCGGTCACGAACACCACGCGCCCCCGCAGGCTGGGATAGGTTCCGTACTCCACTTGGCGGTCTTCTGTCATCCCCCAGTTCCCTCTACCGGCACTAGTAAGTCGCGCGTCCGCCGCTGAGATCAAATACAGCGCCGGTGGTGAAAGAATTTTCTTCCGACACCAGCCAAGCCACCATGGCGGAGATCTCGTCGAGTTCAAGAAAGCGTCCCCGCGGAATCTTGGACAGCATGTAGTCGATATGCTCCTGCGTTATCTGTTCGAAAATTCGGGTGCGTGCCGCTGCCGGCGTAATGCAGTTGACGGCAATGTTCTGATCGGCCAGTTCCTTCCCTAACGACTTGGTCAGGGCGATCACGCCAGCCTTGGCGGCACTGTAGGCGGAGGCGTTGGGATTTCCTTCCTTACCCGCAATGGACGCCACATTCACGATCCGCCCATATTTCCGCTGCAGCATGAAAGGTACGACCGCACGGCAACATAAAAATACTCCGGTCAAATCCACGTCAACAATCTGCTTCCAGACCTGTACAGGGTATTCCCAGCACTTCAGGTTGGGACCGGAAATCCCCGCGTTGGCCACCAGAATATCGATCCTGCCAAACTCTCCCGCGGTCGACGCCGCGGCGGCGCCAACGCTCTCAGCATCGGTTACGTCTGTCGTCAGGGCGTCGATGGTGCCAAGGCCACCAAGTTCTCTCACCGCGGAAGTGAGCAGTTCTCCGTCCCGGTCCCAAAGGGTGACCGAAGCACCCGAGGACAGAAAACGCCGCGCCACGGCAAGGCCTATGCCCTGTGCACCCCCGGTGACGATCGCGTGACGATTGGTTAGATCTATGTTGTTCATGGGCTGCCGTACCCCTGCCCGACCCAACTCGCAAGGTGGCTCGGGGGCACTTTTTATGCGCTGAAATGGAATATCCCCAGCAGCACGCTGGGGTCGAAATAATAGCACGCTGGCAGGTTGGCACGGTGGTAGCTGAGACTTGGGTAGTAGCTGAATTTGTCCCTCAAAACAACTTCACCCAGCGATTTATTTCAACCTGCGACAATGGTTACAGGCATGCGCGAGGTTGGCGGAGATCCAGCGACCTCTGTTCTTGCAGCTTGCGCAGCGAAGGTCAGATTCGTGTGCTCTCGGCGTGCGCCTGGAAAAAGAAAGGGCCGGAGCACTGATTTGCTCCGGCCCAAACCAGGCCTTTAGCCGTTGCTATGCTAAAAACTGAAGATGGTGTCGAACTGCCAGCGTTTGAGCCAGCGCTCCTCCGTCGGACTCTGGGCGGTTACGATTTGGCGGCCAATCAGACCCGTGACCCCGATCTGCACGTGCGGGTAGGCTTGATACAAGGCCTCTACGCGGTGCTCGATCACGTTCGTCGGCTGCCTCAAATCGCTGAAGTTGAACGCGGCGAGCACCGCGTCCCGCTCGATGCGAGCAAACGTGTAGCCGGCGATAAGGTCGCCCTTGTTTTTGGTCTGGCCAACTTTAAACTCCCCCCAGTAGCCATGACGCTGCCGCGAATCGCAGGTTGGAGGGGCGACTCCGGCGCCGGTGAAAGCCGCGAGATTCCCGCAGGCTTTGGTGTTCTGGACAAAGTCAATCAGAGCGTAGATGGGCCATCGTTTGACGCCGGTGTCGATGTCCACGCGCGCCAGAGCGTCCACGATCCCATATTGCGACGCAAAAACACGCTTACCGGCGATGACTCCGAAGTTGTTGGTGTTGGTGGAACCACCGAAGCCAAAGGTGCCACCCCCGGCGGTCGCCGTGCCGTTTGTCGTGAATCCGTTGCCACCAGTCTGGTTCTGAGCGATCGTATCGGCGTCATGAAAATCGTAGTACGCGACGTTGGCGCTCAATTTCACTTTGGGGAGGAGAGCCAAGCCGGCTTGGACCTGGCCACCTTCCATGAAAGTATCGGGACCGCCGCCAACTTCAAATATTGGACTCCCGATGGCGATCACTGCAAAGTGGCTAAGAAAGCTATTCTTCCAATCCCAAGCCACTGCCGCGCTCCCGCCTTCGGGATTCAAATCATTGTCCCAGGTCAATTCGGTGCGTTGCCAGGTATATCCGAACTTGCCCACCGTCAGGGTCAAGGGCTTGAAATAGTGAGGATTGTAGACTCCGAAGGCCCTATCAATATTGATCGGCTTGCGTGTGAAGAAGCCAGTCTCGGTCGAATTGGTTGAGATTGGGTCGCCGAAGTCGCCGGACGCCACCGTGAAGCCGACGGCAAAGTCGTCAGTGATCTTGCTGTTGACGTTAAAACGCAAGCGGTAGCGTTCCCGCATGCGGGGGTCAGGCACCGCCACATTGGCGGCTCCCCCGCCGAAGAAAGGCTCAAAGCGAAGACGCAAATCGCCGCTGAACTTGATGTGGCCCACCGCGCCCTCGAGAGCTGAGAACTTCTTTTGCTCGTCCATGGTGTTGACGGCCGTGTTGGTCAACGTGGTCTTTACGTCGGTCATGTCAGACGACAGCTTGCTGACAGTTTCCTTCTGCTCGCTGCTGGCGCTCTCCGCGGCAGCCGCCTTTTGCTGGGCTTCGGCAGCCGCGGACTGGGTCTGTTGCAACTGCTGCTGCGCCTGCTGCCAGGCTTGATCTTTCTGTTGAACTTCCTGCCGTAACTGTTCAATCTGCTGCTGCTGGGCTGCAATGGCATCGCGCAGCGACTGCACATCCTGGGCGGTCACCGCCGGTTCAGCCGGCTTAGCTTTCCGTGTTTTGGGTTTAGCCGCGGTTTGCGCCAACAGCGTTCCAGCCAACAGCGGAACCACGCACCACCTGAGAACGGACTTCATTAATCTCTCCTTTTGCCTCTAGCCCTAGCAGAGGTCCCACAGAATGAGTTTGTACTGCAGCACTACGGGCGTCTTCGGCCACACTCGTCTTATGCCGCTCTTGCGGTAACAAACACACCAGGAATGGAAGCGAAGGCCCAGCCCGATCCCGTAATCCTTGAGTAACGTATCTTTAATTCCGCAGTGTTACGGGATGGTTACAAGAACGTGAAAATCTGATGAATTGGGCCTACAGATGATTGGACAAAGCGGGTCTTCGAGAAGGCTGGAATTTCCTGCCGGGAACGTAGCCGCGGCCTGTCAGCTTGGCTAAGCCAGATTTTTTGGGGACCTCCGGAAAAAGAAATGGCTCCTCAGGTAGGACTCGAACCTACAACCCCCCGGTTAACAGCCGGGTGCTCTGCCATTGAGCTACTGAGGAGTGTTGGGGACGCGTCAAGAAGACGCGTCGCTTGAGTTGTCGTCATCCATATTAGCATCCAGCCCGGCTGGCTCAAAACTGATCGGCACAGTTTTTGATACCCTATGCGGCAGGCCCTTTTTCCTGCAAATCTTGCGAGGTGCTTTATGCCAGGAGGTTTACGTTTGCTCTGGATTGCTGCTGGTTTGTCTCTGATGGCTGGGGTAGCGTGGGCGGGCGACAACTCCGCTCCCAGTACGGCCACGCCTGCAGGGCCGCCCAAGGCCAAGGTGGATACGGTCGTCGATACCATCCACGGCCACAAGATCGCCGATCCCTACCGCTGGCTGGAGGATGCCAACAGTCCGGACTCGCAGGAATATGTGCGGGAGGAGATGGCTTACACCCGCAGCCTGCTTGATCCCCTTCCCGGGCGGGATCGTATTCACGAGCGGCTGACGCAACTTCTTTCCATCGGCACCATAGGGACACCGCAGATCGGCGGGCCTTACTTCTTCTATACCCGGCGCGAAGGCACGCAGAACCAGCCGGTCCTGCTGGTGCGGGAGGGTCTGAATGGAAAAGACCGGGCGCTGGTGGACGCCAATAAAATGTCCGCCGACGGTACGGTCGCTCTCGACTGGTGGTTCCCTTCCGACGATGGCAAGTACGTGGCCTATGGCACCTCGTCCAGTGGCTCGGAAAACAGCACCCTCTACGTGATTGAGACTTCCACCGGCAAGCTGCTGCCCGACACCATTCCGCAGGCCCGCATTGCCCAGGTGGCATGGAAGAAGGACAATTCCGGTTTCTATTACGGTCGCAATCCCAAGAAAGGCGATGTGCCCGAGGGCGACGATGTTTACTATCTGCACATTTTTTATCATCAACTCGAAAGCGACCCGGCGAAAGATCCGCTGATCTGGGGCGAGGGCCGCAAGAAGGAAGAGATCCTGGTTTCGCAGCTGCCCGACGACGATGATCGCTGGCTGCTGCTGACTTCTTACGAGGGCTCTGCGGGCAAGAACCAGCTTTATCTTCAAGACCTGAAAGCCGGAACGCCTCCGGTGGAGCTGACCAGCGGCAAGGATTTCCAGTACACCGGCGAGATCTTCCGAGGCAAGCTTTACATCACCACCAACGAGGACGCGCCCCACTTCCGCCTGTTCGTGGTGGACGCGGCCAATCCCACCCGCGCGAACTGGAAGGAAATCATTCCCGCGTCGGACGGCATCCTGAAGGGCGCCGGAATCGTGGACGGAAAGATCATCGCGCAGTACGAGAAGAACGCCAGCTCCGAGCTCAAGCTTTTCGATCTCGAGGGCAAGGCGCTGGGCGACATCGAACTGCCCGGCATCGGCTCGATCGAGGCGCTGGG
>JAIQFF010000250.1 GCA_020073395.1 Terriglobia bacterium
CACCAGCCCGCCTTGCCACACGACCGTGCGACCTGCCCCTCCGGTCTCCGCGGTGCTTTCGATACGCGTGAAAAAGGAGGCTGGCAAGAAGAACGCGAGCGCCACGAAGGTGGCAAAAAGAAGAAAAGTCATGAGTCGTGAGACCTGACGGGTGTACATATACACGACAATCATCACCGCCACCCCAAGCATCGCCCCGCGGGACCCAGTTACAAGTATTCCGAATGTAATGGTAGCGGCTACGGCCAGCCATCCCAGCCGGGCTACCCACCAACGCGGGGTCAGGAAACCATTGACCGCTAACGACAGTGGCAAGAGCAAGCTAGCCGCAAAAATGTTCGGATCGGTCGCTCGACCCCCCACCATCAGGGATCCTCGCCCGAGGCCATGATAGTAAACTCCGCCAAAAAACTGAAAACTCGTATAGACGGCCGCGGCGCATGCCCCCGCGATGGCAAACAGCGAAACGGTTCGAAGCTCCCGGCGGCTGACGTTTGTCGAAAGCACAACCAGGCAAAGCAGGAGCAACGAGACCACAGTAAACAATCTGCCGGTGGCAGATTCCCACTCCAGTGCCCAGAGAGTCGTCACCGCCGCCCAGGTCACGAACAGCACCCACCATAATACCTGGCGAGGTGGTCTTTGAAGGTCCTTCTTCAGCAGCGCTGTGCCAAACAAGATCATTGCCACCGCTGCTCCAGCGATCAAGGTCAGGGTCGCGCCCCCCGGACCGACAGCGCTGATCGAGTCGAAGGGCAGCAGAAATACGTAGCATCCCAGGCAGATCTCACGGGGTCGAATCAGCAATATCGGCAAAGCGAGCAGAGGAACACACAAAAGCCAATTACCACTGGCAAAGGTCGCACCGACGCCGACTGCCAGTATCGTGGTAGCAGCAATGAGAAGCCATCGCCGATCGCTGCCGGCGACTGCTGGACCATTTCTTGCCTGCACGGAGACTTTCACTGTCCCTGTCCTTTGGGACGGGACATCGTCATCACCATCATCCAGGCATAACGCCCGCTCCCGGGAAGCATCCGGAAAAGAGAGCTATCAAATCGCTCCAAGGTGTTTTTCATCGCGGGAAAAACCCTCCAGTTCCGGAACGGAACGGCAGCCAGAGATAAAAGACAGAAATAATGTACGTCGATCTGCCCAAAATGGGTCCGCATGTCACGCATGTCCTTCATTAACAAGGGATGCTCGTCCACGGTCCGGATTTGTGGAGTCAGCTTGCGAAACACATTGATCAGAGGGTTGTGGCCCAAGGGTTCAATGAAAACCGCGCAGCCGTCCGGCCTCAAAATGCGGCGGATCTCTGCGCACGCCTTATCTAGATTCAGATGGTGGAGGATAGATGACCCACAAATTAGGTCAAAGCTGTTATCCGGGAAGGTGGTGGCTTCGGCATTCATCCGCAGGTACGTGCCCACCAGCCCATTCGCGCGAGCAACCTCGGCCGATTCTTGAACGGCAACGTCGGAAATGTCAATCGCGGTAAAACACCGGTCCCGATCGAGGAAGGGTGCCATGGTGCCCCATCGGCCACAACCGATCTCCAGGACGTCGTGCCCACTGCGGGCCAAAATGCACTCTCGATAGTAACGCTCACAGATGTCGGCGATAGAATAGAACTTGCCCACCGAGGCCCGGGCCTTCTCGCTATAGACCCAGTTGTGAAATGTCCGCTCTCGTTCGTATCTCTGATTTTCGTCCTGCATAACTCTCCCGATCAAGAAGTAGCGTTCTACAGCTGCTTACGGTAGGAACCTAAGCCGGCGTCGAGATGCTGGCATCAAGAAGACGTCGCACAATGGGAGTCGATAACCTTAGCGTACACCTTCAGTGTCTCCTTTGCGCAATGGTCCCACGAAAGCCTTCCCTTGCGCAGTACCCTGAGGGCCTGTCGCATCTGGCCTGCCTGCTCCGGGCTGGTCAAAATGTGATGCAGCGCACTGGCCAGACTTGAAACCTCTCCAGGAGGAACCAGATAGCCATGGACACCGTCCTGGATGGTTTCCTGAAACCCTTCCAGCCGGCTGGCCACGATCGGGGTTTCGAACGCGATGGCGGTCATCAACACGCCACTCTGATCAATTTCCAGGTAGGGCAAGGCCACCACAGCTGCGGATCGGAACAGGTCGGCCACTTCGAGTTCTTCCATGAACTCCAGTTTCCATGTGACTTGCGAATCGATCCCCAGATCTTGGGACAATTTCCGCGAGGCCCGCATGTCGCAGTGCGGCAGCCCCGCAATCACCAGGCGGCTGGATTTCCTGGTGGCCAGGGGCAAAGCATGAAAAGCACGAAGCAGAACGTCCAAACCTTTATAGGGCTTGATGTTTCCGAAAAAAACGATGGTCCGACTCTCCGCCCCGGCGCCATCGGCAACAGTGTCGCGACCTAGCGACCGGTAATAGTCGAGCACACCGTGGGGAATCACGGCCACCGCTTCCGGAGAAATCCAACCCTTGGCGTGGATTCTTTTTTTGCTGTATTCGGTATGGGCAACGATCGCGTCGAAGTATTGGAAGACAGAACGGAATCCCAGCCCTTGCAAGGGCGACGAAACTCCATGGTACAAAGTGGTGTTATGAGCGGTCAGAACCAGAGGGGCGATACGCCGGAGTTGTCGCAAATAGATCTTGTCCAGCACCGGGACGGGCAGCCACTGAAAGTGAATGACGTCGGGCTTTAAGGCCCGCATCCGGGCAACGAACCGGCGCATGTCGAATACGTGCTCCACCGTTTTGAGCAATCTCTTGCCCGAGGTCGGCAGAGAAATCCTCGATAACTTCCCTGCAATCGGGTAGAAGCCCTCCCACAGCTCGAATGAACCCGACGCGCACCAGGTGGTATAGGAGTACGCACTGCGCGCAAGGATCACCTTGCATTGGTTCTTGACCAACCCCTCACAGAGTGAAAAGTCATAACTGGGCGTAAAGCAGGGCGCATCAACGACAACGGCCGAAATCTGGCCCAAACGCTGAAGAACACGAGTCAGCGTGCAATCGGGATCTGACCCATGGTCGTCTTCCAACTCGAGGCCGGGAGAGGGTGCCAGTGTGGATTTTGGCTGCGCGGAGATCGTCATGGCATTGCTCCAAATCAGGGAATCATGATCAAGAGGCTCCATGCAGAAAATCGCGTCAGACGGTTTCAGAACATGGACCATTTCAGGATAAGGTCGCGGCAGATCGCGAGGGCGAAGTATTGCGGCGTGACCATGAAGCCGGGTGGTGGTGCGGAGAGACGAGGTCTTAGTTGCTGCTCCGGCGCCCTGCCGGGAGGTTCCCAGGACTGCCCTTAACTCCCGAATCAGGCCTAGAGCTCCTCGTTTCGGCGTACCACTGAAACTCCCGGTCCAAGCGGGGCACTTTTCCCGGACTCCAGCCATTCCTGTAATTGCGCCGCCCGGCGGTCGCGGCAGAAGTGCTGTTGAATGTACTCGCGGCCACGCTGCCCCATCAGGGCACTCTCTTCCGGATCCGCCATCAACCGGACGATCGCGTCGCGTATGCCTTGCGGGTTTTCCGGACCCACGCACAGGCCAGCGTCCGCCTCTCGAAGCAGGGCCGCCGCCTCGCCGGCCACGGCCCCAACGATCGGTTTCCCGCAGGACATCCCTTCTAGAATTTTCGTGGGTACAACACCCTCGAAAACCTGCAGGTTTCTCAAGCACACCATAATCGCATCGGCCGCATTCAGCAAGTTTGGCAGATCCCGTTTCGGCACAGGATCGATGAACAGAACGTTGGTGAGCTTCCGGCGAGCCGCTTCCTCCTGGAGCAAGGGTTTCTCGGCCCCATCCCCGGCCAGAACGAATCGGACCCTGGATTGGCCCTCCTCCAGGCACAGCGCGGCGGAGCTTAAAATCGTCTTCAATCCGTGCGCCAATCCGATGGTCCCGGCGTAGAGCACCACAAAATCCTGCTCGCCGATTCCCATCTTGCGCCTGATTTCACCGGTACCGTCGTGCGGACAGAACAGGCCGTAATCGACCGCATTTAGAAACAGTTTCACCCGGGAGGGATCGATCCCATCGCGAATAATCGCTGTCCTGATTCCCTTGGCCATGGCTAGGATCAGCGAAGCCCGGCGATAAGAAAACATTTCGACCGCCTGCGCGATCATGATCACCAGACGATTTTTCAGTACCCCCATCTCGATGGCCGATTGCGGCCAGAGATCGGATACGTTGAGTACATAGCGCGCCCTTTTGATGAGGCTAATGAATGCTCCGGCGATCCCGTTGAACAGTGGATGCGACTCGACGATTACCACGTCAACGGCGGGCAGCAGAGGAGCAACCACACAGGCGAAGAAAGCAAAAGAGAAATGTCCTAAGATGCGTTTCAGAAATCCACGGTTAGGAGTGGCATACGACCATACGCGATGCAGACTGATTCCGGTATCGCTACCGCTCCAGAAGAACTTTCCCCTCCACTCCGGGGGGACTACCCCGGAAGGATAGTTGGGAAAAGTCGTCAATACGTGGACCGTGTGCCCCATTTGCACCAGACGCGCCGCCAGTTCGTGGGTCCGCGTCTGTGCTGCCCCTATTTCCGGCGGGAAATAGGCCGTTAAAAACAACACATTCAGTCGTCTGCTCTTCTGAGTATTGGTGATCATGGCTTCTAAGATTTGAGC
>JAIQFF010000065.1 GCA_020073395.1 Terriglobia bacterium
CCCACATTGAACAACGATTTTTATCCGGGCAAACCACTAACTGAAGCCGGGGCCGCGAGGCCCCGGTTGCTTACGAAGCGTTACCTCTCCCGCAGGTACGATTCTTTGTAATCGAGATAGTTCCTGGCGTAGCGCATGATCGTTTCCTGATCTTTCGCTTCCAGCTTACGTTTGAACTTTCCCGGGGACCCCATCCACAGTGATCCCGGCTCGACAATCGTTTTCTCCGGAATCAGCGTGCCCGCCGCGATGATCGACCCCGCGCCGATCCGGGCCCCATTCAGGATGATCGAGCCCATGCCGATCAGGCATCGGTCTTCAACGGTGCAGCCATGCAGGATCACCGAATGGCCGACCGTCACGTACCCGCCCAGAAAAACTCCGTACTGCTCCTTCATGCCGTGCAGAACGCTGCCGTCCTGCACATTCGAATACGCGCCCACCCGAATGGAGTGGACGTCACCGCGCAATACCGCATTCATCCAGATACTGGCGTGTTCGCCGAGAATCACATCGCCGATGAGCTGTGCCGAGTCGTCCACGTAGCAGGATTCAGGGACGGTGGGTGTTTTGCCTTTGTAAGAACGAATCATGTTCGGGTCAGAAAGAAATTGAACATAACACGGGCGCGGCTCTGGATGTAAGCGAACCTAACTGGGAACAGAGAACTAGAAACTCGAGACTGGTTTGAAAAATAAGTTCGAAGATTCTGAGCTAAGCGGGGGCGCGAACAGGTTTGAGCCAAAGTCCAAGTCAAAAGCGGCGGGCGAGGGCGCCCGCCCCAAACCAGTCGTGGCTTCTTCTAGTTTTCCGTGGGCACCGGTACCTTGGGCACTGCCGGGACTCGAGGTGGCTTGGGCGGGATTGGCGCCTCGGCCAGAGTCGATCCCTTGCGCAGTTCGATCCCGCCGTGCTCGTTGTTGATTACGAGGTGTGGGCCGCCGGTTCCGACGGTGCCGCTGGCGGTCGCCTGGTCCTCGCCGTTGTCGACTTTCAGGGCAGCAAAGTCAGATTCAATTTCCCCGCCGCGAGAGCGGGCCTCCACCTGGAAGCCAGCTTTGTCCGGAAGGTAAATCTGAACGTCGCTGTTGCGGTTGCTCAGTTGCATGTTGCCCAGCTTGTTCATGTGGATTTCCACTGCGCCGTTTTCGTTTTCCAGCCGCACATCGCCATTGACTCCTGTGAGCCGGATGTCCTTGGAGCGGGTGAGCAGGCGGAATGGGCCCATCAGGTCGCTGGCCCGCATATCGCCGGAATCCATATCGAGGTCACCGTTCAGCTTGGAAAACTCCATGTCGGTGCGGGCCGATTTGAAGCCGACCAGGCCGGCGATCTTTGCCAGCTTGATGGTGTCGAACTCGCCGTTAATGCGCGCCGCGCCCTTCACGTCTGCCAGGGAAATGTCGTCGGCTCGACCCTGCACTGACGCGTCACCAGAAACATTCGAGATCCGGGCCGAGCCGCCGGACAGGTTGAGACTCAGCTTGCCATTGATATCGGAGGCGGCGACATCGCCGTGCTGGCTGGCAATCTCAACGTCTCCATCGCGCCCCATCACGCTGACATCACCGCGCCGAGAGGTAATCACGACCGGCGCTTTCCGGGGCACGCTGACATCCAGGTTGGTTGTGACCGAGTGTTCGCCGGCGCCCTGCGTATCGGCATTCAAAGTGATGACATTGCCACTGACGCTGATCTGCGGCTTGGTGGGGGGATTGAATTTGTCGGCTTCTTGCTGGCTGTCCGCGTTGATCCGCTTGTGCGCGGCCACGTGAATCTGGTTGTCCTCCGAAACCGTCAGGTTCACCGCGCCCCGCTCGTTCAGGATGCGCAGGCTGCTGCCCGCCGGAAAGTCCTGCTGCAGCTGGTCTTCGTAACTGTAGTTGTGACCGAACAGGGTGAAGTCATCGTCGCCCACCTCGATGTGATTGCGGATCTCATCCCAGTTAAAGCGGGAAGCCTGAGTCGCCGACAACCCAAAAACGATCAGGAAAAACAGCAATAAGACTCCCCCGGCTCCTATCCCCGCAGGGCGCGTACCTTCCCGCTTCGCCTGCTCGTACTCGACCAGCTTGATCACGCCCCACAGAATGATCAGGGCGGGCCAGTAGGTGCCGAACCAGTGCAGCAGGGGCTGGGGGTGCAGCACTCGCATGGTAGTGAGCAGCAGCACCACTCCCAGCAGGATCATGACTACCGGACCGGCCACGGAACGTCGCTGTCTCGGCCGATTCTCAATTGGGGGCGGGGCTTGCACTGTGCTAGCCATTTTTCACCTCCGGAGACTGGGGCTGCACCTCGCCGGATGCAAATCCGGAAGGCGGGGCTCCACTTGACGGTGGCGCTCCCGCGAGCGGGTCCGGGCCAGCCGTACTCTGGAAAATCTTCACCAATCCGATCACCACCAGCAGCAGCGGCAGGGTGCGGCCGAACCGGATTACGCCCATGCTGTCGAGCAGGAACTGAAATCCCAGGGTCAACAGGATGGCCGGCCCCATCAAACCGCGCTTGCAACTGCGCACACGATCGAATCCGGGCGGAACTTCGCCGACCAGGCCCAGGCGGCGCACCAGCAGCCAGCTGCCGATGCCAATGAGCACCAGGGGCCAGATGCGGTGAGCACTGAAATCCCAGATGTTGAGGGTATGCAGCAGAAAGATCACACCCAGGCCGATGAGAACCAGCGCTCCCACCGGCACTTTGCTCACATCTACCCGTTCGCCGGCACTAAAGGTTGTTCCTAACCCAAACGGGTCGGGAGGCGGCGCCCCCATTTGTATGGCTCGCGCAGTCCGAACGGAATCGATAATCTGATAGATGTAAAAGCCCGCGATGGCCAGTCCGAAGACGGTGCCCATGGCGTCACTTCCACTGCTTGCCCCCAGGATCAGCAGGGTAAAGATCACCAGGTGCGCCAGGCCCTTGGCATATTGCCCGGTGTAAACCGCACCCACGCCGAAGGGAAAGAAGCCAGCGAGAACGCCAGCCAGAGCGGGATTCGGACCCGCCCCTGGCGGGGCCATGGGGCTTGCCGGAACGAAGCCGGCGACCGGTTGCACCACGTTTGGCTGCACGCCTTCCAGGCGCGCTGCCAGGCAAGTCTCGCAATAGATCACTCCGTGCACCGAGCGGGTGCAGGAGGCACACAGCGGTTTTCCGCAGGTGCGGCAGAATGCGACTTTCTCAATATCGGGATGGTTAGCGCAGTTCATACAAGCCTCCTGTAAGTGGTCATCCTCACTACAGGCGGATCATTCGGGAGGGAGGCCAACACGGGCTGGTTCTCTCCCTGGCTGTAGTTGCGTTCCTGTCTTGGTTCGGGTTGTCCACTGGTATTGTTGTCTTTCTTTTCTTTGTTCTGCTCCTGTGGCGGCGGTGCAGGGGGAGCAGTCACTCGTTTGAATTCCCGCACGCGCGATTCGATTTCATACACGAAGCGAATATTTTCGTAGTACTTCACTACCCGCCCGGTGGTCTCGTAGTAAGTGCGCTTGATGGCATTGGGCCGCAGATCCACGTGCCGCACGTCGCTCATCTTCACGCCCGCCAGGCTGAGCGAGATGGATAGAGAGAAGAACGCCATTCCAAATGACATGGCGAAGCGGGGCTGGCGGCTCATGGAAAGGACGGGCGCGAACACGGGCCGCAGCCACCCAGTGATTGCATCTACCCACGAAGCCTTGGCTCCGGGCCGGACGGCGACGCGCTGGCTCTCGTATCCCGTGGTGGCCAGCAGAATGTTGTGCACCAAGTGAGATGGGGCGTCAACTTCAGGCAGCGACTTCAGCCAGCGCCGCCCCGCATCGGCCTCCGCGAACAGCGGCCCACAGACCGCGCACACCCGAGCGTGGGCCTGAAAGCTTTCCAGCTTGGGCCCGGTCAGGGTGGCGTCGAGAGCTTCGTTCAGCAGCGCATCGAATTCTGCGCATTGCATGCCGTTTTTGGTTTCGCCTGCCATCACATCACCTGCCTATATGTACGTTGTAGCAGTCGCGCAAGTTCCGCTCGACCGCGATTTATCCTTGACTTCACCGTGCCCTCCGGAACCTTTAGTACCGTGGCAATGTCTTTGTAGTCCATGTCCTGCAGGTCGCGCAGGATGACCGCCTCGCGGAGTTCGGGCGAAAGTTTCTGCAAGGCGTTGTGTACCAGTTCCTGAGTCTCGCGGCTCTGCACGTTGGTATCGGCTGCCGGCGCCTTGTCTTCGATCTTCTCGCTCAGCGGCATGGCGTCTTCGTGTTCCGACGACGTCGTGTCCAGCGACTCGGTCATCCGGTCCTGCTTGCTCTTTCGGAAGTGGTCCACCAGCAGGTTGCGCGTGATGGTTGTGACCCAGGTCATGAACGCTCCTCGCTCGACATCGTACGAGTTAAGGGTGCGGAACATCTTGATGAAGACCTCCTGGGTGAGGTCCTGGGCGTCGTCGCCCGATCCAGCGAAGCGATAGCAGATGTTGTAGATTCTCCGGTTGTAACGTTGCACAATCTCCTCCCAGGCCACCACGTCGCCGGCAATGCAGCGACGGACCAGCATGGCAACGACCTGGGCGTCTTCCAACCCGCACTCCCTGGAACTCCTGGTCTTTTCACCCGATACACTGCGGGTTTTAACACCACAATACAGATACGTTTTTGTGGCCCCAAAAGTTCTTGCGTTCTACAAGGCAAGGCATTGTAGCAGGGGGCGCAACTGGAAGACGAACAAAAGGCGAACAAGATAGAGCGAGGGATAGAAACGCCTGTAGGCGAGGAGCGCACCAGTCACCGACATCACCAGAATGACCAACCCGGCCACGCAGCCGGCGGTGAGGTGTACCCAGAAGAGGACTCTGCGGAAGGCCATGGAGGGGATTCCGAACTCAGACTTCCGCCCATCGCCGCAGCAGGTTGTGGTAAACGCCCGTGAGTTGCACGACGGCGGCATCGCCGGGCTGGGCCGGGTTAATTCTTTGGATAGCGGTGTCGAGGTCGAACAACAGCGTGCGCTGTCCGTCGTCGCGCACCATGCTTTGTATCCAGAAGAATGACGACAACCGCGATCCTCGCGTGACCGGTGTCACGTGATGCAAGCTGGTCGAGGGATAGAGAATCATGTGACCGGCGGGAAGCTTCACGTGGTGTACGCCGTAGGTGTCCTCGACGATCAGTTCGCCCCCGTCGTACTCGTCCGGCCGCGAGAAAAATAAAGTGGCCGAAAGATCAGTGCGAATTCTGTGTCCGGTCCCGCTGACCTGCCGGATGGCATTGTCCACATGGGTGCCGAATGATTGTCCGCCCTGGTAGCGGTTGAAGAGTGGAGGAAAGACGCGCGCCGGCAACGCTGCCGAAACAAACAAGGGGTTCTGCCCCAGGGCGGTGAGAATGGTCTCGCCCAACTGGCCGGCGGCAGGATGGTTCTCCGGCAGCTGCATGTTGTCCTTGGTGCGTGCGGATTGGTGGCCCGCCGTGACTCGGCCATCCACCCATTCCGCCTGCTCCAGGATTCGCCGCGCCTCGGCCACCTGTTCGGAGGTCAACACTTCAGGGATTGGCAGTAACAATTGGCTATGTTCCCTTCACGCTCAGAATTTAAGAGTGACGCCCAGCAGTGCAGAACGAGCTGCCCCAGGCACGATGTGCGCGGGATGGATCTGGTCGTAGTAATACTCGTCGGCCAGGTTATAAACATTGGCCCGAAGCTCGATGTGCTCGCTCAAGGGATATTTCGCCATCGCGTTAAACACCCAGTAGCCCGGCACCTGTTTCACCAGCCCGGTGACTGGATCAAGAGGCGTGGTCGAACTGGCGGTGCGGCTATCCACAAAATCCGCGCCCCCGCCTACGCTAAGGCGCCAGGGCAGGTCGAATGTGCTCCAGGTGCTGAACGTATTCCGGGGAACGTTGGCCAGCTGCGCGCCCACGGATTGCGGGAAAACCTGTGACCCCGTGACCTTGCTGTCCAGGTAGGCGTAGCTGGCCAGGATTTCCCAGCGGCTGGTGATGTATCCATTGGCCTGTATCTGCACCCCGCTGACCCGTTGGCTGCCAGACAGGACCACCGTTGTGGCATTCACGGTTTCCCTGGCGTTGGTCTTGTCGGTGCGGAACGCCGCCGCCCGCAAGGACAGCTTTCGCGCGAACAAATCCCATTTGGTGCCGACTTCGAAAGTCCGGCTCTCCTCGGGCGGCGCGTTCTGGGTGGCCACGGTGAGCGCCAAGGTCTCCGCCGAAGGATTGAACGATGTACCGTAATCGAAGTAAATGCTCCCGCCGGCCACGGGCTTGAACACCAGCGCACCGCGCCAGCTGGGCATGACATCCACGCGTTTGAACGGTGAATCGGGGGTCATCGGCAACGACTGATCGGCCGTTGCATCGAACCAGTCCACACGAACCCCGGCGGTAAGGTCGAGTTTGGGCAGCAGGTTGACCGTATCGATGGCATACGCGCTCGCGCTGATGGCGATCACGTGCGTGTCAGTAATGCCGGTGCCCGGAACTATGCCGGCAAAAGGCTGGCTGGTGTCGGGATGCAGCAAGTTGGTTCTTGGAACAGTAGTGAGATCGAAACGTTGCCGATACGGAGATGAAGTCTCGCGCCCGCCTTCGGCTCCAGCAACCACGGTATGACGGAGCGAACCGGTGTTGAATTTCATGATCACATCGGCCTGGTCCTGCAGAAAGGTTTCCTTACTATCGACCGTAATTTGGTTGCGAATCACACCGATCTGGCCGAGCGGTGTCGTGAGCGGGTCAATATCCAACGTGGTCGCGTCAATCTGTGCCTCGGTGATGCGAACGTCGCGATGGTAGTGCGCGTAGCGAGCCTGGTTACGGAGGGTGATGTGGCTGTTCACGTCGTGCTCGAATTTCACCGTTCCCATGTCCACATTGGTCTTCAGATAGTTGCCATGTTTGAAGCCGTAGTAGTTGCGGCGCTCGACCGGGGCCGGGCCGTTGAACAGCCAGGGGATGCCGTAGTCGGGCGCGTCGTCGGAGCCTTCCCGCAGATAGCTGAGTATGAATCGAGTGGGCGTGCCGAGTCCGAACGCCAGCGAGGGAGCGATACCGTAACGGCGGCTCTCGGCAACATCCCGTCCCGCGAACTTCGAATCGTGCCCCATCAAGTTCAGCCGGAACGCGGTGCCGCTTCCAAGTGAGGGTAGAGGTCGATCAAGATCGGCGGTGATTCGCTTAGTCTGGTTGGTGCCCAATTCTGCGGTCCCGGCGAAGAGAGCGACTGCCTGCGGAGCCTTGCTTTCCTGATTGATGACACCGCCCGTGGAACCGCGGCCGAACGTGACCGACGACGGACCCTGAAGAACCGCGACTTCCTGCAGCTCAAACGGATCGCGATAGTAGCTGCCAAAGTCGCGCATGCCATCGAGGAAGATGTCGTTGCGGGCGGTGAAGCCTCGGACCGTAAGGTTATCGCCCTGCGCGCCGCCCTCTCCCGCGGCGACACTGATGCCGGCCACGTTGCGCAAGGTGTCGCGCAGGGTGGTCGCGCCCTGGTCCTGCATGACGTGCTGGGGAACGATATCGATGGACTGCGGCGTGTCAATCAGGGGCTGAGTGAATTTTGGTAACGAGATCTCCACGCCGGTCTCGGTAACGTCAACCATGGTCGCCATGCCCTGAATCTCGAGAATGACCTTGTCTGGTCCGGTCAAGTGGTAGCCGATGCCGGTGCCGGTAAGGAGTTTTTGCAGCGCTGCTTGCGGCGTGTACAGGCCGGCCACGCCCGGAGACCAGATACCGCGCATCGACTCTTGCGGCACGGTCACACTCAACTGCGCGGTTTTTTGAAAGGCCGCAAGTACGGAGTCCAGGGTCCCCGGCGGAATGTCGTAGCGCCGCACGGTCAAACCCTGGGTCTGGCCGGATGCGTTCACCGCGGGGGCTGGCCGGTCCTGTTGGGCATAGACCTTGAAGACAGCGTCGCCGCTGAAGGTGGCGTAGGCGGCCACCGTCCCTACGGCCATCCAATACCTGGCGCCGCGGTGGTTGTCCTTTTTGTTCTTGCTCTTTCTGACCTTGATCCTGGTCTGGCTCATGTTCTCTCCCCAAGCGGCTGATTGGACGCGTTCGATCTGAGTGGAACCCCCCTGGCTAGATGACACCGAGTTGCATATAATTAACAGCCTTTTCCAGTTGCAAATCAGTTGCATCTGTATTGCTTAGTCTTCATCGTGCACTGCGCTCTTTCGTCCTGTCAAGATCAGGCGAGATATTTTGTTGCAAACGGAGTGCAACTAGATGACACATACACCTGGTCGCGAGCTGGAATACCGAGGGCTGGGAAACCAACGGTGCCGGCTACTCGCTGGTGAAGTAGTCCACGGTCACCGGATTTTCGAACAGGGAATAGTCGCGAGTTACCACCGTGATTCCGCTTTCGGTAACAAAGTAGCGCTGGCGGTCGGCCTCGCTGTCGTATCCGATGGTGGTGCCTTCAGGGATGTGCACGTCGCGATCGATGATGGCCTTGCGGATGCGGCAATGGCGTCCCACATTCACATGGGAAAAAAGAATGCTGCTTTCGACTTCGCTATAGGAGTTCACCCGTACATCGGGCGAGACTACGCTGCCCTTGACGATGCTGCCGGAAACGATGCAGCCTGCGGAAACAATGGAATCGACCGCGGTGCCGGTGCGTCCCGCCTCGGCGAAAACGAACTTGGCCGGCGGGTACTGGCGCTGGTGGGTGCGGATCGGCCAGTCCGAGTCGTAAAGGTTGAACACGGGCGACACCGCCACGATGTCCATATTGGCTTCGTAATAAGCTTCGAGTGTTCCCACATCGCGCCAGTACAGGGCTTCCTTCTTGTTCTCGTCAACAAAGTCATAGGTGTAAACCCGGTACTCGTCCGCCATTTTGGGCAGGATGTTCTTGCCGAAGTCGTGGCTGGAGGCGGGGTCTTCCGCATCCTTCAAGAGAACGGGGATGAGCACATCGGTGTTGAAAAGATAAATCCCCATCGAGGCGCAGACCTTATCGGGATTCGAGGGTGAGCGCAGCTTGGTGACCTTCGGTTTCTCCTCGAAGCCCAGCGCCCGGTGATCGCGGTCAACATCCACGACTCCGAAGCGGGCCACCTCGCCGGGATCGATCTGGATGGTCGCCAGGGTCACGTCCGCTCCCGTGTCATTGTGCCGCTCCAGCATCAAGCCGTAATTCATCTTGTAGATGTGGTCGCCGGAGAGGATGAGCACGTGCTTGGGCTGCTCTGAGCCGATCGAGTAAATGTTCTGATATACCGCGTCGGCGGTGCCCTGGTACCACTGATCGCTCACTCGCTGCATCGGGGGCAGCACCTCGATGAACTCTCCCATTTCGCTGCCCATGATGTTCCAGCCTTCGCGCACGTGGCGGTTCAGAGAAAGCGCTTTGTACTGGGTGAGAATATAGACGCGGCGCAGATCGGAGTTGACGCAGTTGGAAAGGGTGACGTCGATGATGCGATAAATTCCGCCAAAGGTGACGGCGGGCTTGGCCCGGTCGCGAGTGAGGGGATAAAGCCGCTCGCCCGCCCCTCCCGCTAATAAGACTCCCAGTGTGTCTTTCATAGGGCTTCCGCTTCGATGCAGCTTAAGGGCCCAGGGAAGCTCCGCAGTCTTCAGATTCCGGCTGCAGAACGCGACAGTGTACCAGATACGATCACGTGCTTGCCCCCGGCATGTGGGTTCAGGGACAATCCACCGGTCGGCCGTCTGCGTACTATTTCAGGGTGCAGGGAGCGGCATGAAAGCGCAATCTCATCGCGTTTTTGTTACTGGCGGCACCGGATACGTCGGCCGTCCGCTGATCACTTATCTGCTGGAAAGGGGCCATGAGGTTCGGGCGCTGGTCCGGCCAGGCTCGGAGAAGAAGCTCCCGGCGGGGAGCCAGGCAATTCCGGGCGACGCTCTGGACGGCAAATCCTATGCCTCAAAGATCAGCCCGGCCGACACCTTCATGCAGCTGGTTGGGGTCTCACATCCGAGTCCGTCGAAGGCGGCGGAATTCCGCAAGGTGGATCTGGCCTCCGGCCGGAGCGCAGTCGAGGCCGCCCAGCAGGCTGGCGTGCAACACTTCGTTTACATCAGCGTGGCCCACCCCGCGCCGGTGATGAAAGCCTATATCGAGGTCAGATCGCAATGTGAAGCCATGATCAGGCAGAGTGGGATGAACGCCACGATCCTTCGTCCCTGGTACGTCCTTGGTCCAGGACACCGATGGCCGTACCTGCTGCTGCCGGTGTACAAGCTGATGGAAGTGTTACCGTCCACCCGCGAAGGCGCTACGCGCCTGGGACTGGTTACCCTGCAACAGATGGTTGCGGCCCTGGTGCACGCAATCGAAACTCCTCCTCAAGGGGTTCGAATCGTGGAGGTCCCGCAGATTCGTACAACAGCGATAACCTCCGTGTCATCCTGAGCGCAGAAAGACGTTTCGCTCGCGAAACGTCTTTCGGAGTCGAAGAGCCTGCCCCGAGCGAAGTCGAGGGGATGCCTATAAGCTGATCATTCGGTGGAAGAGTAGGGGTCCCTCGACCTGCTCTCACCGCGCTAGCGCGGCTCGAGATTGCGCTCGGGATGACAGATTTTGTCGTTCGAGAACTACGCGAGACCAAAGTAATGACTTGAATTACGAAAGCGCATGCACATGGGACATCTGGCCGCTGTCGTTTGCGAATGAGATGGTGTCTAGATATCGAAAGAAGCCGGAGCCCATGGGAAGAGAAGACTACCTCGAAGAAATTCACGTCCGGATCCTGCGCGTGACCGAGGATCTGCGCGCCATTCAACGACAGCTCAATTGTGCCGCCATGGAAGCTCCCAGCGATCCCGAACTCATGGAAGCCCTCAGCCAGTTGCCGGAGATGGACGCGCTCCAAATGCTGAAATCGTCCCTCGACCAGATGCGTCACTTCCTCTGGTTCTACATGCAGGTCATGACCAACGAATCCGAATCCGGCGAGAGACTGAGGCAGAGCATCCGCCAAAAAGTTTCGGCCGATGCAATGCTCAGCCCGGAGGCGTCCTTCCTGGAAAAATTCAAGAATGCATCGGACACGGCGCTGCTGCGCTATCTTTCGGACGGCAAACACAGGAAGCCGAACTAGGCAGTCGTCGGACTCTAATCTCGGTCGTTAGACCATCCTCCGCCTCGCATCAACGCGTCACTCTTTTACGAACACGATCGTCGATATCGGTCGCTTACCCCCGTCAGAATCGAAACACAATTCCTGATGAGTAGCGGAAGCTGTTCTGCCGATTACCTAGGCTGCTGGAAAGTCCGGTCATTAATGCGTCGGTCGCGTTGAACTGCGTGCGGAGATAATCCACCTGCACGGCCCGGATTGCGAAATGTCGAGTCAGACCGATATCGACACCGCCACCGAAGGCCATGGCGAATGCATTCGCGCTGGTAAGGCCTGTGGAGATACCGCCGATGATCGGAACGCTTACACCTGCACCCAAGCTGGAATGCGCCGCGCCGAACAATGCGTGTGCGAAGACGGCGCTTCTGCCAAATTCAGCAGTTACCGTCGGGCCAAACAAGTAATTGGTAACGTGCTGGTAGGTGGACGCCGAAAAACCCGATGTCGAAAAAGAAAACGGGTTAAGGCTGGCGCCGCTCACATCAGCTGTGACACCAAGGTAGCGGTTGAAATTGAAAGTGCCCTGTCCTTCCCACCCATTAAAACCGTTGCTGCCATTACGGAGATACGAATATCCGCCAAACACTGTCGCACGCGTTCCGTTCTCGCTGCCAGCCGGCATGGCTCCGCCGATTTGGGCGACGAGCGCTAATGGCAAACATAAAACGACAGACATTAAGATCCCGAATTTCCGCATTATCTTTCTCTCCTCGACGAAAGCAACACAGCTCGTGTGATGCGCCGAGGAACAGAGAAAGAATCCAGATGCGAAGATTTATTGTTGAGAGAAGTCCGCTATATTAAGCGAACCTTAAGCAGGGCGAGTTGGACCGTCTGCATCGACCAAGAAAGCCCAAGTCACTCGGTGTGTTCAGGTGGCGTTAAGCTTCTCGGCGACAGTCCAGCGCTACTCCAGCGTCACTGACTTCACCAGGTTTCGCGGCCGGTCAACATCCAATCCCTTTTTCACCGTCATGTAGTAAGCGAACAACTGCAGCGGCACAATTTCCAGAATTGGCAGCAGCAGTTCGGTTGCCCGCGGAACAAAAATGGTGTGGTCTGCCAGGCGGGGAAGCTCTTCATCCCCTTCTGACGCGATCGCGATCACCCGCGCCGACTGCTGCTTGAATCCCCGGATGTTGGCCAGGTTCTTCTCATAACGCAGCACCGATTCCGAGTCCTCGCGGTCGCAGGTCGCGATGATTACCAGCGGCAGGTTCTCGTCAATCATCGCATTCGGGCCGTGTTTGGTTTCACCGGTGGGATAGCCCTCGGCGTGGATGTAGGAAACTTCTTTGAGTTTGAGCGCGCCATCCATGGCCACGGGATAGTGAATGGCGCGGCCCATAAAGAGAAAATCTTGCACCTTGTAATACTTTTCGGCCAGTTGCTCACAGGCTGATGGCGCAGTCTTCAGCAATGCCTCCATCTTGCCCGGCAAGTCGAGCAGTTCGCGGATGTACTGGCGCCGTTGTTCCTTGGCAAACTTGCCGCGCACTTGTCCCAGATAGAGCGCAAATAAATAGAGCACGGCCATTTGCGCAGTGAAAGCCTTGGTGGAGGCAATGCTGATCTCCGGCCCAGCGTGGGTGTAGAGCACACCATCCGCCTCGCGTGCGATGGTGGAATCGACGACGTTCGAGATGGCAATCGTGCGCGAGCCTTTGGCCTTGGCTTCGCGCTGGGCGGCCGTGGTGTCGGCGGTCTCCCCGGACTGCGTAATCACGATGGTGAGTTCGCCGGGCCCGATCAGAGGATTGCGATATTCGAACTCGCTGGCGTAGTCCACATCCACCGGGATGTTGACCAGGTCCTGAATCATGTACTGCCCGGCCATGCCCGCATGCCTACTGGTACCCGACGCCACGATGTTGATCCGCCGCAGCGCCCGAAGTTCGTCGGTGCTGATGCGGACTTCATCGAGTCGCACCACGGCTTCCTCAAGCGATACCCGGGGCGCGATCGTATCCCGCAGGCCCTGCGGCTGCTCGAAGATTTCCTTGAGCATGTAGTGGGGGAATCCCCCTTTGTCAGCCATTCGGTTCTCCTGACAGATCTTCGTCCGACACGTAGCGCCCACCGGACAGCCGCCGGGACGGCGGCGCTACCTTTGGTCAAAGCCAGCGCTACTAAATTCCCGCTCCGCGAATAATTATCTTCCTCACTTCACCGCTCGGGCTCAACACCACCAGATCGGCAGGCGCGCCGGCCCGGACCGAGCCTCCGTCCTTCACTCCTGCTACCCGCGCCGGATTCAGGGTCGCCAGGCGCACTGCCTGTTGCAAGTCCCATTGTGCGAACTGCATGACGTTGCGCACAGCCCGGTCCATGGTCAGGACACTACCCGCCAATGATTCTCCCACCATGCACCTGCCGTCTTTGACTTCGACTTCGAGCGAGCCCAGGTGATAGCGGCCGTCAGGCATGCCCGTGGCGGCAGTGGCGTCAGTGATCAGCACCGCGGCTTCCGGTCCTTTGGCTTTCAGGAAAAGTTGTACGATTACGGGATCGACGTGAATCCCGTCTGCGATGATTTCGGCGGAGAGCCGGGAATCGGTCAGCACCTCGCCCAGAATTCCGGGATCGCGATGGTCCAGCGGGCGCATGGCGTTAAATGTGTGCGTGGCATGGCGGGCGCCTGCGGCGAAACCAGCGCGGGCCGCATCCAGGTCAGCATTGGAGTGGCCCAGGCTCACACAAACTCCGCGCCCGGCCGCCAGCGTAATGACTTCGAGGGCGCCCGGCAACTCAGGCGCAATCGTGAGCACGCGAATGTGTCCCCGCGCCGCCTGCCAGAAGCGGTCAAACGCCGCCGGAGACGGCGCCAGCAGACTCTCCGGAGGATGGACCCCGCGCCGCTTGTGACTGATAAACGGACCTTCGAGATGAATCCCCAGCGGCCGCGCCCGCAACTCGCCGTTGTGCGGTTCGAGTTGTGGATTTTGCTCCGCGGCTTCGATCGCATCCGCCAGCCGCGCCAAAGCAGACAGGGTTGCATCCAGCGGCGCCGTGACGGTCGTCGGAAAATAACTGCTCACCCCGTGGGACGCCAGCAGCCGTTCCACCGGAGGCAGCGCTCCAGCCCCGGCTTCCATCACATCATGGCCGGCGCCGCCGTGAATATGGATGTCAACAAATCCGGGCGCCAGTATGCCGTCGGCAAAATCCACCAGTCGGCTATTCTTTGGAACTTCGCGGTGCGCCCGCGAGGTCACTTCAACGATGGCCCCATCTTCCACCAGGAGCAGCGCACTCTCGATCCGGTCCACAGGTGTGAACAGCGTGCTGGCAGTAAGCGCAATCATGCGATTTCAATGCTATATAGCAAAGCGGTATTCTATAGGAAATCCCGGAGCGGCCTGGGGCGAGGTTCGTCGCCGGGTTAGGCGAGACCTGATACGCGAGAGGCGTGAGGTCAGGCGGTTCACGCGGAGGTCAAGCCAGTCAACTGCAAGTGCTATACTTTCTAACGGAATCGAACGCTTAGGCCCGAAGGCTTGGCCCGCGTGCTTCCAATCATCGCTTCATTTCGACCTTGTCGGGGCGTGGCTCAGCCTGGTAGAGCACCTGGTTCGGGACCAGGGGGTCGGAGGTTCAAATCCTCTCGCCCCGACCAACACATTTCAAATCGCGCACACAAGACGTCCCCTTCCTTGCGATGTTTTTGCGTGGATGCCGGGGATTATTGTTTTAGACTCTACGCTGCCTCGCCCGAAAGACTAAGGAGACCGGATATGAGAACCGCAGTCATCCCCGTATTTCTTGGCCTTTCCGCCGTCATGCTTGCGGGATGCGGAACGCCGGCAAAAAACACAAGCCTAAATAGCAACGTCGACAATAGCAAGACGACCGCAGCGGCGCCGACTGGTGACGCCCTGCTCGCACTCGACAAGCAGGCTAATGAAGCCTATATCAAGAGTGATTCGAAGTTTTTCGAGCGAATGCTTAGCGACAAGTTCGTTATGCGCGAAGGCGGCCAGCAAATGGACAAGGCGGCGATTATCAGGATGATCGCCGGCAATAAGTGCGATGTCAAAGACTGGAAGCTTGAAGACCCGCAGATGGGCAAGATCGATGCGGACACCTACGTGCTTAGCTATAAAGGAACGTTTGACGGAAGCTGCACCGCCCCGGACGGGAAGTCGATGAAGGTCCCGAGCCCGATCCGTGCTGCGACTGTTTGGGCTCGAACCGGCGACACGTGGCGGGCGGCGTTCCACGGCGAAAATCTGATTTTCGATCCTAAGAACCCGCCGCCCGCAAAGGCGGGGCGCAACAAGGAGAAGCCGACGAAGGACAAAGCCCCGACAAAGCCAGCCGCCGACCCAGGCACCGCCGCTATGATGGCGATTGAAAAGAGCGTCTGGGAGGCCTGGAAAGCAAAGGACGCCGCGAAGCTCGAAGACCTGACGACAAAAGACCTTTCGTTCCAAAACATATTCGGCACATATTTTGCCAACAAGGCGGACACGATAAGAGACTGGACCTCGGCAAGATGCGACATCAAAAGCGTCAGCGTAACCGACGGTGTAGGCACATTGCTCTCGCCGACCGTTGGCATCCTCAGCCGTAAGGGAACCGCCGAGGGAACGTGCGACGGTCAAAAGCTCACGTCGGTGCCGGTGTATGGCACGTCGGTTTTTGTAAAAGATGGCGACTCGTGGAAACTGGCGTTCAGCCTGAATCGCCTTGATTAGATAACGCAAGAGGGAGCGGAGCGACCGTACCCGTCAGCGGTACCGTGGCAGAGCTGGTCCGTCATCTCTGGGCTGAGGATCCTAGCTCCTCATCCCGTATACATGCCTTGATTTCAGGCCGCGTGCTGCAGAAAAGTTCGAAAATCGTCCTCTAGGGCCGACCAATTCTCCTCAACTAAAAGGTCCGCACCTAAGAGTTCCGCGGCCGAGGTGAGCTACGCAGCCAACCAGGGTGGGCTGGCCCACCCCGCACAGGTTCCCACCCTCTGAAAACCGCAGAGGGTGGGGCAGCCTCATTTAGCCACCACTCCCCGGCCCAACCACAGTGACCTTTTTCAACACCCACGCCTTGTTTTCGCCAATCAACTGCGGAGGGTCAGACCCGAAGTCCAGTCTCTTGACGCAGTCTGGCGATGTCCTTGGTCGGCGCACTCCCGAAGAAGCGGCTGTATTCTCTGCTGAACTGCGAAGCACTTAGATAACCCACGCGCTGACTTGCAGTACCCGCGTCCATGATTGTCGACAACATGAGACGCCTCGCCTCTTGAAGGCGCAGCACCTTTTGATAGTGCAGCGGGCTCATCGAGGTGACTGACTTAAAGTGCTCGTGGAAAGAGGAAACACTCATGTGCACCAGCCCGGCCAAGCCTTCAACCCTCATGGGTTGAGAAAAGTTGGCGCGCAGCCAGGAAATGGCCTTCGCAACTCGATGCACACTGGACTCTGCAAAGCCCATTTGAGCGACCCGAACACCGATGGGGCTGCGTAGGAGCCGGATCAGAATCTCATCCATCACAAGTGGGGCAAGCAGTTCAGCGTCCCCAGGCAGTCCTAGACATTCCATTAACCTCGTCGCGGCGTTGACGATGCTTACGTCGATCGCAGTGATGTAAACTGCGCCTCTCTCCTGAACTGGAGGCAGACCGTGCGGAAACACTTTTAAGACCAAGTCGGCAATCTTGTGCGGGTCGAGGTCAAGCTTAAGAGCAAGGTAAGGTTCGGAATGGCTGGCTTGCGTGATCTGGGAAGCTACTGGCAGTGCAACGGAGAACACGATCATGCGCGATGCGTCGTACTCATAGACCTCCTGCCCCACGATGACGGTCTTTGCTCCTTGTGCGACGATGCACAACGAGGGCAACCGGAGAGAATGAAAACATTCAGTATTGCTTCGTGAAAGGCGGCTGGCGTGCAAACCAGGGATGCGCAGCTCAAAGCTCCCATCATGAGGGGCGTAGGCGGCAATCAAACGGGATAACTTGGCGGTGTCTGCTTCGTTTGGGCCCGGAATCTTGTCTGCGCGCCACGCAAGTGGAGTTTTGACGTTGGTCTTCACGGCTTCGAGAATACCTCTTTTGCGATCATCAGGGCGCTCATTGCATCTGGGCAAGCACGGCAATGTCGAACTTCGAATAGTACTTCTTCACGTCGCTTGTCCCGTATTTGGCTCGGAACATCTCGATCACAGACGACACCTGTTCGGCGTCTGTGACAGGGACTGCCCGCAGTTCAGCGTCGCGCGCATCAATTCGAATCGAGGGGTTCTTGAGCACGTTCTTGTACCACTGTGTGTCCGAACCTTTCACTGGCAGGAGGTAAAGCTTGTCGTCCTCGAACACGAACCAAACCGGGATTGAGATGGTACGTCCTGACTTTCTGCCGGTCACAGTGATGTTAATTTCGCGAGATCGGGAAAGGCGGTCTCTTAGAGAATCGTTCCGCGTTGGCTTCTTGCTCATCCTGAGTATCCCTCATTTCCCGGCGCGATATTGTTTATCGCTGACCTGCTCCATCCAATCAACAACCTTACCGTCGAGCTTTTCCTGAATGGCGATGTGCGTCATGGCCGTGGTCGGCGTGGCCCCGTGCCAGTGCTTCTCGCCGGGCGACAACCAGACCACATCGCCCGGCCGGTGGCCTAGTAATGCTCCCAGGCGACTCTCCAGTGTTCATCCGGGCTAGACGCCTTCACGATGAGCTGTTTGCCGGAAAACTCAAATACGCGCGTCAGGTCTTTGCCGATAAGGGTCCGCACCAGTGCGCCCTCGACGTGAAAGGTGAAGTGGTGAGCGCGTTCGTCGATCTCATATGTGCCAAAGGAGGCCTCGTAGCCGCCCTGCGCGTATTGCACCGGCGCAGCGTTGGTCGCTACCTTCGAGTTGGCCTGCGGATTCCGATACATCACCTGGACCGACATGTGGCCGTCGCGCGTGTAGACAAGTAGGCCGATACAGTCAGCCCTGTAAATTTTCCCGTCTGCGCCTTCCTCTTCGAGCCAGGCCAGCCGCCACGCTCCGACAAACCGGTTCTGGGTGGTCTCATTGCGACCGCGATCCGGGGTGCCGGATAGTGTCGTGGCCGTCATACCGATGAGCAAAGACACTACGCAGAGCGAAATTAGTTTTTTCATGTTCGGCTCCCCGTCACCCGTGTTTGCCCTTCGTGGTCGGACCGTTTTTCCCCGATTGAGCGTGTTTGTCAACGCACTAAGACGCCTCACTTCGATGTCTTGTTCATCCAGACTTTCCACGTGACCGGACCGGCTTCGTCATCGGCCATTGGTCGGCCCGTCAACTTGAGTGCGAGCTTGATTTGACCGTGATGGTAGCCCTCGTGCCAGACCATGTGCTGGAGCAGCAGGATTGGGTGGTCGTAGTGAAGGTCCATGTCGCGGCCTGCCTCCAGCCTGCCTTTAACCGCGTCGCGCACCACCTCGGCGCTGTCGTTCAGCATCGCGGCCATGTGGCCGCGGTCGCGCTCGGCTCTCCATTCTCCCTCGGGCAGGTTTCGGGCGAACTCGCTGGCGTCCTCGGAGACGAACACAAGCCGTACATAGTTAATGTGCATGAACAGCTCTGCGACGGATGGACTGCCCTCCATTGCCCTGGCCTCCAACCCGCCCTCCGGTAGGGTGCGGAGAAGGTTGAGTAGGATGGTATTGTTCCGTTCCCATGAGTCCAACAGAGCGTCAAGCAGGCTTTTGTCTGGTGCGTCCAACATATCCACCCTGTTGATTGATGCGAAAATTGCCACAAATTCTACATGAGCTTACCGCTCAGCGGCCGGTCATTCGCTCAATGGCTTCGGGGTACCGGGCACCTTGCACCGCGATCTTTGAGGCGGCGCTTTCGATGTCCCGGAGATCGTCGGACGTAAGCTGAATTGCAACCGCCCCGATGTTCTCTTCGAGGCGATGTAGCTTGGTTGTGCCTGGAATCGGAACGATCCACGGCTTCTGCGCAAGCAGCCAGGCCAGCGCGATCTGAGCAGGTGTGGCTTTCTTCCGGTCTGCGATCTTGCCAAGCAGATCAACCAGCGCCTGATTCGCCTTCAGAGCCTCTGGCGTAAAGCGAGGAAGCGTCTTGCGGAAGTCCGAACTGTCGAACGTGGTGTTTTCGTTCATCTTTCCCGTGAGGAAGCCCTTCCCCAGAGGGCTATAAGGAACGAAGCCGATTCCCAGTTCCGCGAGCGTCGGCAGCACTTCCGCTTCAGGGCCTCTCGTCCACAGCGAGTATTCGCTTTGGATTGCGGTGACCGGCTGGACGGAATGAGCGCGACGAATCGTCTTCGCGGCTGCTTCCGAAAGGCCGAAGCGCTTTACCTTACCTTTCTGAATCAGTTCCTTCACTGCCCCCGCAACGTCTTCGATTGGCACGTCCGGGTCAACGCGGTGTTGATAGAAGAGATCGATGGCGTCGACCTTGAGTCGCTTGAGCGAGCCCTCGGCGACCTGCTTAATGCGCTCTGGGCGGCTATCGAGACCAACGAAACCGGGACTGCCGTCCGGCTTGAGTTTGAAGCCGAACTTCGTGGCTATGACCACTTTCCCACGAAAGGGTGCCAGGGCTTCACCTACGAGTTCTTCGTTCGTGAAGGGCCCATAGACTTCGGCGGTGTCGAAGAATGTGACGCCACGGTCGACGGCTGCGCGGAGAAGAGAGATCATCTCCTGCTTGTCTGGAGCCGGACCGTAAGAAAAGCTCATTCCCATGCAGCCCAAGCCGAGAGCGGAGACTTCCAAATTGCTTTTTCCAAGTTTGCGTTTCTGCATTGTTTCTCCACGCTGCGAAATTCCGTATGCTCAAGGGCAGCGCAAGCCTAAGCATAGTTTCCTGAACCTTGGACCTCTTGCCTATTTCGATGAAGTTCTTGCCAGATTCTCCGAAGTCCACCAGGTAAGTCATTCTGTTCTGGATGCCGCACGGCCCGAGAGAGCATACAGCGGGAGTCGATTGTTTAAGTGCCGTTTGCGTAGCATGGCGACCTTTTCGCGGAGAACGCGAAAAAGGGATGGGCACCCACGGCAGCCGACGCGCCCAACCAATTTCCAACATACGTGGTTGCCTCTCGTACCTTGAACCCAAGTCCACACCGGGCGCCCGCGCCCACTGCCTCCTTGCTGGAACTCGCCTGGCCGCCCAGGCATGTGGTTTGTTACCATTTTCCTTACGATTCTGGAGGTCGAAATGATTCTGGTGCGCGATGTATTTCGATTGCAATTCGGCAAGGCGCGGGAAGCATTGACGGCGTTCAAGGCGGTTGGCAAGGTGGCACAGGGGTTGGGCTACGGACGCGACTCGTTTCGCGTGCTTACCGACCTGGTTGGCCCCTATTACACAATGGTGCTCGAAACAACGTATCCGAGCCTCGCAGCCTACGAGCAGATGGGCGTGAAGGGTATGAGCAACAACGATTGGCGGGAAGCTTACCAGAAGTTCACACCATACGTGGAATCCGGATATCGGGAAATCTTCACGATTGTGGAGTAGCGCTTCTTCCCCTGATCTGCAGACTTCCTCAGTTCAGGCGAAAACGGAGGCTGGCCGGCCCACCCTTCCCAAAAATGCAAGGGTGGGGAGCCTCAGGCCTAGAGTCTGATACGGTAGGACAAGCGGCAGCCGGGTGATCTGGACGTCGGTTACGATGGATCGCAGATGAGTCGCTCCAGCACTCCGGGCATCACTGGCACGTGCGTTCGCCCGGTTCTGGCCCCCGATCCGAGTGACCGGTCGCCATTACACCAGTAATCGGCGTGCCGAGTCAGGCAAAAGGGCGTGTACTCCGGCGGGCGAGGTCGTCCAAGAGCGACGGCGCGCGTTCCTTGTGGAGGCCGTCGCTCGTGCACGTTTGGTCAAGCAAAATTACGGTCTGGCTTCGTAGACTATGTTGAACGGTGTTTCCGTCGCTCGGCGGAAACGGTTGAAGCCGGCCGCGGTCACAACCTCCCGAATGCGTGTCTCGCCGGCCTGGGCACCTAAGCATAGTCCGACTTCCTGCGATCGTGAGCAAGGCGTGCACAGCAGGGTTGAAAAAGAATAATAGACCCGGCCCACGGGATTCAGATTGTCCTTCAACTGGTCATTGGCGAAGGGCTCAACGATCATCCATGTTCCATCCTCAGCCAGGGACTGCCGGACATGCGCAGCTGCCCCGACCGGGTCGCCCATGTCATGCAGGCAATCGAAGACGGCCACGAAGTCGTAGTCTTTGCCGGGAAACTTTTTTGCCCGTGCCACATTGAAGGTGACGCGGTCGGCGACACCATTACGCTTGGCGGACTCGCGGGCTGCCTCAATCGACTTGTCATGATAGTCGAATCCGAAGAATCGCGACTTGGGGAATGCTTTTGCCATCAATAGAGTGGAAGCCCCTTTCCCGCATCCTACGTCGGCCACTCGCGCCCCCGCCTCCAGCTTCGCCTGGACATCGCTCAAGGCTGGAATCCATGCGCTTACAAGATTAGCGGCATAGCCGGGACGAAAGAACTTTTCACACCCATGGAAGACGCCGTCAACGTGTTCATGCCAACCCATACCGTCGCCAGTGCGGAAAGATTCCGCGATCCGTGGAACCGCCGCGAGCGAACCCAGAGCCAGTTCAAATGCCCCGGGCAAGTATGCAGGACTGTCTTCGTTCACCAACGTGAAGGCTTGTTCTTCAGTCAGGCTGAACTTGTTGGTCTTCTCGTTGTAAGTGATGTAGCCCCCTGCAGCTTGTGACGCCAGCCACTCGCGCAAGTAGCGCTCATCCGTTTTCGTCTTGGCGGCAAGTTGCGCAGAACTCATTGGCTCCCCAACGAGGGCCTTGTAGAGTCCCAACTTCTCCCCAATGACGACCATGCCGGCATGGACCGCGGCGCCGAGATCAGTCACAAATTGTCCGATAAAAACATTCAGCTTGTTCATGTCAAGAGTGGGAACCTGTGCCGTACTCATTCAATGTTTCTCCTTTTTTGCGTATGGATACTCGTCTTTCGATTGCAGGTGGCATGCCAAAGCTCGAGGTTTGCGAAATTTGCCTTGGCTGCTATGAATCCGCTGATTCGCAGCACGTTATACCTGCAGCGGAAGGGGGGCACACGGTGAGCCTGATCGGGCAGTCAGTTCACGCTAACCCGACGGTTAAACCATGTATCCGTTCGGTTAAACTGGCCGTAATCTGCCACGACCACGAACGCAATTTCTTAGGCCCTTAGCGGATATTGCAGGAAATGCCCCGAGGGTCTTTCAGGTTAGCTGTTGATGACTCCCGTGTCACCGTCCGCCCAGCTTTCTAACTGCACAGGAACGGGAGACGCTTGTTGAAAATCGTCTGCCAGGGCCGACCAATCTTCATCCCACTAAGGGTTCCGCGTTCCCACCCTTCGCAAAGAACGCGAAGGATGGGCCAGCCGAGATGAGCTACGCAGCCAGCAAGGGTGGGCCAGCTCACCAGGTTGATCGCAAAGCATGGCATACTACCGGGGCCAGGAAATCTCTGACTCTCCGGGAATGTCCCATGCTGAAAAGCGTTTTCACCATTTTGCCTCTGCTCCTATTGCCTCTTCTTCTGGAAAATGCCTGGGCGCAGACAGCGAGCCCTGCGCCGCAGTCCAGCCCTTTGCCACCCCTGATCATCCTCATCGGGCCGCCGCTCAGCGGGAAGACTACGCTGGTTGACTCGATCACGAAGACCTACGACGTTCCCAACATTTCGGTCGAGGACCTCATAAAGGACAACGCGGCAGAACTCGAGCACCTGCGCGCCCAGGATATGTCCATGGCCGAGATGCGTTATGACCCGGCCATGAGCCGCTACGTGCGTGAGCGCCTGAAGACTGCCGACCTCAGCCGTGGCATTGCACTCGACGGTTATCCCGCGACCCTGGTGCAGGCCGAAGATCTTTCCAAGATGGTTCCCGACCTGAAGCTCAAACCGATTGCTCTCCAATTGCAAGTACCCGACGACGTCATCCGCGAGCGCTCCAAGACGACCGGACGCCAGAGCGATAATCCGCAGATTCTCGAGCAGCGCATCAAAAACTATCATCGCGAGATGGACGCGATTTCCTTCTACTTTCCCGAGGCCAACATCGTGCTTGTGGATGCCAACAAACCGGAGGCCGAGGTGTGGAAGGCTATCCAGACTGCGCTGGATGGGGCAGGGGTCAAGCCCGTGCGAAAGTAGCGGAAGTGCTTCCCCTTCCTTTTGTCTGTTCTGTGAGGAGGCGAGGGACAGGACATCGAATCCAGAGGGCAGACAAGAGAGCTTGAGAGTCACCGAGTTGCCTAGTTTAGACAATGGCGGTAGTCTGCGGTCCTCAGTCTGAGGGAGGTCGTGTGAGAACATCCCTTTCATCCAGATTTCTCTTGATCCTGGCGGCCATTCTTGGCGTTGTCCTGCTTGCCGAAAACCTCGACACCTCAATGGCAAAAACCAGGGCGGCGCAGGGCGGCCCACCTGGTGCTTCGGCAACGCCTGGCGCGAGTGCGGCGCCAGAGCTCGACCCTGCCATCTACCATCATGTGGCCCAGGTAATCTGGGTGGTAAGCGATATCGACCGCGTGGTGGACTATTGGCAGCGCCTCGGTGTCCGCAATATCCATCGTGACGGAGTGGTGAACTTCCTGCATTTGACCTATCGCGGCCAGCCTGACCCGGCTACGGCAAAACAGGCAACCGCGGCCGTTGACGAACTCGAGATCAAATGGATTCAACCGGTGCACGCAGGCAAGTTTTGGCGTGATGCCCTGCGTCAACACGGTGATGGCATTCGCGTCCTCGGCTATGCCGTCAGATCACCGAAAGAATTTGACGAGCAGATCCGGTACTTTTCCTCAAGAGGTGTGAGCGTGGTTGTCGAGGACAGCTGGCAAGGTAAAACCGGACCGGGCCGGATTGCCTATCTGGACACGGCCGCGCAAGGCGGAGGACACACCGTGGCGCTGATCGATGACCCAGACCTCCGGCTGCACGCGATCGCCGGTGCCGGCAATGAGTACCCCGTCACCAAGATCACTCATTTCGCCTGGGTCGTGGATGATGTGCGAAAGGTGGACGCGTACTACACCAGCCTAGGCTTCAAGCCTTTTTCACGGATAGACCACAATATCAGCCTCGATCGTGTGTATCGTGGCCAGCCCGGCACCTACGAGATGTGGCTAGGATGGGACCGTACCGGCGACGCGCCCTTCGAGTGGGTGCAGCAAATTACCGGTCCGGATGTCTATGTGGAATATGGAAAGAAGCATGGGGAAGGATTTCATCACCTGGGTGTGAACGTGAGCGATATGGACGAGGCCATCAAGCTGATGACCGCTCGCGGGGCCCCGCAATCGCAAGCTGCCGCCTGGAACACGGCGAAAGGCAAAGGGCGCGCCGTCTATTTGGACACCGAGCCCTACGGCGGAGTAACTCTCGAGCTGATCTACGATCCCCACTAGTCGCGATGTTCAAGGCTTGGGTCAGCTGGGCGCATCGAAAATCGTCTGACAGGGCCGACCAATCCACTGGGAAAATCGCAAGCCCACGTTGATGTCTGCTTTGATAGCATTGCCGGAATGCGATTCCTTATCCTGCTTCTCGCTTCGGCCCTTCCGCTTATGGAACGGGCTCCCGGTAACCCCCTCGAACACCTGCCTCCCAATGTTGAAGCTCTGACCCACTTCGGCGAACGGGCGGACATTTCTCCGGACAACCAGCGCGTAGCATT
>JAIQFF010000251.1 GCA_020073395.1 Terriglobia bacterium
GCGATCGCAAGCACACCCACGCAAGCAGAGAGAAGAATCAACGAGTACAGACCGCGAAAGACGACCGTTTTATTTGGCCCCGGCTTCACGTGTTCTCCTGTATCAGTCATGACGTAATCTGCCTTCTCAGCAAGAGGTCTCAGCACAAGACCAGTAGGAACGATTGCAAACCACGCCTGCATCCTCAACCTGCCTTGCGCTGTGAACCACGCGATCATCGAACTCACTCCGACTAAGCCGCCACACGCGTCAACTTGGTAATCCTGCCGACGTGATTCCAATCAGACACGTAAATATTCGCCTCGTGGTCTATATAGCACCCATGCGCTGCACTGAAAACGCTTGTAGGAATATTGTCGGGACTGAGCTGGTAATTCGCCCACTGGCTCTGCTGCGGGTTGTCGCCGATAAACGCGACCGGCACATTGTTCTTGTCGAGGATCGTAACCCTACCCTGTAACTCCGAGACGACGGCGTAGTCCCCATGAAAACTAACCTGGCACGGGCGCCGCAAATGCTGAGTGACGTGGCCAACGAACTTGCCGTCAAAGTCAAAGTGGCTGAGGCGAAAGTTTTCCCGATCGCAGACTAGCAGCAGCGGCTGATCGTAGCGCGTGTCCACGGCTAATCCGTGACTGCAATCGCATTTCCCGTCCTCTGTACCCTTCCCTGAAAAGCTTGATTGGTAGTTTCCGTGCTTGTCGAAGCGGAAGATGCGGGAGTCACCGTACCCGTTTGCGATATAGATCGAACCGTCAGGTCCGGGCACAACGGCTGTCACTCTCCACTCATTCGCCTGTTTGAATCCCGCTTCGCCAGGCGCGGTGATTTTCTCCACTACCGTGCCGTCCGTCTTCATCTTCAGGGCCAGCCAGTTCTCCGCCGAAGTTCCCTTCTGCACGGTGGCATAAAAGAATTCCTCGCCACCTTCGGCGTTCCAGTGCAGTGAGTGGACCTCGGGATATTCCGTGGCAATGGTCCTTACGAGACGTCCGCTAGGTTCGTACACGAGAACGCCAGTTTCACTCTGGGTGCTTATGTACACATTGCCGGCCTTGTCGCTGGAGATAGCGCCGTGGGTTCCACCGAACTGTTTGCCTGCCGGAAGCTTCCCCCACTGCGGCACAACGTCATAGGTCCAGGCGCCGTTCCCCGTCCGATACTGGGACCCGCAAGCGCTGCCGTCGGGGCTCTCGGCTCGAATAGGTGAAGCGCCGCCCGCAAACGCGACAAGCGCAGAGACCGCTGCCGCACTGCCGAAGGCACGCCGATTCAATTTGGTGAGCTTTGGGGCCTTGCGACCAGGTTCCATAATGTCTTCTCCTAAAGCAAACCGTCGGCAAGTTGGTTACGCTGAACTTGTAATCGAACGGGAGCTCAGCCGAATCGTCCGTTGGCTAATTCAGTTTCTTGATCCAGATATTACGCACAGAAACCTTGGTAGGCGTACCCTCGATTTCGATTCCTACCAACCCAGGCTTGTTGTTGGACGAATCCGGATTGTCATCCACGTAGACCGCCATCAACTGCCCGTTGATTACATGGATGAATGTGCCACCCCTCGCCATGATCAGGTACTGGTTCCAGTCATTGACCTTAACGTAGCCCCCGAGCGCGTCGCGATTCCCGATGTTGCCTAACAACTTTGGATGGCTTCCCGGTGCTGATTCAACCACCTGTCCCCGCCAAGCCAGGATGCCAAGAGGCGTGTTCTCTGAGTAAAACTGCCCGGTCCACTCCGATTGCCTGGGGGTCACCGGGAACCAGAAATCGGCCTGCGGGCCGGTCATCATCCACTTCAACTCCGGGATCGTCTGGCCCGGCGGAGGCTGTCTGCGCCACGGTAAACCAACCTGGCTTCGATATTGGATGCCACTCCCGCCACCGTTTTCCACCCTGATTTCAAACTTCAAATCGAAATCTTTGGCCTCGAACCCGTGGAAGGAGATATAGCTGTTCGCGACCGGCTTTTCCTTGATAGATTCGCCCACGATCGCTCCGTCTTCCACGTGCCAGGTATTCGGATCACCGTCCCAGTTCTTCAGGCTGACGCCATCGAAGATCTGCACGTAATCCTGATGGTCATCAAAGTCGAGCGGCTCAGGCTCATAGAAACCATAATCCCGCCTGATTCGCCTGTCGGGCTGCGAACTTGCGAAGCCTCCAGACTGCTCACCAGAGACAACGGTTCGCCTGGAAACCTGTTCGGCCGCTCTGTTTTCGGTTGCCTCCGCTCTTCCCGTGAGCCCCGCGGCGAGGACAAAAGTGATCCCGCTCGTCCAGAGCCAACGTCGCTGGCGCATAGTCATGCTGACGCCCTTTCCCTACCTGTTATATCCTTACTCTCTTTCATAAACTTCAGGCCGTCGACTGAAGGTGTTACTGCTCCTGGATCAAGGTTATGGATAGTCGTTTCAGGGCCCCAATTCCCGACAGCAGCGCTCAAAATGAGACGTCTCAATTGCGGATTCAATCTATGAGTTTAAGATGACGCTGTCAAATTCTCCTGTTTCGTTTTCCGGTCCGGCATTCGCCGACTTCAGGCAGACGCTAGAGTTGATCCAGTGGTGACGCAACGAGAACTCGCGAAGCTCGCCAGGGTTTCCGCCGGAACGGTTTCCAATGTGATCAGCGGTTCGACACGAGTCAGTGAAGATGCGCGCCGCAAAGTATTGGACGCAATCCGCGTTCTGAAATATCAGCCCAACCTCATCGCCCGAAGCCTGCGAACCAGACGTACCCATACTCTTGGCATTGTGGTTCCCGACCTCACCATCCCCTTCTTCCCCAAGATCGTGCGCGGAGCCGAATACGCCGCCCGGGAACGCGGATATTTCCTGATCGTGCTGGACTCGCAGCGAAGTCACGATACCGAGATAGACATGATAGCCCTGCTCCGGCAGCGTGTAGACGGCATCCTGCTGGTCACAACCGGGGGCTACAAGTGGTCAGCTGAGAATGCGGCGGCGATCGCCTCGGGTCCGCCGGTTGTCTGCGTAGACCGTCTCCCGGAAGGCTTGAATACAGATTCCGTGTGCGTGGACGACAGCGGCGCGGCGAAACTCGGAGTCCAGCATCTGCTTTCACTCGGGCATCGCCGCATCGCAATCATTACGGGCCCTCTGACGCTGAGAAATGAGCAGGAGCGCCTGCGCGGCTACCGTCGCGCACTCAAAGACGCCGGACTGCGCGTGCATCCTTCGCTCATCTGGTCCGCGAGCTTTGAGATGGAGGACATCCAAGCCGTCTGCCAGCGTGGGCTGCTGCGTCAGAAGTACAAGCCGACAGCACTGTTCGCCACCAACGGAGTTACCGGTCTGTGCGCGCTGAAGAGCTTGTACTCGCTGGGCTTCACGACTCCGGACAGCATCGCCTTCGTTACATTTGACGAACTGATTGCGGAAGACTTCTTTCAACCGCGCATCACCTCGGTCGTGCAGCCGACCTATGAGATCGGTCATCGAGCCGTGGAGGTTCTCTTTGATCGGATCGTTCATCGTGGCGCCACCAGCGTATCGAAGGTGCGCCTGCCAGCGACGCTCGTCGTCCGGGATTCGTCGCGCACGCATAAGCGGGCATCCATTGTGAAGTGAGGACACCTAACACGGCGCCAGTAAAGCTAATGATTATCGCAAGACGAAACCAGATGAAGCTAATGCGAACTCACCACCGGTCGCTACACTTCATGTTGCCGCTGTTGAATTCGTGTGTCACATCTTGGAGCGTTGACCGAAGAAGATGAATGTTGCTAGGCATGAAGTGATGTCCGACTCGGACCTTCTCCTCAAGGCTGAGGGGATACAAAAGTCCTACGGCGGTGTGCTGGCGTTGCATGACGGCTGCATTGAGCTGCGTGCGGGCACGGTTCACGCCCTCTGCGGCGGTAACGGTGCCGGCAAATCGACGTTCCTGAACATCCTGATGGGGCTGGAGGCGCCCGATAGCGGGCGTATCTGGCTCAACAGGAGCGAAACCCGATTCGCCTCTCCGGCATCCGCCTTAGCCGCTGGAATAGCGATCATTACGCAGGAACTTAGCCCCGTTCCCGACATGACAGTTGCCGAGAACATCTTCCTTGGGCGTGAATCCCGGCGTGCCGGATGGTTCGTCAACCAGACGCTGATGCAGCGCAAGGCCGCAGAGCTTCTGGAGCGCCTCAATTTCGCCGTCGATCCGCGCGCCAAAATGCGCAGGCTGTCGCTGGGGCAGATCCAGTTAGTCGAGATCGCCAAGGCAATTGACCAGCGCAGCTCGGTTCTCATCATGGATGAGCCGACATCTGCGATCGGAGAGAAAGAAACCGCGGTCTTGTTTAACGCGATCCGGCAGTTAAAATCCGCAGGCGTCGGCATCATTTACGTTTCACATAGGTTGTCAGAACTGTTCTCAATTGCCGACGAATACACCGTATTTCGCGATGGCGACTTTGTCCGGACTGGCTTGATGAAGGACATTGATCGCGACGAGTTGATACGCCTGATTGTAGGGGGGAGCCTTATTGACCAACAATGCGCGGCCACCGAGTCTAACAAGGAGACGCTGCTCGAGGTGCAAGGGTACAGTCGTGCTGGCGAATTTGAGGAC
>JAIQFF010000252.1 GCA_020073395.1 Terriglobia bacterium
ATCCGGTACTAAAGTGTCTCATGCTGAGTATGTGCTCAGCTCCCTTTGCTAACTTCCACACCCAACGTCGAGAGTGTCTTCGACCCAGGCCGTGCGTGATTTCGTAGAAGCCGTCCCATGATGCAAAAGGCCAAGAAGGCTCCCATTGGTCGTAGAGATATTTGCTGCGTGCCAGTATTACTCCGCATCCAGCTACGTGTAGTGCATTGCAAAGAGAATAATCGTAAGGCAGACTGAAGCATGAGGGGTCCGTTACCACCGCCAGCATGCTTGCCCGACCTGACCTCTGCCGAACTTCCTCGCCTAGAGCTTGGAAGCGAGAATCTAAGGTGGCAGAGCCTAAGTGCATTTGCCTTCGGATTAGCATTTCGCACTATGTGTTAATAGAGTTGAAGTGTTCGAATTCGCGGGGCTTGGTGGAGACTGGAAGATTCAGCTGGGCGAGGAGCGCTCGATGAGGATATCCAGACCGATTCTCGTTTTCCACTTCTCCAGCACATCATGATACGGAGTTTCAATGACCCTGGCCGGTGGCCGGGGACCACTCGGCACGTGCGGCGTCACCACTATCGCTTCCCAGCCGAACTGAGGCAAGAACTTTGCCAACGTTCCTGGTCGGATCGAGCCAATCGTAGGCCGTGGCGCATAGTGAAATGTTATCAGCAGTAGTCGTTGCACGTTAGGAGTACACCCGGTGGGACCAAGCGGACCTGCTGGTTTTCAGGGCAGACGCGCTCGGGGAGCGCTTCGTACCGGCCAATCATACCAGCGCAACGTGGCCGGCTCTGCGACCGCCGTGCGAGTCTCGCTGCGCTGCTCCGCCTGCGCCGTTCGGACGGCAACGGCCAACAGCATCCAGGCCAGCCAGAACCACTTGTCCCACATCACGCCGATGAAGAAAGCTGCCACCAGGATCGCGTAGCAGGCGGCCTCGTAGGCGACGATCACCCCGCCAATCTTGTCAGGCACGTTCTTTCTGCACCGGCTGGCCGCCCGCAGTTGGCCAACTATGGCAGCGAGCATCAATGCCAGGCCGACAACGCCCGTGTCGACGGCAATCTCCAAATAGCTATTGTGGGCGGGGGTGGCTGATTGTTTGCCCTCAAGAAGTGGAGCGCTTCCGATGTGCTCTCGATAAGCATAGGGAAAGTTATTTAAGCCAGCTCCTAGCAACGCATAGTGCTCAAAGGCCACCAGGCCCCCTTCCCATATGACCGTTCGACCTGACCCTCCGTCATCCGCAGCATTCTGCAAACGAGTGAAGAAGGCGCCTGGCAAAACGAACGCGAGCGCCACGAAGATTGCAACCAGCGGAATCGTCATGCGTCGCGAGACCTGGTGTGTGTACATATAGAACAGAATCATGACAGCAACCGCAACCAGCGACCCGCGAGACATGGTGACAAGTATTCCGAATACAAGGGTAGCGGCTACCACCAGCCATCCCAGTCGTGCTAACCGCGAGCGTGGGGTCAGGAAACCATGGACCGCTAACGACAGCGGTAAGAGCAAGCTAGCCGCAAAATAGTTCGGATCTGCGGCTTTGCCCCCCGCCATCAGGGATGCTCGAGTCGTGCCATGATAGCCGGCTCCGCCGTAGAACTGAAAAATTGTATAGACTGCCGCGGGGCACGCTCCCGCGACGACGAATAGCGAAATGGTTCGAAGCTCCTTGCGGCTGATGTTTGTCGAGAGGACAACCAGGTAAAGCGAAAGCAAAGAGACCGCAGTAGGCAGTCTGCTGATCGCAGGTTTCCACTCCAGTGCCCACAGGACCGTCACTGCCGCCCACGCGACAAACAACGCCCACCAAATGGCTTGGCGAGGTGGCCTGTGGAGATCCTTCTTCACCAGCGCCGTGCCCAACAAGATCGCCGCTACCGCTGCTCCAGCTATCAAGGTTAGGGTTAGCCCCTCCGGACCGACAGCGGTGAGCGCGTCGAAAGGCAGCAGAAACGCATACACTCCAAGACAAAGCTCACGGGGTCGAAGCACCAAGATCGGCAAAACGAGTAGAGCGACAACCAGGATCCAATTCGTACCCGCAACGCTCGCAGCGATGGCGATGGCTAGGATCGTTGTGGCAGCAATGACTAGCCACCATCGATCGCTGCCAGCTAGCGCTGGAGTGGTTCCTGGCTGCACGGAAATCTTCACTGCACACCGCCTTCGAGGCCGGACATAGTCATCACCATCATCCACGCATAGCGCCCGCTGCCCGGAACCGCGCGGAAAAGAAAGCTATCTACCCGCCGCAAAGTGCTCTTCACCGCGGGAAAAATCTTCCACTTCCGGAATGGCACCGCAGCCAGAGATAAAGGGTTGTGCCCTCAAAATGCGGCGGATCTCTGCGCACGCCTTGTTCAGATTCAAATGGTGGAGAATAGATGACCCACAATCTAAGTCAAAGCTGCCGGCGAAAGCTGTTTCTTCGGCATTCATCAGCAGGTACGCGCCCGCGATGCCATTCGCGCCAGCAGCCTTGGCCGTTTCTTGAACGGCTACGTCCGAAATGTCAATCGCGGTAAAAGACGCGTCCCGATCCAGAGTGTGCCAGTTGAGGAAGGCCGCTCCGTTACGCGCTTTTGACGTCACGCAACAATGTCGCCATGCTCTGGTGCCGATCCGTACGATGAGCGTGGAGAGTCCGCGACGGTCTCTGCCTGTAGTAATGTATCGGCCCGAAACTATCCGGCCAGGGTGTCTTGCTCCATCGACAAATCTTCCTGTGATCGTGCTGCCGTACTGATCGGAATCTCATGCAGGGTGGCGGAACCCACAGGACGGCTCCAGGCTACATATCCGGACAAAACTTCCACCAGGGTGGAGAACACCAGCGCTAGATCGCTTCTGAAGGTTGCACGTGCAGCGTAGTCCACGTCCAGTTGCATCTTCTTGGGCAAAATGCTATGGATGTAATAGGTTTCCAGTTCTTCATCCCGAACCTTCTTCGGTAGCATCTCCTCTTCGTGCCGAAAATAGACTGTGGCAGCGCCGGTCATACCGGGACGGATCGAGAGAAACTCCCGGAGCTCCTGGCCTTGCCCGAGCAAGCGCCGCAGGTGCGGCCGGGGTCCTATGATGCTCATGTCGCCCATGATCACAGTCCAGAGTTGCGGGACCTCATCCAGCTTCCACTTACGCAGGAAGCGTCCCACCTGCGTGATGCGCGAATCTCCGGCGCGGGTGAGGCCGACATTGAATCCAGTTCCTTCCGTCCTCATCGTGCGGAACTTATACATGCGGAAATCCGTCCCGCCCATGCCCGTGCGATGGTTGATGTGAAGGGCCGGCCCCGCAGAGTCCAGCTTAATCAGTAATATTATCAGCGGGATTAGTGGAGCAACTGGGATCAGGAGTGTCGTCGCCACTACAACATCGAATAAGCGTTTTTGCTGCGACTGGCTCCAGGAGCTCGGCCGGAATGAATTGATAGTTTCCAGCTTGGGCTCGTCTTGTGGGATTGTCGACCTCAAGGTGTGTGGCATGACTGGTTGTTTGGATCCTCCTTGGCGGTTATCAGCGGCGAGATTGAAACGGGAACAGAAGGGCTGGAGCTGCTGGGCTGGACTTGGGGGCCGACGAAACAGGTTTCTTTTCGATTGTCATTGATTGTGACAATGAGTAGTGGTTACGTCCTCCTGGACTTGTATCTACCTTGCCGGCGCCCGTGGGCGACACCGGCAACTTTATGTTCTTAGGGGGAGGACTAGGACTAGCTTTCCGGGCTGTGGAACTATTTCTTCGTGTAATCGTTGGTGTATCCGTAGTGATAGTGCTTGTAATCAACCAGGCCCATGTCGGCGCCATTCAGCACCACTTGAAGAATCGGCGCGCCGTGGACCTCGGAGATCAACTCCACGCTGCGCCGCATCGCTTGACGTGTGGTCACCCCGGCTCTTCCTACCAGAACCACGGCATCCACCAGGGTTGAGAGGGCGCGTCCATCCACAAAGGGAAGGATGGGAGCGGAGTCGATGATCACGAAGCCGAAACGTTCCCGCAGGGATGCCAGAGTCTGCTCCATTTTCTCGGAGCAGATGAGCTGGCCAAAGTTGCCTTTGGACCGCCCCGCCGGCAGTACGGAGAGATTGCTCATTCCGGGAATTTCCAGCAGGGAATTTTCCAGCATCGCATCCCCAGTCAGCACATCCCCCAGCCCCTGGCCGGTCGCCAGGCTGAAGGCGCCCGCTACCCTGCCCTTGCGCAGGTCGGCATCCACCAGACAGGTGTTGGCGTGCCGGGCCAGGGCATAGGACAGGTTCAAAGCAACCGTGGTCTTTCCTTCCCCGGGAAGCGCGGAAACAATCAGCAGGGTCTGGGGCGGATTGTTGGGCCATGACAACATGATGGACGCGTACAGCGCCTGTACCGCCTCACCCTCAGGCGAGTTGGGTCTTTCGAGGAAAAACGTATCCGTCTTACTATCGTGAGCCGGATCCGGCAAGGCTCCCACAATTCGCTTGGGCCAACCCAGGCGGGCCCCGTCGTTTCCGGCTTCGGTGATGGCGGGAATTACCGAGACGTTCGCGCTGCCAATCCATCTGCGGATGTCTTCCGG
>JAIQFF010000253.1 GCA_020073395.1 Terriglobia bacterium
ACTTTCTCGAAGACGGCAGGGCGTTTGCGCTCGCCGATTTCGACCATGATGGCCGCCTGGAAGTGTTCCTGAAGAATCGCAACGGCCCGCAGTTGAGGCTTTTGCAGAACGTGATGAAGGACCTTGCCCCATCGATCGCCTTCCGTCTGCGCGGCGGCAAGAGCAATCGTGACGCCATCGGAGCCGCAATCACGGTTGAAACCGGACTGGGGAGGCAGACCCGCATGCTTCAGGCCGGGTCAGGATTTCTTTCCCAGCACAGCAAGGAAGTGTTCTTCGGGCTGGGAGAAGCCACAGGCCCGGTGCGGGCGTCGATTCGCTGGCCCAGTGGTTTGGTGCAGGAACTCCATGACCTTCCGCTGAACCACAGGGTGTGGGTCGAAGAGGGTACAGCGCCATCGCGCTTTGAGGCTTTCAAAGCAAACCCTCAGGGGCTAAAGCCCTCGTCTTTCGGAGCTCGAGGTGGCACGGCTGAAGCCGTGCCCTTGCCCAAGACTTCCTTGCGGGACTCTGATCCGCTTCCCGCCAACGTTGAGACCTGGTTGCTCGTGCCTGTGGCTGCGCCGGATTTTTCTCTCCCCGTCTTGAACGGTCACGCACGCACGCTGGCTGCGCTTCGCGGCAAGGTGGTGCTGCTGAATTTCTGGGTCGCAGACTCGACGATTTGCCAGCAGGACCTGAAAGTATTCAACCGGCTGCATGCACGTTGGGCTACGCAGGGCCTCCGCCTTCTTACTGTGAACCTCGATGACCCTGCCGACGCCGAAAAAGTCCGCACACTCGCGCGCGACGGTCATCTTTCGTTTCCCGTAGTGCAGGGATCGGATGATCTGGCTGGCACGTACAACATTCTCTATCGTTATCTTTTCGACCGGCACCGCGACCTGAGTCTTCCAACGTCATTCCTGATTAGTGGCGGCGGAGAGATCGTCAAGATTTATCAGGGCTCGGTGAATCCGGATCAGGTCGAGCAGGACTTCCGGCACATTCCCCAAACCGCGGCGGAACGACTGGCGAAAGCCCTGCCGTTCCCGGGCGTAAGCGACACGTTGGAATTTCGCCGCAACTATCTCAACTACGGGTCGATTTATTTTCAGCGAGGATATCTGGATCAGGCTGAAGCCTCTTTCCGACTGGCTCTGCACGACGATCCGGCGAGCGCCGAAGCACTATATGGGTTGGGCAGCGTTTATTTGAAGCAGGAGAAGAGCAGTGAGGCACGGGAAAGCTTCGAACGTGCGACCAGACTTCAAGCCAGTTATCCCGACACTCTGGCCAACGCCTGGAACAACCTTGGCCTTCTGGCTACGCGGGAAGGACGCACGGCTGAAGCGATTCCGTACTTCCAGGAGGCGCTGAACCTCAATCCCGATCACTTGATCGCGCTGGAGAACCTGGGGAATGCTTACCGGCAACAGAAGAATTGGGATGAAGCCCGCAAGCTGCTGGAGCGCGCAGTGGCCGTCGGTCCTCAGGATGCGGAAGCCAACTACAGTCTGGGGATGGTCTTCGCGCAGCTCAACGAGAATGACCGGGCCTATGAGTATCTGCAGCGAGCGTTGAAGGCTCGTCCCGGTTATCCCGAAGCCTTGAATAACCTTGGCGTGCTCTATCTGCGCACCAGACGGCGAGATGACGCGGTGGCCAGCTTCGAAGAGTGCATCCGGGTGGCGCCCGCCTTCGATCAGTCTTACATGAACCTGGCCCGGGTTTACGCGCTGGAGGGCACGCCGGACAAGGCGCGCATCGTGCTGCTCGAATTGCTCAAGCAGCATCCGGGGCATGTCCAAGCGCAAACGGCGCTCCAGCAATTGCAGTGATGGAGGACGGGCGTCTCGCCCGTCCAGCCGGGCGGGGACGCCCGGCCCCCATTTCGTTTTTCAAGGCTTGGGCGTGGGTGCGGTCAGCAGATCGACAAACATCTTGTAGAACCTCCCTGTGTCCACATCGACCTGCACTTCGACCGGCGGGAAATCGATTTTCGGTTTGTCCTCATCGGTCCAAGTGAGCATGTTGCCGTAGCCGGCGCCGCGTCCCAGGTCCACGTCCAGGAAGCGGGTTTCTTTCTTCGTAATCAGGCTGGGATCGAGCCACGCCGCTGCCGCCAGTTCATCCCACAGATAGTTGTATTCGCCGAACAGACGGGCATATTTGCCGATGTACAGCGCCGAAGGTGTGTTGCCGGCCTTGATCCGATTGATCAGCTCGGTCGTCATTCTTGTTTTCACTGAAACGTCCACCGGGGTGCAGACGACCTTTTTCCAGGGCGCGCGCAACACAACGTGGGCCGCTTCCGGATAGAACCAGATATTGAATTCGTGCCGAGGGGTATTGATGAACTCGGGGTCAGTGGTTTGTGGATTCAAACTGGCGCCCATGAAGACCAGTTCCTTGGCCAGTCCAGGGAATTCGGGATCAATGGAGATGGCCAGCGCGAGATTCGTCATTGGGCCGCCGGCGTAAATCGTCACCTGGTGCGGGAACTTGTGGACCATGCGCAGCAAAAAATGTGCCGCGTCTTCATCAAGCGGCTTAGTGGTGGGTTTGCCTTCGGGCATGTCTCCGAGTTGGTCGGGAGGATGATAAAACCTCGGAGTCCAGGCGCCCAGCCAGGCGATGGAGCCGTAGCGCTGCTGCCAAAGCTCGGTTTCATCCTTTCGGCGGACCAGCGGATATTCGGCACCTGCCACAACCGGAATATCAGTTCGACCAATGAGTTCGAGCATGCGCAAGGTATGCGCCACCTCCGACTTGAGCCAGGCGTCGCCGGTCACGACGGTGACGCCGAGGACATCTGTCTGCGGAGACTGGATCAGCAGCAGGATCGACTGCTGGTCGGTCCCGCCAGGTCCGGCGGCGTCCTGGTCGATGATGATTTTGCGTTTTTCCTGGCCCCAGCCGGTGAGGCATGTCATCAGAACGACTGCTATAAGCCAGATTCGGCCGAATTTCATTCTTCACCTCGGAATGTGCAAACGCTTTTCGCAGTACGTAAAGTTGCCGGACTTCGTCCGGTCGGGCGGGTGGGGGCATCCTTCGACTTCGCTCAGGACAGGCTCCGCCCCTACGCGGGCGCCGATGCAGACAGGCGGCCGATCAGCAAGTTGAAGAACTTTGCCGAGTCCACGTCTAACGCAACTTTGGCATTGGGCACGAACTTATCGCGTAACACGGGCGACGTGCGAGTGGTCGCAAGCGTCGGTGCCGAGCCGCGAATCGACATGTAGATCGGAAGAGCGTCGAGTTTGATATTGGGGTCAATGGACTTGATGTGTTTGCCCACCGCATAGAGCAATTTGCCGTACATCTCCGGGTTGAATCCAGGGTACCAGCCATTTTCCTCATTCCAGAGTTCATACCACTGGATGCGATTCTGGTATTTGCGGACGATATAATCGACATAGCGGACGAAGGCTTCCCGGCCGGCTTCCGTTTTCGGGCCGCCATTAAAGGAGAAAGGGTGTCCTTCCTGGTAAATGGGGCCGAGATCGCCACCGCCCGGAGCGGGAGGCCGCTCATAGAGCGCGTTGCCGTAGTTCAGTCCGTAGAGGATGCCGACGCGGTTCTTGAGGAGGGTGGCGATGGCCTTTTGGGTGACGGGATCGAGAGCGAACTTGCCTTTCTCCCGTTCGACAGCCGCCCATTCGGTTTGATCGCCCCACTGGCCGACGCGGACCCATTTAAGGCCAATTTCCATCACTTTCGGAAACGCTTTATTAATGGTCTGCGGCGTATCGTGCCAGCCGGTGAAATACTCGCTGGCTTTGATCGAGGCGCCGCGTTCGAGCCGAGCAAGATTTTCGTTGGCGCGGTTCAGGATTTCGACGCCCGAAAGCTGGGCCTTGTAACCTTGAACGACCGAGGCGTAATTCTCGATCGAGAGCGGCAGGCGTTCGAAGGAGAGGCGGACCCAACGGGCTTTCGCCGGGTGGTCGAGCGGGAAACGCTGGGCGATCTTATCGCCGCGCCGGGGTCCGTTCTGATTGAAAACATGCCGTCTGACGCGCAACACCTGGCTCCAGGATTTGTGATTCTCGCTCACCTCGACCGTGAACCCGACTGGAAAATCGGCGTTGTGCCAGTAAGGAATCAGATTGATCTGGTTGATTACCTCGGGACGGGGCAGGCTGATTTCAATCCAGGGCGGGTTTCCCGGAAAAGGCGAGGGGCGCTGCTGGCTGGACCAGCAGGTTTCCGGGTTGGCGTCAATCAGGTGCTGAGGGTTGAAGGGGTCCTCATAATTCCTGGCGCGGGGCAAGTGTATCGCGACACCGTAGGAATTATGGTGAATCTCGCAAGACTGCTTGTGGTGGATCGGCGTGAGGCTGGCGGAGTTGGGGTCCTGTAAGGTGGCGGGTGGTTCGAGCAGTCGCCAACAACCGTCCGCATCGGTGCAAAGTTGCTGCCGGGTATAGTGAGCCACCCGGTCAATGGCCAGAATACGGTAGGACATGGATTCCGGCTTGGGGCTTTCGGTGTTGGCCGTGACTTCGAGTTGGACCGGCCCGGGCTTTTGCGCTTGGATGGTCCAGTCGAGGCGTTCAA
>JAIQFF010000254.1 GCA_020073395.1 Terriglobia bacterium
AAAAAGTGGAAGAAGCCTTGAAGGCGATAGAGTTTCCCAACGTGCAGACGGTGCAGATTATTTTCAACTGCTTCCGGCAGCGTCCTGCTGACGAGTTCTTCGCGAAAGCTAACGAAAAGCCTGTGGGCATTCTGGCGCGGGTGCCCCTGGCCAGCGGGTTGCTCACTGGGAAGCTTCGGCGCGACTCGACGTTCGCGGCCGACGACCACCGCAACTTCAACCGGCGCGGTGAAGCGTTCGACGTGGGCGAAACATTTTCTGGAGTGGACTACGAAACTGGCCTCGCGGCGGTGGAAGAGATTCGGAAACTTCTACCCGCGGGGGTCTCGATGAGCCAGTTCGCGCTGCGTTGGATACTGATGTTTGACGCCGTCAGCTGTGCCATTCCAGGCGGCAAGCGAGCCGAACAGGTGGCTGATAACTGCGGTGCTTCCGACCTTCCCCCGCTTACGCCGGAGGCGATGGCGGCAGTGCAGACCATCTACGATGAGAGGATTCGGTCGCTGGTGCAACACCGCTGGTAAGTAACCGCTGCCCACGTGGGGGCGGGTGCCCTCACCCGCCCTGTCGAGCGCGGCTCGACAGGGTTTGCGCGGCACCGCGAAATCCAAGGCGAGCGCTGCTCGCCTGCCCGGACGAGGGCGTCCGAGCCTACGTGGTCCTCCATTAGAATGGCTGGCGCATGAACGTACTCTTTATCGGTGGCACCGGAATTGTCAGCAGCGCCTGCACCCGACTTGCGTTACGGCGCGGCATCAAGCTCACGCTGCTTACGCGCGGACAGCACGCGGCGGACTGGCTTGCCGGCGCGGAGACGGTCCACGCCGACATTAACGATCCTTCAGCGGTTACCCGGACATTGCGGGGGCGGCGCTTCGATGTGGTCGTGAACTGGATCGCATTCACTCCGGCCGACATCGAGCGCGACCTGGAACTGTTTCGTAGACGCACCCGGCAATACATTTTCATCAGCTCCGCCAGTGCTTATCAGAAACCCGCTACCGACTACCTGATCACGGAATCGACGCCGCTGGCCAACCCGCACTGGGACTACTCCAGAAACAAGATTGCCTGTGAGGAGCGTCTGCTCCGGGCTTACCGCGAAGAAGGATTCCCAATCACGATTGTCCGCCCATCTCTTACCTATGGTGAGACCCTGATTCCGCTGGTGATCAACAGCTGGGAGCGCTCCTACACCGTGGTGGAGCGGATGTTGAAGGGACAGAAAGTCATTGTGCCGGGAGATGGCTCATCGCTTTGGGTGATCACGCACGACAGCGATTTTGCCAAAGGGTTCGTCGGGCTGCTGGGCCACGAGCAGGCCATCGGTCAGGCGTTTCACATCACGACGGACGAAGTTTTGAGCTGGGACCAGCTCTATCGCATTGTGGGCGCGGCGGTTGGGGTGGAGCCGCAAATCGTGCATATTCCGTCCGACTTCATGGTGGCGTGTTTGCCGGATATGGAAGGCACGCTGATTGGAGATAAAGCGGTAAGTGTGGTGTTCGACAACAGCAAGATCAAGCGCTTCGTACCCGACTACGTGGCTACGACCCGCTTCGCCCAGGGCATTCGCCAGTCCCTGGCCTGGTTTGACGCCGATCCTGCCCGGAAATTAATTGATGCCCAGGCCAATGCCACCTGGGACAAGTTGATCGACGGCTACGAAAAAGGATTGCGGGAAGCTGTGGCGACCTTTCTAGCGCCCACGCCGTGAGTTGTCCCGGGACGGGCGGAACGCCCGCCCTCCGTTCATTCTTTCCACAATTCCACAGGCCCGCCGGCTTTGCCCGGTAGTGCGGGCTCGGAGGACATCCTCCGAAACTGCCCAATCTGCGCGACTTCCGAGGCCGCGTGCCTTCCGGGAAGTCGCACCCACAAAAACACGAAAAAGGGGTTGGCATCGCGCGCAAGATGATCTATCTTGGCAGGCACAAAATCTAGGCTCCGGGGGCGGAAAGAAAGAAGTGCGGGCTTAGTTCGAATCCGGCGCGGTGGCGGTACTCGGGCCCGGGTCAGCAACCTGACGTCACTCGCTAGCGAATATCCCTTCAGTCCCTGGCATCCTGCTCGTTTTGGTATCGAGTCTAAGATTCGAAAGAAGGGCCAGCCGTGAAATCTCCTTGCCTCCTGCTGAGGGCTTCTCTCTCTATCTTTTTGTGCCTGTGTGCAGGCGTTTACAGCGCCGCCGCGCTCGATTCTTCATCCAGTTCGGCTTCGGACACCTCCACCACCGCGAAGTCACCTGAAGTTCCGCAGCCCAGGCCAGGGAGTTGGTCACACTGGCGGGCCCGGAAGGGGTCATTCGAGTCTCCAGCTGCGACCAGGCAGGGCCATTGCTGAACATTTTGGGCTACCGGCTGCGCGAGGGCTGCGGAAAGGACGCTGCCCTCGAGACTGCCGATCCGGAAAGCGCCTTTCTAACCATTGATTCCGGCTTCCCTCTCGCCGAACTCGAGCAAACCCTCCAGGGTGGCCACCCTTTTGCGTGTCATTTTGCCCCCACCCCAGTCCCGCTGTTGTTCTCACCGGACGATTGGACACATGCGGGTACGAAAGGCTCGCAGAACAAGGGGAATGACGTACTGGACTCGTTACTCGACGACCCTGCGCTGGCGAGGCTGTACTGGGCCATGGCGCGGATGGATACCGAAACCAGCGCCAGCCTGCGGCAATTCGCGGGGATACCGAGGCTGCTTCCTTTCGCACCCGTTCTCGACTTTTACGGCAGTCACATCTCCATTCGAAATGGACGCATGGTGGTGCCGGGGGGAGCGGCGGCGGAATCTGCCTGGAAAGCTCTGGCGGAAGCGGATCCGGAATCGCCGAAAGAGTTTGTGGCGCGTCTGCTGGCCAAGGATGACGGCTGGCTGGCGGCGTACTTCGACACGCTCTCCCGCCTGACCCCGGCCCAGCAGGTTTACTTCACCGAGGCTCACCGTTTGCCACGTTTCTACGAAGCCCTGCGCGGTAAAGACATCGGAGATGGCCCAGCCCGTCCGGTGTTCCGACCCGATCCCGACCTGCTGCTGCTGGTGACCCGTCTTGAACTGGATTCGTCGGGCCAGCCCATGGTCCCCGGAAATCTGGAGGTCTGGGAGCAGATTCTCCGGCAGAAAAGCGATTCCAAGGTGGTCCGCCAGTGGGCCAAACGCGCGAACCACTGGAAAAATCCCGATCAACTGGTGGAAGCATTGTTCGCCTTCTCCCGCCAAAGTACCGAAGACGGACCTCTGCAAATCTATCTCATGCTGAGTGCGATCGACGGTGCCCGGCCGCCGGAGCGGCGTTTGAGTCCGCAGACCGTCCGCTTGCTGGCGCAGAAGTTTGCCCGGTTCGGCAATCAATATCTGACTTTTTCCGAGTTCGAGGCTTTGAACGATGATTCCATCACTCGTTTTCTGGAGGTAGCCGAAGTCATTGACCGGATTTCCAATGTCACCTTGCGGGCCAATGCGCTGGGTATCTTTCAGGCCAACGTGGGCCTGTGGCAGGTCCTGGCGCGCCAGGGCCAGATTCCCGCAGCAAAAGTGAACACCTCCTGGCAGGCGGTGATCGGTCCTTTCGCGGCCGGGAGCCCCTCGTCTGCGCAACTGTTCGACTCCGCCCAAGCCTCGGTGGGGGAGTTGTGGCGCGCCGCCGCAGGCCGTCCTAATCTTTCCCAGGACGAAGTGGTCGCCCTACTGGCAGGTCCGAGTCAGTCGAATCCCGACGGTCAAAGAGTGCGGCAGGAACTGGCCGACAGAATTCGCTCGGTGATGGACGGCCAGCGTCTGGTTTCCCTGGACACGCTCCTGGCTCTGGGAGACGGATTAAATGAACTCGCGCAAGGCAAGGACGTGGGCAACACCTTAATTTCGCTGGCTGGCCAGCTTAAGGAATTTGAAATGCCACGCCCGATGTTCACCAGTAGCGAACGCAGTGAATGGGCAGCCGGGTTCTACAACACGCGTCACAGTTCCTTGCAGACGCGAACTGATCTGGCCAAGATCATCAAGTCGCCCCGCTCCAAGAAAGAGCTGGTGGAAGCGCGCGGGCTGGTGGTCCCCTTCCTTAGAGACACGCTGGTGGGCTTGAACTATGCCTACTACGAACCGCCGGGAGCGCAGATTCTTCTCAACAATCCTCTTTTCGTGCGCTCTCACGACTTTTCGGGAGAAATGGCGATGGGAGGAGGACAGTCCTGGCATGTGCCGCACGTATTCGGATCCGGCTTGCCCGCGGGTGGCGGCGCCCACCTGGCTGGTTCGCTGGCTGACCTGCCCTTCGTTCTGGCAGAAGCCGAGCAGGATTTTATCGTGCCGGAAAATGTTCAGGCCCTGATCTGGCATGAGTTGGTGCCCGGTCTGGTCAGCAGCGCGACCCTGCCGCGCTGGTGGGGGGTCACCCGAAACGAGTTGCACGCCGTCACTCTCTATCAGCGAACGGGGGAGGAACTTCTGACCGCCGCGGCGCAGGATGAGAAACTGCGACAGACGGTGCTCGATATTCTCTCCGAGCGCATGGCCCCGCAGCGCTCTGAGCAAGTCGGAAAGGCGCTCAGGGCCGGCGCCGTGCAAGAAGCGCTTTCCCGAGCGTTGCCCGGCGAGACTTTCTACCTGGCGGCGGAATTCCGGCAGAGATTTCCTGGCCAAGACGGCCATTGGGGAAAAGCCGGCGAAGAACTGGATGCCCTTTCCAAGGAGTACCCCGCGGAAGTCAGCTGGAAACGGCTGTCCGACGATTTCGGCGTCCCTCATCCCGCATTGGCGCAAAGTTATTCGCGCGAGTTGCTCAAAGTGAAGCCCTTTCCGGCGTTCATGGGCTATTCCAGCCGCCTGCTGGCGGAGTCGTGGGACTCCAACAATTTGTACTGGGCTCGACTGGCAGATGAACTGGGTTATTCCCCGGCCATGCTGAACCGTCTGGTCCCCGAACTCACCTATCACATGGTGGAAAAGATTTTTGCCACCGACTTCGAGGATTGGCCGGCCATGCTGCGGGCGATGCGCGAGACCGGTGACGAATTCCGGAGCGGCAAGATTACAACGGTGCCGAAAGTGGCCGTGACCACGAGCGTTCAATGACTGTTTCTGGTGGCACCAGACTTATCAAATTCTCCGAGCCGGATAAAAACGGCTGGGGCAGGTGAACAGGCTTATGGCAAAACGATTCCTTTTCTTTCTTTTGTTTGTCGTAGTGGTCCTCTGCGGTTCCATCAATCGAGCCCCTGCCCAGGAGACTGAAACTGAAACCAAGATTCGCGTCGAAGTCGACATGGTGCAGTTGAATGTGGCCGTGATGGACCGCAAGGGGAACTACGTGACCGGTCTGCGCCCCTCGGACTTTGTGGTGACCGAGGATGGGATCGCGCAGAAGGTTGCCACCTTCGGAGAGGGCAACGAAGCCACCCGAAGAGTTACCTCCAACGGGCCCGACCGGGAGCACCCCGGGGACCGCATGCGGTTACAGCATGGTTCCGCGGATTCCGATACCTCGTCGGAGTTGGGATCCGAACTTGGGTCCATGATGGCAGGCGCCAACGTCTTCATCTTGTTCGACACCAGCAATTACATGTATCGGGGGTTTGTTTTCGCCCAGGACGCGATTGCTGAGTTTGTCCGCTCGCTCGACGGTCCCGACCGGGTGGCGTTTTATTCCTACAGCCGCGACCTCTCGCGCGGGGCCACCCTCACCGCAGACCGCTCCCAGGTGCTGCATGGAGTGCGAACCACGGTGGCTGGCGATGATGCCGCACTGTACAACGCGTTGCTGATGACCGTCAGGGATGCCGGCCAGAATACAGGCAGGAAAGTCATTGTGGTTTTCTCCAACGGTCCGGACAATGCCAGCATGGTGCCGCCGGAAGATGTGGCCGAGCTGGCGCAATCGAAAGGCATCCCTATTTATATGATCAGTACGCGGGAAGCCAAGCTGGAGCCGGTTTCCAGCACCGTATTCAAGCGCATGAGCGCGGCCACGGGTGGTGAAGCGTACTTTGCCAAAACTTGGAAACAACAGCAGAAAGCGTTCGCTTCCATCCGCAATGACCTGGCGCACCTTTATTCGTTGAGCTACTACCCGCAAGCCAATCCGAACCGGGGATGGCGTTCGATCACGGTGAAACTGGTGGGCGATCGGGCGAAAGGATGCCGCGTCCGGACCCGCAATGGCTACCGGCCGCAGTCCACGCGGGTGTCCGCCGAGACAGTCACGCCGGCTTCCGGAGTGGATTCGGCGCAGGGGCCACCTTCATCCAACTGATAGTGCGGCGATCGAATTGAGTCTGCCAATAAAATATTTGCGGGGTTGGGAGTAAACGTTTACTATTTCCCCGCTCACACATCCCAGGAGGCAATCCACATGTTCTCCGCCGACCGACGACGTTTCTTGCGTCAAGTTTCCACTGCTGGAATCGCATGTTCCGCCAACTTTGCCT
>JAIQFF010000255.1 GCA_020073395.1 Terriglobia bacterium
TCGTTCCCGCGGTGGAAGCGGGGCAGATCTACGGATTCCGGGCCTACGGACCGTTCGAACCGGATCGGGGACTCAGGTTCGATCCATCCAAGCTATTACTCGACCCATATGGCCGCGCCGTCGTGGTGCCGAAAAACTATAGCCGTGAGGCAGCCCGTCGCGAAGGCGACAACACCGCCACGGCCATGAAGAGCGTGGTCACGGACCCACACGCGTATGACTGGGAGGGTGACGTTCCCCTGAAGCGGCCTTGGTCCCGCACCATCATTTACGAGATGCATGTGCGCGGTTTTACCGCACACTCCAGCTCCGGTTTGACGGAATCGAAACGTGGCACATACGCCGGACTCGTCGAGAAGATCCCTTACCTTCAGCAGCTGGGCATTACCGCGGTCGAGCCGCTTCCCGTGTTTCAGTTCGATCCTCAGGATGCGCCCCCAGGCCGGACGAACTACTGGGGTTACTCGCCGGTTTCCTTTTTTGCACCGCACCAGGCCTATAGCTCGCGTACGGACGCGCTCGGAGCACTCGATGAATTTCGCGGCATGGTGAAGGCGCTGCACCGAGCCGGCATCGAAGTCATTCTCGACGTTGTCTTCAATCACACTGCGGAAGATGGACACGACGGCCCGACACTGTGCCTCCGCGGCCTGGACAATCCAACTTACTACCTCCTGTGTGAAGACCGCTCACGTTACGCGAACTTCACCGGTACAGGAAACACGCTCAACGCGAACCATCCGATAATACGGCGCATGATTGTGGACAGCCTGCGTTACTGGGTCAGCGAAATGCATGTGGACGGTTTTCGGTTCGATCTCGCATCCATCCTGGCGCGCGATCCGTCCGGTGCCGTGATGGCGAATCCTCCGGTGCTTTGGGACATCGAGTCCGACCCGGCGCTGGCCGGCATCAAGATGATTGCGGAGGCCTGGGACGCGGGAGGACTCTATCAGGTCGGCAGCTTCGTGGGAGATAGCTGGAAGGAGTGGAACGATCGGTTTCGCGATGATGTCCGCGACTTTTTCCGGGGTTCGAATGATTCGGTCTGCCGCATGGCCGACCGTCTGATCGGCAGCCCAGGCATTTATGGTCAGAGGGAGCGAGAAGCGGAGCAGAGCGTTAATTTCGTTTCCTGCCACGATGGTTTTACCCTCAACGACGTCGTCACCTATGACCACAAGTACAACGAAGAAAATGGGGAAGAAAACCGTGACGGCCGCGACGACAACCGAAGCTGGAACTGCAGTTTCGAAGGCCCGACGGACGATCCCGAGGTAGAAACGCTGCGAAACCGGCAGGTGAAGAACTTTTGCACCGCCACGATGCTTTCGGGCGGTGTGCCCATGTTTCTCATGGGCGACGAGGTGCGGCGTAGCCAGCGCGGCAACAATAACGCTTATTGCCAGGACAATGTTACGAGTTGGTTCGACTGGAAACTGCTGTCCAAACACGCCGACGTCCATCGGTTCGTGAAGTTGCTAATCCAGCGCCGTGTGATGCGGGACGTTGAGCATGAGCGCCGCCGTGTGAGTCTAAGCCAGGTCCTCCGCGAGGCGAAATACGTTTGGCACGGCGTGAAACTCAATCAGCCGGACTGGTCACCCGCCTCGCACAGCCTCGCCATAACTGTAGAACTGAAAAATGAAGGACTGTCACTGCACGTTATTCTGAATGCGTATTGGGAACCTCTCAACTTTGAACTTCCAATGGTGACGAGCAATTGGCGGCGGTGGATTGATACGGCGCTTGAGTCGCCGCGCGATATTTGCGAATGGAGCAAAGCCTTACCGGTTCCGGATAGAACGTATCGCGTTGGTCCGCGGTCGGTGGTGGTGCTGATCGCAGGTGAGGGGGTGAATGGGTGCACGGCTCAATTGTCAGCATGCTGACAGAGAACCCGATCCTCACGCTGTTCGTCGTGATTGGGCTGGGATACGCTTTGGGCGAGATCTCTTTCTCTGGATTCCGTTTCGGCATCGTTGGAGTTCTATTCGTTGGACTGGCCGTGGGTTCGCTCGCCCCCTCGATCTCCGTCCCGGAAGTGATTCCCACGCTGGGACTGATCATCTTCATCTACACCATGGGAATCCAGAGCGGTCCCGAGTTCTTCAAGTCTTTGCGCCAGCGAGGTTATCGCTACAGCGTGTTCGCGCTGGTAATGGTGCTGTTGGGCTGGGGAGTTACGCTCCTGGTCTCGCGTCCGGCGCACTTGACGCGCCCTCGCGCCGCCGGCCTCTACACGGGTGCCATGACCAGTACGCCGGCGCTGGCGGCGGTGCGCGAATCGTTGGGCGAGCGCGGCCGTGCTGCCGGACTCTCTCCCGAGCAGCGTCACGCGGTTTCCGACGAGCCGGTAGTTGCCTATACGATCGCTTACCCGGTCGGCGTCATCGGCGTGCTGCTCTCGTTCGCCGTGTGGCGCCGCTGGTGGAAGCCGGAGATGGGGCTAGTCGCGGAGGGTCCGGAGATCCGTGTCCGCGACTTCGAGGTCATCAATCCCGCCCTGATCGACCGCACGTTGGAGGAAGTTCTGCAGCCGCTCCGCGACCCGGGATTTGTAGTCAGCCGCATCCAGCACGGGCAATCGAGCGACATCGCCCGAGCCGACATGCGACTGCAGCGGGGTGACATTGTCGTTGCCGTAGGCGACGACGACGGGCTGGAGCGCGCCGAACAAATATTTGGCCATCGGCTCGATGCCCACATTGAGCAGGACCGGTCCCAGATCGACTTTCGGCGAGTCTTCGTCTCACGCCAGGAAATTGTTGGTAAGCGTATCCGAGAGCTCAATTTAGAGGACACCATGGGTGCCACAGTAACCCGTCTACGACGAGGAGATGTGGACTTCGTCCCCACACGTGACACGCGCCTCGAACTCGGAGACCGCGTCCGCGTGCTCACCCGGCGCGAGAACTTCTCCGCCATCTCGCGGTTCTTTGGCGACTCCATTCGCGGCACCGCCGAAACCGATTTTGGTTCCGTCGCCCTTGGCATGGTTCTTGGCGTGCTCGTCGGCCTCGTCCCCATCCCGCTGCCGGGCGGGACTATGCGTCTGGGATTCGCTGGCGGGCCGCTCCTGGTCGCCCTCATCCTTGGCAAGCTGGAGCGCACTGGCCGCATCACCTGGATTATGCCGCTGCACACCAACCTCACGCTGCGGCAGATAGGGCTGGTGTTCTTTCTCGCCGGGGTTGGCATCCGTGCCGGCTATTCCTTTGCGCAGACCCTGCGCCACAACGGCCTGGCGATGCTGCTGGCCGGGGCGGTCGTTACGCTGCTCGTTACGCAAGTGTCCCTGGTGGTGGGTTATAAGTTGCTCAAAATTCCCTTCGCGTCGCTCATGGGCTTGGTTTCCGGCATCCAGACGCAACCGGCCTGTCTGGCGTATGCCACGCGTGAAGCCAACTCCGATGCACCTGATGTTACCTACGCCGCGGTTTATCCGGTGGCGCTGATCGCAAAGATTATTCTGGCGCAGTTGCTGATCTAAGACTTGCCGCGAGCGCATGATCCACCGACATATCTCTTGTGTCCGCAGCGCACGAAATCACACAGCCAGAAATCAGCTTCGTCGATGCCATAGTGCAGAAACATCTCGTTTCCACATTTCGGGCAGACTGGCTGCTGTTTCAGGTCGTCTTGAGTTTCCCCTTTCGTGACTGGGCCTCCCGTGGAGCGACGGAGTCGATCTATGGCCTGCGTGACGATGATTAGCTCAGGACCGTCCACATAAAGGTCCGGCCAGCAGAAATCGAAAAGCAGCTGGCCGATCTGGCGATCGCTGAATACCTTCAGGCGGTCATCCAGTGCGGCGCCCATAACCACTGCTATCAGTCGATCAATGGGGCGCGGAGACTCGCCCAGTTTCCGCAGGCGCTTGATCAAGCAGCGTGTGCTCCTCGGTTCATTGTCGAACTCATCGTCTAATTCCACAGCCACACCCCAAGCCCAGAATTTCAACTCTGTCGAAAGATTCTCGCGTTGATAAGCCAGGAGCGGCGCCTTCTCAGCGCCCCTCACCTTCTGAAATACGAGCGTGGCGCAAAGAATAGCTAGAATTTGGGTTATTTTCTTACCTAGTTTTCTGCGCCCTTCCGTAGTACGAATTCGAGATATGCGATCAGCAATCTACGCCCGAGTGAGCACGCTCAATGGACAGAGTCCGGAAATGCAATTGGCCGAACTGCGGGAGTACGCATCCCGACGCGGCTGGGAGATCTTTGGCGAGTACGTGGACTCGGGCATCTCCGGCTCGAAGGAGTCCCGCCCGGAATTGAACCGACTGATGTCGGACGCCCATAGGCGGCATTTTGATGTGGTGCTGTGCTGGAAGGTTGACCGTTTCGGACGCTCGCTCAAGCATCTGGTGAACGCGCTTGCCGACCTCGACTCTTACGGTGTGGCGTTTGTCAGCCTCCGGGACAATCTGGACCTCTCCACGCCGTCCGGCAGGCTAATGTTTCAGATAATCGGGGCAATGGCCGAATTTGAACGCTCGCTGATTCAAGAGCGTGTTCGGGC
>JAIQFF010000256.1 GCA_020073395.1 Terriglobia bacterium
GCTGGCTAAACTTCCGCCTCGTCCGGGGAATCTGTGGGTAACTGGCGAGCTCAGCGCTGGGATTGGGTGAGGAAGCGGTGGAACTTGCGGCAGGTCGAGTCGAAGGAGCGTTGCTGCTCCTCCGAGCCGTTATGAACGAGCGGACCCCCATCTTCGTGGATCACGTTGCGGAGAAGCCGGTCCGCAGGCATCTTTCTCAGGGAAGGGTCGTAGTGTAGGCCACGGATGATCTCTCCACCCAGCATCCAAAGGTTGTCCACATGCCGGCGGATGGTCTTGCGGGAAAGCGTCGACGATGCCAAGTGCTCGATGAAGGGCCGAAAGCAAGCCAAGAGTTGTTCGCCCGCCGGCAGGTCTTTCTCCAGCCCCATCCACGAGCGCGGCCAAGTGTCCAGATCGGGGCAGTAGGCGGAAACATCGGTGGCCGCCACCGCCTTGGTGGCGCGGTTTATGCTGGAAGTCTTCGTCTGGAAAATCGTCCGCGCCATGGAACTGATCACGATTCTAAACCACTGCCACCACCATCCGGGATTTGTCTACCAGCGGGATCGCTTCGGTCCTGATAAGAAGTTCATCGAAGTGCGCGTCCGGCCGCGAGCGGGCTCAAGGGCGATCTGCTCGGGGTGCCACCAACCGGCGCCCGGTTACGATCATCTTCCAGAGCGGTGTTTTGAGTTCATCCCTATCTGGGGAATTCTGGTCTTCTTCCTGTATCGGATGAGGCGCGTTCATTGCCACACCTGTGGCATCGTGGTGGAGGAGGTTCCCTGGGGCGATGGCAAGCATCAGTTGACCCGAGCTTATATGCTGTTTCTGGCCCGCTGGGCGCGCAGGCTCTCGTGGAAGGAAACCGCCGAGGCCTTTCACACTTCCTGGGACAAGGTTTGCGATGCGGTGGAATTCGTCGTCACATGGGGGCTGGAGCATCGCACGCTGGCTCCCATTCGTGCCATCGGCGTGGATGAAATCCAGTACGCCAGAGGCCACAAATATCTCACCCTGGTCTATCAGATTGACCAGGGCTTCACCCGCCTGCTGTGGATCGGACAAGAACGCACCACCGAATCCTTCCAAAGATTTTTCACCCTCATCGGAACCGAGTTGGCCTCCCAGATCGAGTTTGTCTGCTCGGACATGTGGCAGCCGTATCTGAAGGTCATTCGCCAGAAGTGCTCGCAGGCCTTGCATATCCTCGACCGCTTCCACATCGTGGCCAAAATGAACGAAGCCCTCGACGATGTCCGCGCCTAGGTTCCCCTATCTCAAGACAAGGAGGCGCAGAATTCCATAAACGGCGAATCCCAAAATGAGGCAAATTATGATGACCTCCAAGACTCGTCCCCATGTGTCCTGATCCATGCCGAAATAATATCCTTTCCGCGAGCCTAAGTGATCGGTTTGGGAACTTGCAGCGGCTCTCCGCGTGCGGCAGCACCGGCTATGCACGAGCTGCTCGACTCGTGGCGCTAGTCAGTTTTCGGGTGATCCTCCACTCTTCAAGGCGTTAATTCACGGGCCATCTTCTCGACTTGGAGCGGTCTTTTTTTCTCCGCGCTGTTCGTCAGGCGGCGCGACCTCCAGCATTCGATGCTCTGAGAGTTCTTTTGAAGGTGACTGCAATCACTGCGATGTATGACCGGCGTCACTGCGCGTCCATTCTTGTGAGCCTAATTAAGTGACTGACGAAGTGTGGCTCGCCAAACACGCCATACCCCACTCCACTGCATTGCACTGCCCAAGGGCGGCCCACCTCATCAATCTGAACCAAAAAGGAGAATTATTATGTTTGCTCGCATTGTTGAATTTATGCCGAAGGTGGAAAAGAAAGAGGAATTGGTAAAAGCACTTCGTAACGAGGTTCTTCCGATTCTGAAGAAGCAGACCGGATTCATGGAGATACTGCCCTTCTTCCCCGAGACCAAAAATGAAAAGGTGATCTCCATCACCCTCTGGGCGGAGAAAAAAGATGCGGAGCGCTATCAGCGCGAAGCGTTTGGAAAGGTCGATGAAATCCTGAAGCCCTATCTGACCACTCCAATTACGTACAAGACGTACAACATCGAGACTACCGTGTGTGAGCACTTCGTAAAGGCGCTGGCCGTCTAAGCGGTCCACGTAGCAATACACCGGCCGGGCCGGAGCAGAACGCAACTTCGGCTCTTCGCGAGGTTACTCCACGGCGGGGCGGGCTAACTGCTCGCCCCGATTCTTTGAAAAGTTCCTGGGGGGGCAGTAATACGATGTCTACCCGATTGAAAGGTTACCCTACGGTGCTGTACACCTGCAGCTAAGGGCGATAAGGGAGGCCGTCGGTAGAAGTGCAAGGCAGGCCGCCATGGCGTGCAGCGAGAGGCTGCAACGGGCGAGGCTCCAATCCCTCATGCAACAGCGGCCGCCTGCGCGCATTCGGGAGATTAAACCTCTGATTTCGTGTTCCCTTAAGACCCTCTAGGGATTCACCGGCAGCCCTATATTTCCGTCTGGATCGATATTTTCCTCAGCCTCCCCGGAGACACGAAACCGCATCGAACAAATTTGTATCAGGACAAAGGGGAGAGATGCGACCAATCAGAGTGAAGAATTGCCCATTTTGCGGGTGTTCCAAGATTTATGATTCTCGCTCCGCCACTCCGTGGGATCGGTTCTGTGCCCTGTTCTTGCTTCGACTGGTAAGATGCCATGTTTGCATGCGCCGTCATTACCGTCCGATGTTTGTGCACACCCCCGCAAATCCGGCAAGAAAAACAGTGCCCGGGAAAGCCCCTGAAGCGTTCTCGTTCGAGGAGAGGAGCAAACTGGACCTTGCTCAACAGGAACATCCGAAAGGAATTTTCTTTTAAGTTTTTAACTGTCGGGTCGTGATGGCCAACAATCGCCCCCGCCGATCACGAAAAATCAACCTGCAAAAAGTTCGGGCGCCGCTAGCAGCCCGTGCCTAAATCGTACAGGCCGTGATCCGTAGTCGGCTCGCGGACAGAAATCAATTTCGACTTGAACTTCGCCATCGATACACATGAGTTCGCGAATGAGTTCATGGTCGGGGAGAAGGTTTTCTTGCTTGAACTCTTCTGACGCCACCAGCAACAGGTCCGTGAGTGTCACTTGGCCAGTTGCACAGAAGAAGCGTGTTTCTAAGACATTCGAATCTGTGATATACCGACGTTCGACTGTTCGACTCGAATCGGATGCAATGGGCAAATAGACCAATAGCCGCCCTGCTGCGGATCGACGAGGGCAGCGAAAATAGAGGGACTATCGAAACGAGGCCAGCAAAGCCAGTCCACCGATCCATAACTGGAAACCAATGCTGCGGCACGGCAGTCTCCAATCAAACCATAATCCTGAATTTTGCAAACCATTCTGTCCACGAGAACACCCCCAGAAGACCACTGGAGCCGACAGATGCACACTAGAGTTGTGACTCTGACACTAGATTGCTCTTAGCCGTTGCCTCAAGGAAATAATGCAACGTTCCTGGAAAATGCTCAATAGTGACCATTTTCAATGCACGGCGAGCAACAGGTGTCATTGGGCCCGCCAGCCAGCTTTTACCCATTATGAGCAAAAGTGAACACCTTTATTGATCGCCATTCTGATACGCCTGCTCAGGGTGTAGCGCCACGCCCGGAGGAGCCATTGATGGCACCAACCGCGCCGGCCAAGAGAAAGCGCGACTTCAACCCGAAAAAATTCCTTGCCACCATCGGCGAGGGCAGGAAGGTCCTGGGCTTTTTCAAGAAACAAACAATCTTCACGCAGGGAAACGCGGCTGACGCCGTGTTCTACATCCAGCAAGGCAAGGTTAGACTCACTGTCGTATCAACGATTGGCAAGGAAGCAACCCTGGGCATATTGAACGAGGGAGATTTCTTTGGAGAAGGTTGCCTTGCAGGACAGCCTCAACGCATGGGGTCTACAACCACGATGACAGATTGTGAACTCATGCGAATCGACAAGAAGGCAATGATGCTCGCACTTCACCAGGAACATACGTCTTCCGACCTGTTTACGGCATATTTGTTGGGACGGAACATCCGATACGAAGAGGACTTGGTTGACCAACTCTTTAATTCTAGCGAGAAGAGACTAGCCCGGACTCTGCTGTTGCTCGCTCACTTCGGAAAAGAGGGCATGCCCGAGAGTGTCGTTCCCAGGATCAGTCAGGAGACCCTTGCGGAGATGGTGGGCACAACCCGCTCACGGGTCAGTTTCTTCATGAATAGGTTCAGAAAGTCGGGCTTCGTTGACTATGGCGAGAGCGGGCTGCAAGTTCATAGTTCACTTCTGAAGAGGGTGTAAATAGAACTGTGTAAACGGCCATGGGAGGAAGAAAATGGAAAGCCCCATGGCAATCGACAAGAAGCTGATCGATCAACTGCTAACCGACTACAAGAAGCCCGAGGATATCATCGGGGAAAACGGTCTGCTTAAAGAGCTGACCAAAGCCATTCTGGAACGAGCGCTCGAGGCCGAGATGACCGATCATCTGGGCTACGAGAAGCACGACCCG
>JAIQFF010000066.1 GCA_020073395.1 Terriglobia bacterium
TTGATCCTGGCCGTTGACCCCAATTACCCTACAGCTCACGTCTTGATCGGAGTGACCCGGTGTGCACAGCGCAGATTCGCTGAGGCGATCCCAGAACTCCGCAAGTGCGTGGAACTCTCGAATCGCGCACCCGTCTGGCTGGGCTGGTTGGGCTTAGGAGTGGCACAAAGTGGGGATGTCGCGGAGGCGCGCTCCCTTCTGGCGCAGCTGCACGTGGCGGCCGAGCAGACATACATTCCTGCGTCCTGCTTTGCTTGGATCCACCTGGGCTTGGGTGAACTGGAGCAGGCTTTCGCATGGATGAACCGTGCGGTCGACCAACGCGATCCAATGATGACGCCGATCAAGAGTTACGAGTTCTTCGATCCGCTCCGCTCCGACCCGCGCTTTGCTGCGCTCCTTCGCAAGATGAACCTGGAAGCCTGACTGCAAAGTGACAGCAGATCATCCAGCACGATGATTATTGGAGAACAGCGTGAGCAGGATCTTGTGCCGCCTCCTCTCAGGCCCCCTTACGGCGGTGATTTACTGCACACCATGGCGATTTCCGGGCTCTCCCGCGTGCGAACCGAGTTTCTGCATTTCGTCGTAGCTGCATCCCCGCCGCCACATCCAGTACAACTGGACCGCCAGCTTCCGCGCCATCGCTACCTTGGCGATCTTTCTGCCGCGCCGCATGGCCAGATGAAAGAACTGGCTGCGCCATTGCGCATCGCTGCGCACCGTGACCTGCGCGGCTTCCACCCGCAGGAAGCGTAATAGAACGTTGCCTTGTTTGCTGATGTGGCCGAGTCGTCGCCGGTCTCCGCTCGATTCCTCCGAGGGCACCAGCCCCACGTAGCTGGCAACCTGCTTCGCGCAGGCAAAACGTTCTGGCGTTCCAATCACTAACTCGAACGCCAGTGCGGTCAGCGGGCCAACCCCGGGATGGGTACTCAGTTGTCGCGTCACGGGCCGCCGCACCACGATCTGTTCCAGCTTCCCATTCAGCTCGTGGATCTTCGGCGTGAGCCGGTCGAGTAGGTCGAGCAAGTCTTGCCGGCGTCGGCTCGCCCAAGGTGCCAACTTCCGGTTTGCACGTCATCCGACTGTAATCCGCGTGCTGCACCGTTAGACAGAGGGCGCGGCCAGCGTCATGCCATGCCGCCGGAAGACGTCCATTATTTTCGCGCGATCGGGCGGGCCACCGCCAGCGGCGTCTATTACTTCGGCAGCTTCTCGGAAGTACGCGGGGCCCATTATCGCGGGGGATATGATGGCGAGCTACTTTACATCCTCGTTGCCGAGATTATCGAAGCGGTGCACCGCGCCACGGGGGATGCACAACGCCTGCCCGGGACCAACCTCGATAGGCGTGCCGTCGACCGTCCAGGTAAGGACGCCCTCGATACCGTAGAGGATCTCTCATAGGCATCGTTCTTGTGGGCGGGCGCCGCCAGCCTCTGGCCGACCGGGACGAGAACCTCGAACACCGAGGCGCTCCCGCTGGAATCATCACCGGTGAGGAGGAATCGGATCCCTAACGGACCAATCTTGATGATCTCTTCCGAAGCATTAACCCTGATCCCACGCTGCTGCATGATCGTCCCCTCTCTGAGTCAGCTTATCCCACATTTCTTCCCTTTAGTCGAGGGGCAGTCTGAGGCCGGATTGTGTCCGCTCGGTCGGCAACTCTTCGATAACCGTTTGGGGGAAGAATCGCCCGTCGCTCGAAACGCTCTCTTGATTCTTGCCCGCAACGTTGACGATCCGTAAGGCTTTACCGGGATTACACTCAGTGGAAAATGAGAACATCTAGGCTGCTCTTCCTCGTCTCCGCTGCTGCCTCTTTGACGTTTCTCCTGGCACACCCGCTCACTGCAGGCGACTGGCCGGTGATCTTCAAGGTTCTGAGCATTCTCCTGCTAGCGGTGCTTGGGTTTCGCCTGGACGGGCTGCTGGGAGGTGCGCTGACGGGGAGTCACTCTTTCTCCTCGGGCTGGGTTCGTTTCTGATCGCCCATCTCGGCTATATCGCGTTGTTCTGCAAATACCAGGCCTTGGTTTGGTGGAAACCTAGCCCGGCGCGGTTGTGCGGCGTGCTAGCGATCCTGGTTGCGCTCGGGTCCATGCTAAGAATCTTGCGGCAGTCGCTCGGTTCCATGCTCATCCCGGTGGTGGTGTATTCGCTTGTCCTGTCTTGCATGGGCATCAGCGCGATGCTGGCCGATCTGGGGACTCCCTTGGCAGGCTTCGGAGTCCTGTTGTTTATTGCCTCCGATGCGATGATCGCGATCAACATGTTTCGCGGCCCCTTTCCGGGCAGCGAGCAGCTCATCTGGATCACCTACTACTCGGCACAGTTTCTGATCCTGCGCGGCGTCGAGCGCCGCCACAGCCGGAAGCAACGGACGCCGTAGGGTGCGAGCGAGAACGGGGACGCCAAGCCTGGATCGCGCTGAACCTTCCGAAGTGAACAATCTCAATAGGCTGCCGAAACGGTAGAATTGCACGAAATTTTCTTGCGATCCGCATTAACTCCCGAGCGGTCGGCAAACCTTACCTAACCCGGTCAATCTCCGGTTTGCCCGTTAATCGGGAGTTAGAGAGGCCACCAGGGGGCGACGCACTATACAGAGTCTCATCTTCAAGGTGGATCTTGAAAATCTTGGCTGATCGGGACCGGAATCGGAACAGCGTGGACATTTCCTTGCCTTCCACTTCGGTGTGATCAACGCTACGGTGAATAATACACGTGTCGTCCAGTTCGCTCTAAAATTGAACTTTTGAGCGACCTGGAGCTTGCCAGCCACGGGCGACTGACGAAGGTTTGTTCTCAAGGTTTCGATTCCGTTTCCCGTTCTTTCCTTGTTCAAGGCCGCCGCCGAGAAGGCGGACCCGGGGCAGGTCGCGGCTAGGAGTGCTGGACAAAATGAGCGATGGAATGGCTGGGTCAAAAAGCTCGTCGGAATCGCAGATCATCGGCAGCTTTATTGAACTGCGTCAGCGTGCACAATCGGTAGGACCGAGGCGCGTGGCGGTGGTGGTCGCGGATGACGAGGTTGCATTGACGGCCGCCGAAGGGGCTTTGCATCTCGGCATCGCTCATCCCGTGTTGGTCGGCAACGAGCGCAATATCCGGGACAAGGCAGAACAGCTAAAGCTAAATGCATTACTCGCGGAGGCGAACTTCGTTGCAGCCAAGGATCCCGCTGGGACAGCGGTGCAGATGGCACGCGATGGAAAAGTGGATGTTTTGCTTAAAGGACATCTTCGAACTGATGAATTGTTGAGCGTTGTTCTGCACAAGGAAGATGGCCTACGCACGAGTCGTCTGCTTAGCGACGTGCTTCTTTACGAAGACTCTTTGTCGGGCCGGCGCAGACTGGTTGGCGTTACCGACAGTGGGTTGAATGTTTTGCCGGATCTTGGAAAGAAGAAACAAATCCTGCAGAACGCGATCGAAGTCATGCGAAGCCTTGGGCTGGAGTGTCCGAGGATGGCGATCATGAGCGCAACCGAAGTGGTTTCGAACTCCTTGTCGTCTACCATCGATGCCCGCGCTCTGGTTGATATGTGTGACGCAGGGGAGTTCGGAAATGTGGAGGTATTCGGTCCGGTAGCGCTCGATTGCGCGCTGTTGAGATCTGCGGCGGATGCCAAGGGAATCAAGCATAAGGCCGCCGGACATGCGGACTGCATGGTGGTGCCAAACATTGAGGCCGGGAATTTGCTAGGGAAGGCTGTGAAGTATTTCGGCGGATCGCAATGTGCGCACGTGGTGGTGGGAGCGAAAGTGCCGATTCTGATTCCGTCACGGGTGGAAAGTGCAGACGACAAAATAAATGCAATCGCTCTCGGGGTGATCTATGCCACTCGGTAGGGGCCGTATCCTGGTTATAAATCCAGGTTCAACGTCCACGAAGTTGGGGGTTTACACGAAGAATGGCGCCGAGTTTGTGCACACAGTCCGTCATACGGATGAAGACCTGGCGCAGTTCCGCGGGCGTCCGGTGCTGGATCAGCTGGATTATCGAGCAGTGCAGATCAGAAGCGAACTGCAAAAAGCGGGGTATGGTGCAGGCGAGTTTCAGGCAATTGTCGGGCGAGGCGGATTGCTGCCGCCGGTCGCAAGCGGCACGTACCTCGTTGATGACGTGATGCTGGAACAACTTCGGCTTGCGCGCCGGGGAGAGCACGCGTCGAATCTGGGGGCTGTGCTGGCGCACTTATTCGCCAAGGCGGCTGGGGTGAAAGCGTACGTTGTCGACCCGGTAAGTGTGGACGAATGGCAGGAGTGTGCGCGAATTTCCGGGTCCGCCCTCATGCAGCGTTCGTGCCTGTCTCATGCGCTGAACACGAAGGCTGTGGCTAGACGTTTCGCGCGGGAACAAGATCGCGAGTACAGAGAAATGAGGATGATCGTCGTACACATGGGCAGCGGGATTTCTGTTTCGGCGCACCGAGACGGACAAATGATCGACAGCAATACCGGCGAGGAAGGTCCCTTCGGCATCGATCGGTCCGGGTCGCTTCCGGTACAACAGCTGATCAAGATTTGCTTCAGCGGCGTCTATACGCAAAACCAGCTCAACCAGTTGGTGTTTGGGGACGGCGGCCTCTCGTCTTACTTGGGCACAAAAGATTTCATCGAGGTGGAACGCCGCATTGATGCGGGTGAGGAGCAAGCCGCCGCAGTTTTTGGGGCAATGGTTTACCAGATAGCGAAAGAAGCCGGAGCCATGGCAGCAGTTCTGCGGGGGAAGGTGGATGGCGTGCTTCTCACTGGCGGAATGGCACATTCGAAAAGAATTGTGTCGCTACTGAGCGAATATCTGGAATGGATTGCGCCCATCAAAGTCTACCCAGGCGAGGATGAACTGCAGTCGCTCTCTGACGGGGTGTTCCGCGTGCTCTGCGGGGAAGAGCAGCCGAAGACATTACAACTAGAGTCGCTGGCATCGAATGCCCTGACGATGAATGCTCGCGGAAACAAGGTACGCGCGGATAGTTCCCCACGAGAACCTTAACCAAAACGACCCGCTGACTGACCCTGAGCTTGCCCTACTCGGAGGCTTTTTCAAAAGCTCACAAAGCTGTAACGGCGGACCGCTATGAACGTCGAGGCGCTTGTGGTTGGATCCGCTGGCGGTGTAGCATTCGACCATGCGAGGAGAAGTGCATCTTAACCGGGTGCTTTGCAGGATACCGCCGTTCGCAATGAGAGCCCTCTATCGCCAGATCGCAGTGGTCGAGCAGGAGCAGTTTCAAGTGCGTATCTTCGAGGGACGGGTAGTACAGACAAGTCTCCAGGTCATCGCGGAAAGACCAAACGCGGAAGTGCACTTACATCCGACGCTCAAAGAGGCTTTAGAGGACGCTGAATCAGCCATCAAGGAGTGCATTGCCAGCGAAAGGTGGGAGCCTCACAACCCAGCGCTACCGCAGTTCTGATCGAGATCTCCGCTGCCGTGTTTGCGCTGTTGGGCCAACAGAAGCAACCGCGGCCGCATACGATGCGATCCGCCCATAATTCCCAGTTTGTCGGCAACTCTTACCTTGGGATTACTTCAGAGTAGCTTCGGCTGGTAACGTTGCGCTCCGTGGATGAACGGAATCAGCGTCTTTCTGTCATGCTCAATGCTGAAGTGCTTCAGATCGAAGTCGCCATCCGTTTCGTCGTAGGTGTAAGCCTCATTCGCAAAGTCGTTCGCGCCGATCGGCATGCGGCAGTAGGTAAAGCGTCCGCCGGCTGTGGGATCGAAGAGTTCGTGCAGCACGCTTTCCCGGTCCGGCTCGCTCAGTGCGTTGAGCGACATCCAGCCAGGCTCGTTAAAGCATGCGCCAAAGCCTTCTATGATCTGCGCTGTCTTGCCCGCCTGTGTTATCTGTTCCGAATCGACATTCAGGTTGAGCAAGTCCCAACTGAACGTCGTTGAAAAGCGCGCCCTCTTGCCACGCGTTCGCCTCGGTCGTCGTCACAAATGTGAGCCGGTCATCCTGGAGCGGCTCTGGAAGAGGTAGCTGGGCGCCCCCGGGCCCTTCCAGACGTGAGTCCTCCAAGTGCCGCGGCCGCCACAGCTTTCGCGCAACTTTGCATCACCTGACGCCGGTTCCACAGCTTTGCTCCCATTGCCCCGATCCCCTCTGTCGTGTTCCTGTCGACCAATCACTATAACAAGCCTGGCGCGGAGCAACACGGTGCAACGGCTATAGGCTGAAGCTCTGATCCTTCATGGAAAGAGCTCCTGTGCAACAGGGATTCGGATCGCGATTCGCTCGACAGATCATGATCGCACTCGCCTTGCAACCACCGCACACCGTGCCAACGGAGCGCAAGGGTGAGCTTTCTCCTATTTCCGCCCGCTTCGCAGAATGATCAGTATAATAATGTCGCCTCACACCAGAGGAGCCTGCTACCCACGCAATGCGCGCGTTCGCTGAGTTACCCGTCTGGTCCGTACTGAAGCGGTTAACGATGGGGCTCGCGTTGATCGCCCTCCTCTCGTCGATCTTGCTCGTTTCCGACTTAGCACACCGAAGAACGGCTTCCGCAGCCAATGCGGGCGCGGGCGTCCGGAAATTCAAAGCCGCGATCGTGTACTACGCGCATAGTGTCAGTAACGACTATTGCGTGAATGGCCTGCTCGACGGACTCAAAGCTAGTGGTGTCGAAGAAGGAAAGAACCTGGAAATTGTGCGGGCGGATGCGCAAGGGGAAATGATCAACATTCCTGCCATTCTTCAGAACTACGACAGCTCCGATGTCGACCTGATTATGACCATCTCCACGCCATGCCTTGCTGGAGCGTGCAGCAACGTAAAGCACAAGAAAGTGGTTTTCACCTGCGTGAGCGATCCGATTGCGGCGGGAGCGGGGAAGAGCCGTACGGAGCACTTGCCATTCGTGACTGGCGTCGGCAGTTTCCCGCCCGTAAGTCACATGCTGGATTTCATGCAGAAGCTGGTGCCGGGATTGCGCGCCGTAGGAACCATGTACAATCCGGCGGAAGCCAATTCGGTGAAGGAACAGGCGGTCGCACGCGAAGTATTTCAGAAACGCGGCATCAGGCTGGAACAGATCGCCGTCAGCGGATCGAACGAGGTCCTGCAAGCGGTGCAGATCCTGGCTGGCCGCGATATCCAGGTGGTTTGGTTGCCGGCTGACAATACGGGTATTCAGGGATATGAAGGCGCAGTAAAGGGCGCGAAGGGTGCGCGACTTCCCCTGATTACCGACATATGCTCGGCGCTGCCCCGCGGTGGCCTGGCGTGCCTCGGTGTCGGAATGCAGTACTCCTCGTTGGTCGCCGGAAAAATGGCAGGCCGGGTTCTGCGCGGCGAGAATCCGAAAGACATGCCTATCGAAGAAGTAGCCGTGGAGGAAGTGTCGATCAGCCGCAGCAATGCGGCGGAATTGGGTATAACCATTCGCCCGGAGCTCGCGCGGAGCGTGGGCCCATAGCCCAGCCATGGAAATCGTCACCCAACAACTCGGTGAAGCTCTCGAAGTGAAGGTGAAGGGACGCCTCGACAACTATTGGACGGAGCACCTGCGCGGCAACCTGGAGGAGGTCATTCGCGGAGGAGCGCATGGCATTTGTCTGAATCTATCCGAGATTTCCTTCCTCAGTTCGGCCGGTGTCGGTTTGCTGGTGAAGTTTCACACCCAACTGAAGGGCATCGGCGGAAGTTTCGTGATCACCAGTCCTTCGGAGCGAGTGAAGCAGGTGTTGGATCTCTGCCGGCTTTCGACCATCCTGCTCGCCCAGACGGCCCCGGTTGTGCCGCCTTCGGTACACAAGACCGAAGTCCGCCGCCTTTCATCTCCGGCCGGATCGTTCGAAGTCATGGAGTGTGCTCCGGGGAAGCCGATGATCTTCGAACGGATCGGAGATACAGGCTTGCTGAAAGGTTGCCGCTTCAGTCCGGCAGATTGCCAGATGGTCACGTATCCGTCGGCCACATTCGGCTTCGGCTTGGGAGCTTTCGGCCACGGCTTCGAGGATGCGCGGACGCGCTTTGGTGAATTCCTGGCGGTGGGTGGCTCGGCGGCTTATCTGCCCACGGATGGAACCAATGTGCCCGATTTCATGGTCTCCAGCGGCAAGCTGGTGCCAGAGATGAACGTCCTCTATGGCCTGCGCTGCGAAGGCGGATTCACGCACCTGATGCGATTTGAAACCTCTAGTGCCGAGGGTCCCATTTCGCTCGCGGAGTTAGTGCGAACCGCGTTGGAGATTTCGTGCGCCCCAGCAATCGGAATCGTGATGGTGGTCGAGTCGGCTGGACTGGTGGGCGCTGCACTCCGCCGCTCCCCCGCCGCGGCCGCCGGAGCGAGCGACGCCCCGTTCAAATATCCCGAGGTCCGCTCCTGGCTTTCGTTCTCCACAGAACGGCTGTACTCACGATCGCTGGCCTTGATCTCCGGTGTGGCGGCGAGTTCCGAATGTGCACCGCTGGTTCCCCTGCTCCGGCCGCTGGGAACCGGAGCGTGGCCACTGGGTCATTTTCATGCCGCTGCATTTTCTTATCGCCCCCTTCAGAAGGGAATCATCGATCTGAAAACTACGGTAACCACCTTATTCGAGACGGAAACTTTGCAAGGTGTACTCCACCTTCTCACCGACGATCGCGTGGCGGCCGGGCCGCAACAGAGCGAGTTCGTCCGGGGCGCATGCTGGATCGGTGCGGCGTCTGAGGTCAGATGAAAATCGATCCGATGAGCGTGAAAGCGATATGAGCCTCCTGATTGGCACATTCACCATAGGGTTCATCCTCTCGCTGCTGGCCCTGGGCGTGTTCATCAGCTTCAGAATTTTCGCGTTTCCCGATATCACAGCCGATGGATCGGTCACACTCGGCGCAGCCGTCGCAGCGACTCTGATGGTCCACGGAACCAGCCCGGTCCTGGCGTCGCTGGCCGCCTTCGGTGCCGGAATGATTGCCGGAGCTTGCACCGGCACGCTCTACACCCGTTTCAAAATTAACTCACTGCTTTCAGGGATTCTGGTGATGACATCGCTCTATTCCATCAATCTGCACATCATGGGTCAGAGCAATGTTCCCCTGCTGTCGGTGACCACACTGGCAACGCAGTCGGAGCAGATCGCGGTGAAGCTCATGAAAGGGGCTACCACTTTCGATCTCGCGGGATGGGAAGTCAGCGTGCGCGACGCGTCGGTGCTCGCTGCGGTCGGGCTTGTGGTGACACTCACGGGGGCGTTGCTGTATTTGTTCTTACGCACGAACCTCGGTATGGCCATGCGAGCGACGGGTGACAACGTGCAGATGATCCGGGCGTTGGGAGTCAACGATAGCAATATGATCGTATTCGGAGTAGCGATCTCGAACGGTTTCGTGGCGCTGTCCGGAGCCTTACTGGCGCAATACCAGGGGTTCGCGGACGTGGGCATGGGAATCGGAATGGTGGTGTGGGGGCTAGCCAGCGTCATCATCGGGGAAGCGCTCGTAGGGACGAACCAGTTGGGCACGACGATTGTCGGCACGGTGATGGGTTCCGTGCTCTTCCGGTTGCTGGTCGCTGTGGCGTTGCGCTGGGGCCTCAGTCCCAACGACCTGAAGCTGATCACGGCACTGTTCGTCTTCTGTGCCCTCATCGTGCCGCAATTCTTGCGCAAAAAGCGCCTGCGGATTGCCCATGCTTGAAATCCAGGGTGTCGCCAAGACTTTCAACTCGGGCACGCCTAATGAAGTCCGTTCGCTTTGCGGCGTGAGCCTTGAGTTGGCGGCCGGTTCCTGGGTGATCATCATCGGAACCAATGGCTCGGGGAAATCCACTCTGCTGAATGCCGTCGCCGGAACGTTTCTAGTGGACGAAGGAACCATCCGGCTCGCGGGACGCGAAGTAACGCGATGGCCCGAGCATGCGCGCGCCGAACTGATCGGGCGCGTGTTTCAGAATCCATTCAGCGGTACCTCACCCAGCCTCACCATCGAGGAGAATCTGAGTCTAGCAGCCCTCCGCGGCCGTGGCCGGGGTCTTGGCTGGGGATTGAAACAGTCGTTGGTGGGCAGAATGCGCGACGAGGTCAGCCGGCTGAATATGGGGCTCGAAAACCGCCTGGAGAGTGCTATCGGAAGTCTCTCGGGAGGGCAGCGTCAAGCGCTTACGCTGCTCATGGCCACTTGGCTGCGTCCCGAACTGCTGCTGTTGGACGAGCACACGGCAGCCCTCGATCCCAAGAGTGCGGACCTGGTCATCGCCTTGACCGAACAGGTGGTTGCGCGCGACCAGCTCACCACTTTAATGGTGACGCACTCGATGCATCAGGCGGCAAGTTTGGGAGACCGTCTAATCATGATGCACCGTGGCCAGATTATCCATGACTTTCAAGGCGCCGAGAAACGGCGCCTGCGGCCCGACGATTTGCTCGCTCGTTTCGAAGAAGTGCGACGAGCCGAACAGCTGGACGAAAGTGCAGCCGAGATGCTGGCCGAACAGTACATCTGAGATGTTATCGTTCCACCTATACGTGAACCACGATGGATGCTGCTGTCCTGCACACGGTGCTAACCGGACGCAATCCGGCTTCCACGGCGGGATTAGTCCTCAGAAGTCGGCTTTGCTACCGTTAACTTCAGGGTAGCCGTCACTCGCTCCCAATCGCAACAAGCGTAAAGTGAGCATGCAATCTCCCGCACCCCGACCTCTGGTGTACTCCGACTAGAGTTAGTTCTATTGGATAGCCACTCTACCTTTGTCGTCAAACAGGCAAGGAATCTTGGCCTGTATCCGAGGAGTCAAGTTTAGAGCGCGCCCTCGGCTATGCAACGATCAAAAACTTTCAAGCAGGAAATTAATCAATCCCCCGCTCCTGAAGACCACACCCAGTGCTTGACTGCCGCCGCAATTCAGATTTCAGCAGCTTGCCAGTCGAGGTATGGGGCAAGCTGGGGACAAAGATGAATTCATCCGGCACCTGCCACTTAGCGAACTTGCAGGCCAAAAACGAGCGCAGTTCCTCAGCGGTGACCTGGCAACCTTCTTTAAGGACGACAGCCGCGAGCGGTCTTTCCTGCCACTTGGGATGCGGAGCCGCAACCACCGCTGCTTCCTTCACAGCCGGGTGGGCCACAAGAGCATTCTCCACATCCACGGAACTGATCCATTCTCCTCCGGACTTGATCAGATCCTTGGTGCGGTCGGTGATCTTCATATAGCCCTCGACATCGATGGTGACGACATCGCCGGTGCGGAACCAGCCGTCGTTTGTCCAGCGGTGGCGTTCTTCGGGTAGCTTGTAATAGCTGGCAGCGACGAAGGGGCCGCGGATTTCCAGTTCGCCCGGAGTTTTACCGTCCCATGGTACTTCGCCGTGATCTCCGACAGCTCGGATTTCGACAAACGGAGAGGCTAGCCCTTGCTTGGCCCGGAGCTCGAACTGCCGATCCTCCGGCCAGTTCCGCATCCCTGGCTTCAGGGTGCACACGGTAGCAATCGGCGTGGTCTCGGTCATCCCCCAAGGCTGAATCACTCGCACCCCGAATTTCTCGAAGCGCCGGAACAAGCTTTCTGGAGCTGCCGAACCTGCAACCACGACCCGCATGCCGGGAGGGAGTCTCCAGCGCTCGGGTTGGCGTTCGAGCGCGTCGATGACACTGAGCCAGATGGTGGGCACACCTCCGGTCAGTGTCACGCCTTCAACGGACAAAAGATCCAACAATCTTTCCGGCTGAAGATTGGGTCCGGGTAACACCAGTTGACTGCCGTTCATGACAGCGGCATGGGGTAGTCCCCAGGCATTGGCATGAAACATGGACATTGCCGGCAAGATGCAATCGGATCGGGAGAGGGACAAATTGTCCGGCAGCGAAATGGAATAAGAATGGAGAGCGATAGCACGGTGCGAATAGGCCACCCCTTTAGGTTTTCCCGTCGTGCCGGAGGTATAGCACATGGCGGCGGCATCGTTTTCGTCGAGATCCGGAAAGACCGGAATACTGCGATTATCGAGCAGTAGCGTTTCGTAATTTTCGAAAGCTGCGGGCACGGACTCGCCACTCAAGGGAACCACGAAGACACGCTCGAACTTTACTTTGTTTTTGAACTTTTCAAAGAGATGTAACAACACGTCGTCCACAATCAAGAAGCGGTCTTGGGCGTGATTGATGATGTACGCCAGTTCGTCCGGATGGAGCCGAAGGTTCAGGGTGTGCAGTACGCCGCCTCCGCAGGGAACGCCGAAGTACGCTTCCAAGTGGGCATAATGGTTCCACAATAAGCTGGCGACTCGGTCTCCAGGCTCCAGACCCGCCGCCTGGAGAACTGCGGTAAGGGATCGTGCACGCTGGGACATTTCCCCGTACGTATAACGGTGAATCGAGTTGTCGGGGCGGCTGGAAACAATTTCGACCTTCGGAAACAGTTTTTCCGCCCGCTCCAGGAGCGGCCTTAGCGTAAGGGGAAACTGCATCATCGTTCCCTTCATGGATACCTCGTTTCGGGGGTCAGTTCTAACGGCGCTAAGGCAGCAGGATTCTACTCCGAATGGACTAACTGCGGGTGGGCAAGAATGCCGGCTGCGTGTCGATGGCAACCCGGAGTACTTAAGCCGCCGGCGGATTGGTAACGACAAGTCGGCTTGCAGGAAGTGATCCTTTCGTGGACACAAGCGCGTTTGTCGGTACCTATCCGACGGACGAACCGATAACTTCCGGCTTGTCCGTCACTCGGGCACAATCCTCCAAGGTCCCTGGGACGGTATATTTCTGCGGTGCTAGGCAGCGCGTAATGCTTTCCGACGTGGTGGGAGAGGAAGCTTTCGATCGTTACCGGCGGCTCAATTGGTTGGGGCCAGTGCAGAAAGCACATTTGGAGCACTGTCGCAGAATCGGAATCCCCGGACGATGCGGGACGCGCGTAGTAGCCTTTCGCGCACGAACTTGTAACCTCTTGCCTGCTTTGCGCGCCTCGATGGTGATCTTTCGATAACGCCCATTAGTGCTAAAATCCGCGGGCCGGTAGGAAATCGCGTATCTGCTGCGCAACTCCTCGCTGATCTTTTCGAAAGCTTCCCCAATCTGCTTGGGACTCCTGGGGAAAAGCATGCGTCCGCCCGTCTGCTCAGCCAGCTTGCGAAGATTTCCGTTGCCCTCCTCGGCGGCCGGATCGGCCACGCCGTACGGTCTTCGGCCTACAGGCAGTGTGCCTGTACGACGGGATGAACGCGGAACTTTTACAGTGACGGCGACTCCCACGCTGGCCTCACTGACCGAACCCGGGCGGCTTACATCTCACGGCAGGGCAGCGATGACAGCACGAACCGTGCCCCTCTACCTGTGACCCCGTGAGCAGCTTGCGGAACCACCGGTCACCGAATACGATTGTGCGCGGGAAGCTTCCTGTGTTTCGAAAGCTGCTCGAACTCGAAAGCGGTTGGCGCGCAGTGTCAAGTTCCCGAATTCAGCGTATAACCAACTGGCTGATGTTTTCGTGGCGTACCGTCGCAACTCCGGCAGTCTCCAATTCCGCGGAGGTCAAGAAATGCGCGATGATGATGACCCGAATCCGAAAGATCCTGAAGCCAAGCCCGATGTCTCTGGCGTTTCCCGGCGCGACTTCCTCAAGATTTCAGGGCTGTCCATCACTCTGCCCCTGGTAGGCGAGCCCAAAATGGCCATGGCAGCGGGCCAGCAAGTCGTGGTCCATGGCCCGGGCAAAGTCCCGATGGAATTCTCCATCAATGGTCGGCGGCTAAAAGCAGATCTCGAACCGAGAGTCACGTTGCTGGACGCGCTGCGGGATCAATTTGAGCTTACCGGTGCGAAGCGGGTGTGTGATCGTGGCGAATGTGGCACGTGTACCGTCCTGCTCGACAACAAGCCGGTTTACTCGTGCTCGGTACTGGCCATCGAGGCCCAGCGCAAGGCAATCACCACCGTCGAGTCCCTGATGCAGGATGGGAAGCTGCACCCCGTGCAACAGGCGTTTGTGGACAATGACGCTTCGCAGTGTGGTTTCTGCACACCGGGGTTCATCGTTGCCTGCAAAGCATTTCTCGACCGCCACCCGCACCCGACCCCCGAGGACATTCGCCACGGTTTGAGCGGGAACCTCTGCCGCTGTGGCACTTATAACGGAATCCGCAAAGCCATCGCGCAAGTCGCGCAGAAGGGAGCTTAAGACATGCCGGACTACGCGTGGCCCGATGCAGAACACCGGACGCTGATCGGCAAGCGGATCAGCCGCGTCGATTCTCCCGCCAAAGTTTCAGGACAGGCAAAGTACACCTACGACGTCCATCGCCCCGGCATGCTTTACGGGAAGGTGCTGCGTTCGCCCTACGCGCATGCCAAGCTTGTCAGCGTCGATACCAGCGCTGCGGAGAAAATGCCCGGGGTGAAGGCCGTCCACATCGTCCAGGGGCCAGGTTCGACGATTCACTGGGAAGGGGATGAAATCGTAGCGGTGGCGGCAGTGGACGAGCTCGCTGCGGAAGATGCGGTCCGCGCCATAAAAGTGGAATATCAGCAGCTTCCGTACCTGGTCACCGATACCGAGCCTCCACAGGGATCAGCAGAGGGCCAAGGCCCGTTGAGCATGGACGATATCGATGACATGCTCGACAACCAGGTGCCCAGCCAGCAGATGGTCAACCAAATTCAACAGTACGGGATCACGGCAAAGCCCAGCGAAGACACGCTTAAGGGGCTGAAATCCGATGGCGCAACGGACGCCGTGCTGGACGCCATTCGGGCAGCGGCCGTTCATCCCGACGCCGGGAGCAGGCCGAAATCGAACTATCAGAAGTCCGCGGCGCAGACTCTGGGCGATCCTGACAAGGCTTTCGCTGAGGCCGAAGTGGTTTCTGAAGGCCTGTATGGCGTTCCGCTAATTACACATTGCTGCCTGGAGAGCCACGGTTCCATCTCCGAGTGGACCGACGCCGATCATCTGTTTACACACATCTCCACTCAGAATGTTTCCGGAATCCCCGGGCAGATGGCGGAGCCGCTGAAAACTCCGGCCAGCAACATCCGCGTTCACCAGGACCACGTAGGCGGAGGTTTTGGCAGCAAGTTTTCGCCGGACCGATGGGGAATTTTTACCGCGCAGATCTCCAAGAAGGCCGACGGCAAACCGGTGCGCATCATGCTGGAGCGCGCGGCCGAGCTCAAGGTCGCCGGGGCGCGGCCGTCGGCTTACGCCCGCGTGAAAGTGGGCGCGAAAAAAGACGGCACCGTCGTCGCCTGGCAGTCTCTGTCCTGGGGCACCGGCGGCCCCGGTGGCGGAGGGATGCCACCCATTCCTTATGTGTTCGCCGTGCCTAACCAGCGAAAAGAACACACTGCCATCCGCAACAACATCGGTCCCGCCCGTGCCTGGCGTGCACCCAACCACCCACAGGCCGCGGTGCTCACCATGTGCGCACTTGATGATCTAGCCGCCAAATTGAACATGGATCCGGTGGAATTTTTTGGCAAGAATCTCGACATGGCCAAGCCCCGTCAGAATATCTACCGCGAAGAGCTTGCCATTGCTGCGGATCTGATGGGCTGGAAGCAGAAGTGGCATCCCCGCCGCCAAAACCAGTCAGGGATGGTGCGCGGAGTTGGCGTCTCGTTTCACACCTGGGGAGGACGCGGCCACGCCAGCGACTGCGACCTAACGATCCATCCGGATGGCTCGGTGGAGCTGAAGCTAGGATCGCAGGATCTCGGGACTGGGACTCGCACGTGCATTCTGATCGTCGCCGCCGAAACTCTGGGCCTCCCCATCGAAGCCATTCAGCTCCAGATTGGCGATACGATCTATCCGCCTTCGGGCGGCTCTGGGGGCTCAACTACCATCGGCGGGGTAAGCTCCTCCACCCGCCGGGCCGCAGTGGACGCCCGCGACTCGCTGTTTGCGCAGGTCGCTCCGGCGTTGAATGCGCAACCCGACCAGTTGGAATGCGTGAACGGAAGGATCGGCGTCAAGGGAGATTCCAGCCGGTCGCTCAGCTGGAAGGAAGCTTGCTCCAAGCTGGGAGCCATGCCGCTGACGGTTCGCGGTAAGAATCCCGACAAGAGCAAGCCACCCGACCTCACCAACAGCGGCGTCGGCGGTGTGCAGATGGCCGAGGTTGAAGTCGATACCGAAACCGGCGTCGTGAGAGTCACCAAGATGGTCGCAGTCCAAGACTGCGGATTGATCATCGACCTCAAAACTGCCGAAAGCCAGTGCTATGGCGCTCTGATCATGGGGATCAGTTACTCCCTTTTCGAAGAGAAGATCATGGACCCGGGCACGGGGCGCATGCTCAATCCTGACATGCAGTTCTACCGTCTCGCGGGCCTGAGCGACATCCCTGAACTGGTGGTGAAAATGATGACCGGCAAGGGCTACGACGAGCGCGGTGTGATCGGGTTGGGCGAACCGCCCGTGATATCGCCGGGCGCCGCCATCTCCAACGCGGTCGCCAATGCCATCGGTGTTCGCGTTCCGTTCCTTCCACTCACACCCGACCGCGTCCTGGCGGTTCTGGGACAGAAGGCAGGTGCCTGATGCGACCCTTTGAGTATGTGAGTCCCAGCAGCAGAGCCCAGGCCGTCAGCTTGCTCGGTACGGCCTGGGGCAACACGGAAATTCTCGCGGGTGGGACCGACCTGCTGGCCCTGATGAAGGATGACGTAGTCGCCCCCAAGCGGCTTATCAACATCAAGGAGATTAAGGATCTCCGCGGAGTTTCCTTGAGCGCGCAAGGACTTCGTGTAGGCGCCCTTACCACCCTCGGCGACCTGGCCGACGATGCGAATGTAAAGAAGAACTATCCCGTGTTGGCCGAGGCCCTGATCGAAGCTGCCAGCCCTCAGATTCGTAACCTGGCCACGCTGGGCGGCAACCTCTGCCAGCGCCCGCGTTGCTGGTATTTCCGCAACGGTCTAGGTTTGTTGCCCAAGGACGAGACCGGCAGGGAATTGGTGGCGGCCGGCGAGAATCGTTATCACGCTATTCTCGGCAACGACGGTCCCGCCAAGTTCGTCAGTCCCTCCACCGTCGTTCCAGTCTTGATTGCTTACGGCGCCATGGTTCGGATCGAGGGTCCGAAGGGGAAGCGCGAGCTGCCGCTGGAAAAGTTTTTCGTAATCCCCCGGACCGATAGCGAACGCGAGCACGATCTGCGACCGAATGAAGTCATCACCGAAGTGCTGGTCCCGCCGGCAACGGGCGTGAAGGCTGCGCATTACGAAATCCGCCAGAGGGAAGCGTTCGACTGGCCACTTGCGCTCGCCGCCGTCGCGCTCAAGATGAGCGGCTCCAAGGTACAAACGGCCCGGGTTGTGTTGGGATACGTCGCGCCCGTCCCCTGGCCTTCACCGGAAGCCGAGCAGACCCTCCAGGGACAGCCGGTGAACGAGGAAAGCGCGCAGAAGGCTGCCGAAGCCGCTCTGCAGCACGCGACGCCACTGAGCAGTAATGGATACAAAGTGCAGCTTGCCCGGGTGGCGCTGAAGCGCGCCATCTTGAAAGCTGCACACCGAGGTGCCGCGTGATGAGCGAAGCCGATCGCTTTAATACTAGTCGCCCGAACCTCTGTTCCGCCCTACGCTGGAAGGGACAATTCATCCTTGCTGAGGCCGATCCCACAGTGCCCGCCTGTAACGACGGCCTGTTCTGGTGCCTGCACACGCAGACTTGCATCGGCCCCGACGGCGAACTGGCCGAACCCGGCAACTGCTGCTCCAAGAGCCGCGGCTGCCACGGTACGGGAAAATGCGCCTAGCGCCCTTCCTCTTTGCCGGTTCGTGTAGGAGAATTAGGAGAACCTGGAACGAAGGAGTCTCGTATGCGTTATCACCTGCCAGTCGCTTTGTTTCTGCTCGTTCTGTTGCTTTCAGTTTCCACCGCCCAGCAGATTCGCGGCGACTACCTCGAGACCCGCTCCGCCGACGTGTACACCGGTCAGTGTTTCGCCAATGGCGAGGTGAATCTCGTCGGCAATGAGGCCATCCTGGCGTGGCACATCCGGAGCGGCAGCTGGAACGGTGTCGCGCTGCAAGGGCTCACTGTTGCCGCCGCGGTCCGTGCCAAGGGCACCCTGGGCGATCCCTACGAGAACCCTTATCCGGCCAACGCCGTATTGTTGGTGGACGACCAGGCCAGCGCACAGCAGCGCGGCGCCCTCGCCAGCTTTGCCCAGCATATGGGGGGTGAGTTGTTGAAGAACATTTCGCGAGTAATTCCAGTGCAGATGGAGCTGGTGGTAAACGCCGAGCACCACGGCGCCGCCATGTTTCGCGCGGGCGAGTTTGCCACGGTGCAGACGCGCTCGATTGGTGAAAACGACCACCTGTGCGGCAACGAAGTCACTTACTACCCGCCGCTGACCGAACTGACGCATTCCATGCCTGCCGTGGCTCTCAAGAACGCTTACCGAGGGCCAGGCCTGGGAGTATCGTGGAGTCTTCACGGCAAACGCAGCGCCTTCGTGGGTGCGTTTGCCCAATAATCCGAGACCGGAGCCTCAGCGTGGGTAAGTTCGCGGCGCGATCGTCGATCGCTCTCATCGGCATTCTTGTGGCGGTCTGCAGCGCTCAGACTGGCAAGGTGGAAAGAATTGGCCCCCTGACTGACCCGGCTGTCCCCGAAGCCGTGCGTCAGACCCTTGACCCCGCTGGTTACCGCATTTCGCTCGATGATGGAACAGCATTCTGCGAGCTGTGGCTGCGCAAGAGCGTTCCGGCCCAAGCGAAAAAGGACGCTGCAGATGTGGTCTATCCGCAACTGGCCGAGTCGACGTTGGTGGGCGTCCTGCATTATCCGAAAGGTGGCAGTGACTATCGGGGACAGACAATTTCTGCCGGCCTTTACACCCTCCGTTACGAATTGATGCCCAGCGACGCCAATCACCTCGGGGCCGCGCCCAATCGTGACTTCCTGCTGCTGGTTCCGGCAGCATCGGATGCTGACCCCGATGCCGTCTTCAAATTTCCCGATCTGGTGGCGCTCAGTGAGAGGGCGACAGGTACCCGCCATCCCGGGTGCCTGAGCCTGGTTCAGCACGACAACGGCGGCACGGCCCCGGGGATCTCCAAGGATGACCAGGACCACTGGACCTTCTCCTCTAACATGGAAGTCTCGACCGGCGAAAAGATTTCCTTTGCACTGGTAGTGAAGGGCACAGCACAACAGTAGAAGCCTGCAACTCCGCATGCACGACCTTGTCGATCTTTCGACAACTAGCCACTCTCGCAAGAACATGGTCCGCAGCGAAGACGACCCCTATGCGTGTTCGAGTTTCCTGCCCTACCGGCCCGGACCCTCGCCAAGGGCCATCTCCGCCGCTTCAAGATTGATTAGACGACTGGGGGAGGGGCTTGTCTGGAGGCGGAGCTAAGAATACGGCCAAACTCGGCCCCTATCGTGTGGGTTAAGAGGTTAATCAATGTACTGGGTGGGGAGGGTCAGAGCGGAAAACACGCAGGTAGCCGCGTAGATTCCGGGACCTTTCGAGAGTCGCCTCCTCCGAAAGTACAGCTCTTCCCACTAAGCCCACTACGGAGTCTCGGTAGACCATCCCTATGCGCGGTGGTTGCCACGACCTTCTCCGCTCTCGAATTAGTGAAAAATCGCTTGCTGCGGGTGTGTGCGTGTTGTTGACGACGGGTGGCGGCGGGGTATCGCCCGCCAGGACACACCTTCTACGCCTCCTCGTCTCGCGGCCCACCCTCAACTCTGAAATGAATTTTTGTTTTTCCTATAGATTGAAGACGGGATGCAACCCGACTAGTTCCTTGAGACCAGTTCGTGTAGTTCTGCGACGACCTGTACCCGTCGGAAGATGCGGGCAAAACAAGCATCCTTGTCGATCCTCTCAGGCGCGGGATCCTCCGTGAACAGGCGATCCCAAAGAATTAGGGCTTCTAGTTCCGCTTTGAGTTTCTCAACCCTGTTTGTCATAGGCTGCATGCCCCTTGCACCTGCGCTCTTGGATGCAAGTTCGCGACCAAAGTGTTCAGCAGCCCTTTCTAAAAAAGAGTAGTCTTGCCCGGTCGAAGCTTGTTCATTGGTCCAGCATACGTCATTTAGCGACTAAGACGCGATAACTACGCGACGAGTACGCGACACACATGCGATCCTACCAAGCGGCCTTGCTGGCCGCTCTCCCAACGCAATCCGTTTGCAATCCGTTCGTGGGTTTTACATCCCTTTCGAGGCCGTTAAGTGCCATCCGTGCGCCTCTATCTAGTTGAAGTTGCGTTCTCTCACAGACTCGAATCGTTCGTCTTAGATTACGGAGGGCGCCGCAATAAATTCCAAAGCTGGCCACATCTCGTGCTCGTCGACGCAAGCGGCAACGTGCTCGCCGTTGTGGAAGCCAAGCGATGCTCACGCAACGCGCGCGAGGCCGATGAACAACTCCGGCACTACGTCAAGGAGATAGCGCCCACCGCATCGCCGAGGTCTTCGAGGAGATGTATCCGCAGTATGTGGGCGTCATGCAGGTCATCACATCGACGACCGAGCGGGTGCGCGACGGTAGCTACGGCGACGGTCTCATCACCAAGTTCAAGAAGAACAACCTGCCGCGCATCGCGATCTCCGTGGACATGCTGAGTTTCTGCGTCGCTGACATCGCCCGTGACCGCTTAGATACGGTGGGCGCCCCCTCCAAGGTCATGGTGGGCCTTGGCCAGGCCGGACGCGTCCGAGTCAATCAACATAAGATTGCAGTCTCGCCCTAACTCCTTGGAGATCGCGAATCCCAAGCCCGAAGCCGCACCAGTGACTACAGCCCAACCTGCTGGAGGAGCGTCGCTGAATTTCAACCCGGCGTTGTTCGTCATGTGGTGGTCCGCGTAGAGATCGGCTTCCGGCTTGTTCATTGAGGCAAAACACTACTATTCCTTTTGGGACGCCTCCGGAAGGAATTGTACTTGTACGGTCAGGCCGAACCAATTTAACGATCACGCTATCGATAGAAGTGGCCAGCGTGGCATTTCGGTTCGAGCCGCCGCGATTTGCTCCGCATGGTCGCAACCCTTACCTTACCGGATTATGGAAGGGTTGCCCGTGACTCAGGAGTTGACCGCAGCAGCAGCGTGGGTCACTTCCACGGAGATGCCGATGTTGCGGCCAAGTGCTGGAACTTCCCGGAAATGGACTCCCGGACGCGGAGGGGTTCGTGGGGTTGCATCCGGCTTGCGAATTTAGGATCGCGCTACTTCTTCACGCTGCCGAGCCAGTTGACGACCACGGTCACGGGCGGGGGCGGCGCATCGCTGTTCGTGCCGGGGATCTCCGCTACCAAGAAGCGCTTCCCGTCGGCACTGGGGACATAGCCCCAGAGGGACGCATTGCTCGCGTCAATGGAAGAGCGCAACTCGAACAACGGCTGCGTTGAGGGCATAGAAGTGGGTCACCCTCCAGTGCTTTCAATGACTTCTGCGTGCGTCCGACGCGATTTCGACAAATATCGGATTGCTGCCAATTCCCTTATAGATGTGCCCTTTGCGCCCTGCTCCGGTCACAACGGCGTCACAGGCAAAGTTAGTTCCAGGTCTCCGCGGGGCCCCCGTCTTGCGGACCGTAATATTGTCAGAAAAGTTGCGGTTTTTCGCTCTCTTTGGGGAATCTCGCACGCAAGACCTGTGGCTTTTATCAGCTCTAAACAACTCAACAACCCGCTTCTTTGCTTGGAGAACCCGGTTCAGCTACATTTAGAACGCATCGGGAGGAGTCGGCGGTACCGTGCGATCCCCAAACGACCCTTTGGGTACCGCTGACAGGGTGAATTGGTACTCTGGCTCTCAAATGAAGAGTGACGCAATTTTCAACGGTGGGTCGCTCAGGAATGGCGCCAAGCTGGGAGCTTACAAGATCCTTGCTCCGCTTGGCGCGGGCGGGATGGGAGAAGTCTACCAAGCTCACGATACCAAGCTTGGGCGTGACGTCGCGATCAAGGTCCTGCCATCGGCTTTCGTTCACAATCCCGACCGGTTGTCTCGTTTTCAGCGCGAAGCCAGGATTTTGGCCGCGCTGAACCACCCCAACATCGCGGCAATCTACGGACTCGAGCAGGCTGATGGCATTCAATTTCTGGTGATGGAACTCGTTGTTGGCCAGAGTCTTGCGGCACGACTGGGCGCCGGTCCAATGCGGATAAAGGATGTACTCGACATAGGTATCCAAGTGGTTGACGCGCTCGACGGGGCGCACGCGCAAGGCATCATTCACCGTGATATTAAGCCTGGAAACATAGTTGTAAGCCACCAAGGCCAAGCCAAAGTTCTGGATTTTGGACTCGCGAAGTACCTATACCTCTCTGATGAAGTAGCACCTTCTTCGACTTCGCCGATCACCCGAGACAGGTCACTCAGCAAGACGCAGGGCCTAATGGGCACGATTCCGTACATGTCGCCGGAGCAGGCACGCCAAGAACCGATGGATGGACGCAGCGATCTATTCTCCTTTGGCTTGGTACTCTACGAGATGACCACGGGATGCCAGGCATTCAAGGGACGCAGCGATGGCATCGTTCTGGATGCGATTCTGAATGGCACACCTGTCTCACCGTCGCAAATCAATCGGGTTGTACCACCGCGGCTTGAGCAAATAATCGGACGCACTCTGGAAAAAGATCCTGCCTTGCGATATCAGACGGCTCGAGACCTAAAGTCGGAGTTACAGCGTCTCAAGCGTGACGTAGATTCTGGGATCTCTTCGGGATCCTCACTTGCGGCCCCTGCCATTTCTAAAACCGGCAAGCCCTCACACAAGAAGATGGTTTTGGTCGCTACCGGAGTTGCTCTCTTGGGTCTGTTGTTTTTAATCATCGATGCGACCGAGTATCCTGCCATCCCTACGCCGACCGGTTCCTATCCCGTCACGAGTGATAGCCGGCAGAAGGAGTTTCCCGATTCGTTCTATCCCGTTGTTACTGATGGCGCCCGTCTTTACTTCACCGAGGTAGGAAAGGGTGAATTGCGATTCGCCCACGTCTCGACTGCAGGTAGCGAAACTGCTTTCATAGAAACGTCGTTTCGCTTCCCGCGGATGTCCGACATTTCGCCTGATCGTGCCCAGCTGCTTGTAGTGGGTTTTAACGGCTCGGAGCCGGAATCCCCTCTCTGGACTATGCCTGTTTTAGGTGGACCAGCTCGTCGCATTGGCGGAGTTCAGGCTCATGATGCGACCTGGACCCCAGATGGGGACATCGTTTACGCCAATGGCTCCGATCTATATCGGACAAAGGCTGATGGCAGTGGATCGCGGAAATTGGTAACAACTGCCGGCACGCCCCTTTGGCTGCGCTCGGAACCAGGGGGACATCTGCTGCGCTTCACATTAAGAGATCATAGAACAGACACGCTTTCCCTGTGGGAGGTTTCAGCTGATGGCGACGGGCTGCATCCTTTGTTGCCCGGGTGGAACGATCCGCCCGCGGAGTGCTGCGGCAACTGGAGTCCGGATGGAAAGTACTTTGCATTTCAATCTTCGCGAAACGGGCGAAGCAACATATGGGTACTTCAAAAGGCGAATCACTTTTGGAACTCCAAGCCTCTACCGCGGCAGCTCACCGCAGGACCGATGAACTTCCTGGTTCCGGTTTTTAGTGGAAGTGGCGAGAAGCTGTTTGTTATAGGCGAACAGCGCCGTGGCGAGTTGTTGCGCTATGACCCAAAGGCTCGCCAATTTCTGCCTTACCTTTCAGGAATTTCTGCCGACCGGCTTGGCTTCTCTCGAGACGAAAAATGGGTGGCCTATGTTAGCTATCCGGACGGTTCTCTGTGGCGAAGCAGGATAGATGGTTCCGACAAACAACAGCTTACATTCTCGCCGTTCACCGTACACCTGCCGCGATGGTCTCCGGACGGAACCCACATACTGTTTGATGGGTCCAAAGACGGTAAGGCAAAGCAAATCTTTATGATTTCTTCAGAGGGTGGCAGCCCCTTTGAGGTGCTCCCCGGCGATCAGCGACAAGCCGACCCAAGTTGGTCTGCTGACGGTAATTCTATCGTTTTTACCGGCTCCGATCCGAAAGAAGGTTCTGATCCAGTCACAAGGATCTTCGTGCTCAACTTACGAACCCACGACCTTTCTTTTCTACCAAATTCGGAGGGCCTCCTTTCGCCGCGATGGTCCCCTGACGGAAGGTACATCGCGGCCACCACAATCGATTCCCAAAAGTTATCGCTGTTCGATACGAAGACCGGCAAATGGAACGATTTGGCGCACGTGGGAGTTGGCTACTTGTGCTGGTCGAAGGACAGCAAGTATCTCTATTTCGATACTTTTGGGAGTCAACCCTT